>JAIBDQ010000111.1 GCA_024686135.1 Halobacteriovorax sp. | reverse complement strand
CGAGTGTCGATGGTGTTCTGGTCGAGCAAGTTTTTACAAAAGAAATAAAAGAGGCTCTCGAAGAATCTATCACTCTGGTTTATAGCGGAGAGCAAAGGCATTCTGGAATGAATAACTGGGAAGTCTATAAAGGATTTTTTGATAAAAATTATGATATGAGATCAGGACTTCAAAGTATTTCAAAAATTAGCTCGGAAGCCTATAAAGCGCTAAAAGAGGGAGATATCGCTCTTTTACTTCAAAAAATTGGTGAGGAAGGGGATATTCGAAAGGATCAATTTCCCGGAATCGTTACTCCTTCTATGAAATCTCTGTATAATAAACTTAAGGAAGCGGTTCCTAGATTAGGCATGAAGATTTGTGGTGCCGGAGGTGGTGGGTGTTTTCTTTTCATTCATAGACCTGAAGAAGCAGAGCTAGTGGCCAATGCAGTTTCAGAAGCGGGAATGGAAAAGTTAGACTTTCAAATTGATTCTCCACTTTAAGAACTGCGCTAGTAATAGTTATGGCAACTCAAAATATTGCAGGTATGAGTATGAAGGGAGGAAGAAAAGATAAATTCTTTTTTTGCTTACTCGAGTATTTCCCTGAGCATGAGCGCTGGGCACTTAAATCATTACTACAGTTAAAAGATGAATCTGGTGTAGACCGAGAAGATATCGTCCGTAATTGGATTGAAAAATTTGACGTTCAGGACCTCGTGGTTGATTTTCCACTAAGCCAACCAGCTTGTCTTACATGTGAATTAGATTGTCCCGGAATTGCTAGTTGTCCTGTTCCAGAAGTTAAAGAAATTAACGAATTGATTACTGAACTTATCGTCGAAGATCAGAGGCTAAACGCAGAAAATCCAAAAAAATATGAACAAAAACGAAATGCTGATGATGAAGTTGATTTTACTCGAGATATTTTTCATAAGGAATCTCACGAACATATTCTAAGCCGTTCATTTAAAAGACGATTAAAGAAGGGGTATCTTCCTTACTGGAATCGTCCAATTGATTTGTGGGTGTGGAACTTTTATTATGATCAACTTCTTGACCTATTCAATTCTTCTTACGACTCCTTTGGAAACACAAGTCTAATGGTACAGTCTCGGTTTAGTTATTTAAAAAGACATTTTCCAAAAAATCTAGAGCTGTATGAGTCCTTTGGTCCCGTAATTTTTATAGAGCTTTTAAGGGCCGGAGTTTTACAAAAAAGACATATTCAAAACTTTAACGATATAGAACTTGGAATGGAGACAAGAGTTGATCTTATTCAAAAACTTGAACAAACATTAAATCTTTTTATCTATGATCATGACTTTGAAGTTCTTATCAAAAACCCCCATGCATTCGATTCTTTTTTATTAGCACTTGCTGGAATGCAGGCTAAAAGTGGGAAGCGCAGAGGAATGCCTAAGTGGACTAAACCCGAAAAAACCTTATTTTTAGTCCCTAATTTTTCTTAGGTAATTCTTCTTGGTGAGGATAGACCTTTAGCCCTAAAGCATTAAAGAGAAAAGCTCCAGCAACGCCTATAAAGACAATTCCAGGAACTAACTGGCCTCCTAGCAAGGAGAGTCCCCAAAGTGCACAACCTAAGCTTGCGGTCCACGAATAGAAAATAAGATATACGAAGGCAACCTTCTTATTTTTATTATAGAGAAGGTAATTGATTAAATGAACGAACCCTACTAAGACAAGCATTAAAATTAAGCTTTGAGTCATTAGTTGATAAAGCTGTTTTATATGTGTTTTATCAAGTTGCTGCTGCTCGGCAGCGACCTTGATCATTAAGTCCATAGTTTCAGGGTTAGTGAATTTTTTATAAATATAACCAAGAATCCAAACGTCACAGACTAAGAAAAGAAAAGTGCTATTTTGTCTAAACTTTATAAGACCCATTTTTTCTAAGTACTTTCTCATTTGTGACCTTTTGCGATAGTATTAATCTTTAAACTTATTATATGGCTTAACTCTATGCTCCTACAAGTATGCTTATTGACCTTATCAATCATTGTTTTGTACTACGGTGCAGAGTTTGCCCTTGATTCTTCTGAGATCGTAGGACGTTATTTTGGTTTGTCTCCTCTTGTGATTGGATTATTGATCGTAGGCTTTGGAACCTCCTTACCTGAGTTTTTTGTTAGTCAGTTGGCCTGCTGGAGAGGTCATCCTGAAATTGCTTTAGGAAATATTGTTGGGTCTAATATTGCTAATCTCTTTTTAATCCTAGGTATCTCAGGAACAATTACGACATTATTTATTTTAAGAAGAGAGATCACTCTTCAGTTCTTTATACATATTATTCTAACCCTCTTGTTAATTGGAATTCTGCAGTATGGAAAACTGAATCTCATTACGCTTGGGGTAATGCTCGTGTTCTTTGGAGGATATCTTTGGCATACCTTCCATGAAATGAAAAAACAGAGAGGGCATCTTGCAGAAGAGCATGATGTTGAAGAAAAGATTGATTTCAAGATCGTGGCGAAACTGTTTCTGGGATTTACTTTATTGTATGGAGGGGGAGAGTTATTAGTTTCTAGTGGAAGCGCTCTAGGAAAATTATTCGGAATCAGCTCTTATATTATATCAGCTATCTTTATTGCTTTTGGAACGAGTTTTCCTGAATTGGTCACGGCCCTAATCGCTTGTGTTAAGAAGAAGAATACGGATTTAATTACGGGTAATATTATTGGCTCAAATATTTTCAATGTCGCTTTCGTTTTGGGAGGACTTGGGTTTTACGATGTAAAAATAGAGCAGAAGTTTCATGTAGAGATGTATTTATTGGGGGCAGCTGCACTATTCTTAATGGCCCTTCCTTTGATAAAAAAGAACTTTGGAAGACCAGCCGGACTTCTGTTCTTAGGATCCTACGTATTTGTTGTTTTTCATTGGATTTCTTAAAAAAGTTCTTACATTAAACGCAAATTCGCCTTTTTCTAAATACTTACAAAAATTACATAGCTAAATCGTGGACCCTTTGCGTTATTTATGTGTTATCAGCTATTTAGGTTCCCTAACTATCTAATTATCCTATTGTTATTACAGGATTATCCTCGAACTTTGACCCAAATTACTTTTGCTCGATATGATTTGTCTGCGTTTAAACAAAGAGACGAGGAGGTTTCTTATGAACGTTAAAATTTTAAACTTAATGGCATTGATTGGCATATGGTGTTTTGGAACAGGATGCTCCAGTACTGAAGTTCTTAGAGAGAAGTATATCTCAGCTGATATTAGAAAAGCTGAGGAACTTGCTAAGAAGAGTAAAAAGCTGGATCGAACTATTTCTTCAAATAACTATGGTTTCGGGGCCCTTCCTCTCTAAGGAAGGCCTAACCTCTATACCCACAATACTTTCTAGCAAAATCTTTTAGCTTATTTGCGTACTCTTTTGTTTTACGGTCATTCCCTATATAGAAAAAATAGGAGTTGAAATCTAGGTATACTCTATTCCTAGAAAAATCGTGATGAGTTTTTACTTTTAATTTTTTAAAATCAAAATACTTTTCACCTTGATCATCGAAGCTCGTTTTACAATCCTTAACCGTCTTAAAATCACTCTTTCCTGGAACCCAGCGCTTTCTTCTAACACGTTTAGTTCTTCTGCAATGTGAGTCTAAGGTTTTCTCTTCTTTTGTTAGCTTTAAGTAAAAACCACAAGGAGCTTTAACGTCACTCTTACTCCAAGAGAAACTCCTGTAGAAACCTTTCCTTTTGTCTGTCCCGTACCAGCCTTTCTTTAGATCACCTTGAATCCACTGAAGCTTACTTCTGGCTTCCTCTGTCATTTTTCTATTTGAAACCATCATCTCTTTTTGATTTAATTTGGCTTGCTTTGCTTTATATGCTTGCGTAGGCTTCGCACTAAACTTTCCTTTAGCATAAGTTCCTTTTTGGGTCGAAAAATGTCCCTTCATCCAGGCCTTATTCTTTACTTCAGCACTACCTGATATATGAGCATGGCCGCTAACCTTGGCTTCCCCAGAGATAACCGCCTCTCCAGAAACGATAGCGTCCCCATAAACTCTAGCTTTTTCAGTGACTTCAGCTTCACCTTTAATAACAGCGTTTCCATAAACTCTCGCGAATTTTAAAACAGAAGCGCTATCACAAACGGCGGCAGTAGGAGCAATGAAAACATAGTCTCCAACATTTGCACCCTCGGAAACAAATCCTCCCTTCCGAGGATTTCTTTTACTTTTATCATTTGTATAATAATAACCTTTTTGTCCGGGACATTTTGAAGATGTTGCTGAATATAGAAGTGAGGGGAAAAAAGTAAGAATTAAGAGAATTTTAAACATAATTTTTCCTAGCTGAAGTCTCGTTGCTTAAGTTTTCTTTCGATATCTTTCTTGGCCTGATCTTGTCTTTTATCATGTTGCTTCTTACCTCGACCAAGAGCTACTTCCATTTTAACGTAGCTATTTTTAAAGTAAATAATAGTAGGGACTATTGTCATTTTTTGCGCTTTTACTTGATGAAGAAGCCTGTCTATTTCCTTTCGATTTAGTAGCAACTTCCTTTTACGAGTTTCATCGTGGTTATTTATATTACCAAATTCGTAATGGGGAATCGTCATATTTTGTATCCAGGCCTCACCATTCTTATCAATGTCGACCCAAGCCTCTGCAATACTGACCTTTCCCGCTCTTAAGCTTTTTACTTCAGTACCGACCAGAGACAAGCCCGCTTCAAACTTTTCCTCAAGGAAATAGTCGTAGCTTGCTCGTTTATTTTTAGCGATGATTTTCTTTCCCATAATATTAAAACTTGATTCTTAAGCCTCCACTTGCAGCGATAACACTACCACCTACTTTATAACCTGGGGCACCTATTTTGTTTCCGGAAGTTCCATTTTCCTGATTTGCGGTCTTAGTCACATTAACTTCTTCAAGCTTGTGATATTGGATACCTCCACTTAGGTCTATATCTTTTCCAAAGATTCTCATCCCTAGGCGGGCACCGCCAGTTAGGATTAAGCTATTTGAATCGATGGAGTTTCCTGCACCGACAAAATTTCCTTCTATGGGGGTTGGTTTGTAGCTCAGACCACCCAGTAGGGAGAATCTATCTGTAAGACTTAAAATTGATCCAACTTTTAATACCGGAATATTTCTTAACTGTAATTTTTCATAATCATCACTAGGCTTAACAACCCCGCCACGATCTTTAACTCTGATAACAGGAGTTTTATAGTTTTCCCAAAGTTGGTATTCTAGTGAACCAAGAAAAGTAAAGTTACCAATTTCAAATGTACTACCAAATCTCAAAATATGAGGATCGTAATAGATCATCGATTCAATTGTGATTTGAAATAGTGCAGCGGTAGGGTCATTAATCTGTCCACCAGCTTTTGCTTCTAAGTTACTTTTCATCTCTTGTTGAAAAGTAAAATAAGCGGACCAGTTTTTTTCTTTATAAATCGTGGAGAAAATACCTGCTAGGGCCGGTTTAACTTCTGACTTTGCCCCACCGCTAGAACCAAACCCTGTCCCATTAAGAGATAGGTTAGTTGAGGCGTTGGCACCTGCTTGGAAACCAACATGAGTTCCAAGGGAGAAAGCTAATTGATCTGTTAGTTTGTGTGCATAGTTTAAATGAATAAGTGTTCTTTTATACCTAGAGCGATACATGACATACTCTGGAAGAGTTGCATCACCAGAATTAGTTTCAATAACTTTTCCAAGTGGAGTAAAAACGGAAACACTTATGGGTCCAGCCCCTTTATAACCAAGAGGAAGCGTAGCATGAACAGTCGCACCTAAAAAGCTATCGTAATCAGTGCTCGTGTTGCCAACTTCGGTTGTTGTTGAATTGGTGCTATTTTTTATAGTGATATTTGAAATGGGCTCAAAGTCAGTTGATACTGAACCAGCTGAAGTCGCCAAAGTGATAGTATCACTAAAGGCCATAAGAGCAGGAATATAATAATTATTTGCCGGATCATAGGCATTTGAATTTGCCTGATTTCCAATTCCACTTGTTGATGGGTGACTTCCAAAGAATTCAGCATAGTTTGCCTGAACACTTAAAGAGCAGAAGGTCACCATAAAGGCGATGAGATTTCTCATGAGACTTCCTTAAATTTTAACTATTTAAACAAGAATAGAGTAGCTGAATAGTCGTCCTATTGAAAGTCTCGGCCCTTGCGGTTCTTTCAATGGCGCAGTCAGTAAAGGCCTTGTCTAGAGCTTCAGCTTGGTAGTGAGATTTCAAAACGTTATAGACCTGTTTACGTCGAAATTGAAAAAGCCTTCTTAAGAATTTTTCAAATTTAGGAAGTTCCGCGAGGGTAATCTCTGGATTTTCTCTTCGCTTAAAAGAGACCACTAGGGAATCTACTTTTGGAGGAGGTAAAAAAGCACCTGGGGCTACTTTACATAATTCACTTACTTCAAAAAAAGCTGAGCAAAGGGCATGTAGGGAGCTCATTTCATCTTTGTTTTTAGCTGACCTTCCAATGATTTTTAGACCAACTTCTTTTTGAACCATCAAAGTCATTTGATCGATGGAAGACCAAGAAAGAAAATTTACTATAAGTGGACTGGCAACATTATAGGGAAGATTACTAACAAGCCAAATCCTTCTATTTTCCCAATCAAGGTTTTTTAAGAGCTCTTTTTCATTGAGCTTTAGAGCATCCATGAAAAAAATATTTTCATCACTAACAAAATCCTGAAGGTACTCCTTCATCCTTTCATCTTTTTCAATAACTGCCAGTGGTTTTTTATGTATGGCTAACTCACGTGTTAAGACGGCAGGGCCTGGCCCAACTTCCAAAATAACATCAGCTTCTTCAGCAAAATTATTTGTGATTTTTTCAATGACCGATTTATCTTTTAAAAAGTGCTGACCTAAATCTTTATTGGCCCATGGGAGCTTACTCAAAATCTGGTCCGCGTTTTGAAAACTCTTTTTTAAGATCTTTACTAAGGAATCTTCCAAAAGCATCAATCATAAGCGAGTCAGGATACTTAATCGCTTTTTCATCCATAGTTCGAAGTGCGTAGTTTGCAATCATGCCACCATTATCAGTACAGTATTTTGGTTGCACAATATAAACTTGATTATGTTCTTCTTTCATAACGGAACGAAGGTGACTATTGCAGGCCACTCCTCCACCTATAACAAGGGGAAGTTCCTTTCCATATTTTTCTTTTGCTACTTTTCTAGCAAAAGTACTTTTTAATCTTAAAGCTTCAACGATGGCAAATTGATAAGAGGCACATAGATTATCCCAGTCATCAAAGTTAGAATGCTCATCTAGAAATACTCGAAGCGACGTTTTTGTTCCGGAATAACTTAGATTACAGTTTTTCGAAGCTTTTAATCCCACGGGGAATTTATATTTCTTAGGATCCCCATTTTTGGCTTTTTCATCAATAACTCGACCAGCAGGGTACTCAAGGCCCATTAGTTTTCCACCTTTATCAAAAGCTTCACCTGCAGCATCGTCTATGGTCGTTCCAATCAATTCAAATTTAGTAGAAGATTCAGCTAAGACAAACATACTATGTCCACCGCTTACGATTAAGCCTAGGTAGGGATAGTTAACTTTCTCTGTAAGATGAATGGCTTCTAGGTGTGCGTATAGATGATTAACTGGATTGAGTGGAAGCTGATAAAGGAGGCTCAAGGTTTTACCTGCATTGAGTCCCGTCAAAAGTGGACCGAGAAGACCAGGGTGAGTGGTCACACCAACTAAATCGAGATCTTTTGGTTCGAGTCCCGTGTCTTTAAACACTGACTCAAGAACCGGAGCGAGTTTGGCTAAGTGATTTCTGGCAGCTAGTTCAGGAACGACTCCGCCCCATTCTCCTAAAAACTCATCTTGATTAAAAGTTTTCATGGCCAATACTTCTGGCAATTCCCATTCGTTTAAATTAGACGTACCTCTGAGTAAACAGACAGAAGTGTCGTCACAGCTTGTTTCTATACCTAGAACTAGTTTATTCATATTGGCCATTGCCGGCTTATCCTAGCATAATGACCTCGATAAAAGAATAGAGAGAGTAGGACAATCCAGATGGCCAAGAAGCTGATTTTATTTATATTTATTCTACAGTTTAGTGGCTGTAGTTTTATTTTTTATCAGCCAGATAGAGTTCTTTACAGTAGACCTGAGCAGTTTAAGGTCGAATATAAAGAAGAGTGGATCGAGGCTTCTGATGGGACGAGGCTTCATTCGTGGTATTTGAAAAATAAAGCCGGCTTGAAAAAACCAAAAGGACTTTTTGTATTCTTTCATGGGAATGCTCAAAACCTTTCTAGTCATTATGCCAATCTTGTTTGGTTAACTTCCCATGGGTATGACGTCTTTATTTTTGATTATAGAGGGTATGGTTTGAATGATGGGCAACCAAATCAGCAGGGTGTACATAAAGATGCACTAGCCGCTTTTGATCATGCCCATAAATTATTTAAAAAGATAGGCCATAAGAAACTGATCGCCTATGGACAGAGTTTGGGAGGGAATATAATGGCGAGGGCCTTTATTGATTTTCCTCATAAAGAAGATATCGACCTTCTAATCTTTGATTCAACCTTTAGTTCCTATCAAGATATTGCCATTCAAAAATTGAAAAAGTTTAAACTCACCTATGTATTAAGCCCATTGGCCTATATTTTAATTGATGATCGCTATGGATCTTATAAACATCTTTCGAAAATCAAAAGACCAGCTCTTATTATCCACGGGATGAGAGACCTTGTGGTTGAGCCAGAACATGGAAAATATATTTATGAAAATATTGGAAGTGAGCAAAAATGGTTTTGGCCTGTGCTAGGTGGTAGGCATATTGACGTATATCATAAGCATGAAAAGAGATATCGGAAAAAACTACTTAAGTTTTTAGAGTAAAACTATTCTCGCTTCGGACAAGAGAGTTCTTTGATTTTTTGTTTTACATACTCTTCTTTTGGTCTGCCGGCCTTTCCATTTTCTAGAGTTTCATACCACTCCGGTGAGCGGTCTGGTATATGGCAATTAAGACAGTTTTCTTTCATCTTTTCATACTTCGCGATTGGGCTTATTTCAGGTGGAATAGCGAAAGGATGTTCTTGATGAAGAGTATCATGGCAATTAAGACACTGAACATTGGCAAAGTTATGAGTAACGTTATGCTTTTCATCTCTTTTTAACCAAGCTTTTGAAAGTTTTCTGATTCTTTTTACAGGAAGTTTTCTAATTGAACCCACATCTTTAAATGCTTCACTAACTTCTGCCCAATAGTTTTCTTTTATCTTTTTGAGCTCATCTTCTTTAGCATTTTCTTTTTCGACAACAATAAGTTCTTCAGGAACCATATAACCATTATTAGATTGAAAACCTACACTGTGACATCCAATACAAGTAAGGTTCTTTTCTTCGTTGTCATTTATTAAAGTGGCGTATGCTATGGAGTGAGAAGTGTCATGCCAAAAATCAACTTGTGGTTGATGACATTCCACACAGGAAGCTGCCGTGTTTAGCTTTACTCCCGCATTGTCTCCGAGGCCTTGAGTACTTTGCTCTTGAACCTGAATTTTTTTCATTTCTTCTTTATGTTTCACAATGAACTCTTCAAACGGATTGGGAGAAAGCTTCTCTTTTAACTCGTCTCTAATTTCATGAAGAACCCATTTATCTTCATTCTTTGCTGTTTTTAGGTTCACCTGAACTTCACCTAAATAGTGATTTCTTGAAAGAACCTGAGCCAACTTGGTAGATCCTTCTTCATAGGGGAGCTTTGTGAAACTTTGGGTATGGGCCCCAAGTACCCAATCTATCTGAGGAAACTTTTTAACTAAGTTTTGATCATTTGGCATGCCCGAATGGGAGAGAAGAACTAGTCTATGCTTATTGTTTTTTGAGTCGTACCCTATTTTCTTAAGCTCTTCTAGAATGATCGGCATAGCAATCGAAGGGGCTGTAAAATGACCCGACATTCTTGTGGTT
>JAIBDQ010000193.1 GCA_024686135.1 Halobacteriovorax sp. | reverse complement strand
CATATACTTTTTCACTTCTTAAGTATCTTAGTGTTGAAATACAGTTCTCTAAAGTGTTTCTCGCAAGATAATCGATCTTTAACAAATCAGGGTTAAAGCTCTCTTCTACTTTTAGTGGAGTTAAAAGAGTATCAACATTATTTTTGGAATAAACACCGGTTATAAAAATATGAGGCTGCTTATATTCAACAGCCCTTTTTAAGGCAAAAGGAATCCTACCGGCGTCTCCTGTGAACACGACGATTAAGTCAGGAGAGTTATTATAAAATCTATCGTGGGAGGACTTACTTGCATTCTCAGAAACCAGAATAAATATGGCCGAGAATATTGAGTACAATAAGAAAAGAATGACCAAGATAAAAAGAAAGTTTTTTAAGTATCTTTGAATCTTGGTTTGTTTCGTTTCAAATATGTACTTGCTACTAAACATCTTATTGGTAAGCAATTACTTCGATTTCAATCAAAGCACCCTTGGGAAGTGCTGGAACTTCCACGCAGCTTCTGGCTGGGTATGGAGGCTTGAAATACTCTTCATAGGCTTTATTTACGATCCCGAAATTTCCAAGATCAGTAATAAAAATTGAAGTTTTTAAGATATTTGTTCTTTTCAGGTTTTGAGACTCAAGAAGACCATCAATATTTTTTAAAATTTGATCTAGTTGCTCTTCACAGGTGCTAGGCATTTCCATTGTTTTTGGATCGAGACCAATCTGTCCTGAGAAATAAAAAGTTCCGTTATGTTCAACACCTTGAGAATAGGTTCCAACTGCCGCGGGAGCTTTATCTGTTTCTACAATTTTTATGCTCATTTCCTTTTCTCCCTTGCACGCTCTTCTTCTTCAGATAAAAGAGCGGTAAGAATACAATTGTTAACGATCTCAGATACTGGCGAAGTTCTTTGAATAATATTTACTGTGGCATTCATTGGAACAAGAAGTGGTCCTACCGCCGTACAGTCAGCTAATTGAGAAAGAAGTTTATAGCTGATATTCGCTGCATTCAAATCTGGAAAGATTAAAATGTCAGTATCGCCGCCTTCTAAATCTGTAAAATCAAAAAGTTTATTAAGGATGTTCTTATTCACCGCTACGTCGGCCTGAAGCTCACCATCGACTCTCATTTTAGGGAATGACTCTTTAGTCAGCTGAACTGCTTTTTTCACCTTTCTCGCTTCTGGATGATTGTTAGAACCAAAGTTTGAAAAACTTAAGAAAGCAACTCTTGGGTTTCTTTTCATAACATGTTTATAGAGATCGACGGCGTCACCTGCAATATCTCTAAGTTGCTCAGCAGTCGGATTTATATTGGCCGTACAATCAGCAAGAAAAATTACTCTATGCTTAAAAACCATAACAAAGATACCTGCAGCAGTTCTCTTATCTTTAGTACCTATCGTTTTCATAATTGGAATAAAGCAGTCAGGATAACTTAGTGTAGGTCCGGCCATAAAAGTATGAGCTAGGCCTTTTTTTACCATCATTGAGCCAAAGTAGTTTTCTTGAATCATGGCATCTTCAGCATGGTAAATACTCACACCGGCTCGTTTTTTTTGCTCATGAAAATCCATATAGAAGTCTTGAAAATGTTTGCTTTTATTAGGTTGTATAATCTCCAAGTCCTTTAGATCTTCGAGTCCAAGTTTTTTCATTTTACTTAAGATATTTTCTTTATCCCCAAGAAGGATTGGCTCAATTCTACCGTCTTCTTTTAAAATTTTAACGGCATTAAGGATTCTGGTGTTGGCACCTTCAGCGAAGACCATCTTAACTTTTCTACCATTCTTTTTAACATGATTTTTAAGTCGGTCTCGAATTTGCTTCATAAAAGGAGCAGTTGTTCCAAGTCTATCCTCTAAGCTAGAAGCATAGGCGGTGAAATTCTCTATTTTTACTCTGGCCACACCTGAGTCAATGGCCGCCTTGGCAACGGCAGGAGTAACTCTCGTTAAAACTCTTGTATCAAATGGTTTTGGGATTAAGTAGTTGGCTCCGAAACTAAAGTCTTCTCCGCCGTAAGCGATTTTTACTTCTTCAGTAACTTCTTCTTTGGCAAGGTTTGCTAGGGCATAAACCGCGGCTAGTTTCATCTCTTTATTAATCGCCGTAGCTCTTACATCTAGTGCCCCTCTAAAGATAAAAGGAAAGCCTAGTACATTATTAACTTGATTTGGAAAATCTGATCTTCCCGTTGCCATAATAGCATCGTCTCTTACTTCGAAAACTTCATGGGGATAAATCTCTGGCTCAGGATTGGCCATGGCAAAAATGATTGGTCTTTCGGCCATTGTCTTAACCATTTCTTTAGTTAAGATTCCTCTCGCACTACAACCGATGAAGCCATCCGCATCTTTTAATGCATCCGCAAGAGTTCTTCTGTCGGTGTCGGCGGCGAATTCCTCTTTGTAAGGATTCATCCCTTCAGTTCTACCTTTGTAGATAACACCTTTAGAGTCACACATCATAAAGTTTTCACGTTTAACACCCATATCAAAAAATAACTTTGCACAGGCAATCGAAGCGGCGCCCGCTCCACTAAAAACAACTTTAATGTCTTCTATTTTTTTTCCACTGATCTCAACAGCATTTATAAAACCTGCAGAAGCGATAATGGCGGTTCCATGTTGGTCGTCATGAAAGACAGGGATATTCATTTGTTCCACGAGTTGTCTTTCAATTTCAAAACATTCAGGAGCTTTAATATCTTCTAAGTTAATTCCACCGAAGGTTGGCTCCATGGCCTTAACGGTTCTAACCATACCTTCAATTGTTGGTTCGTCGACTTCGATATCAAAAACATCAATGTCAGCGAATCTTTTGAATAAGTTTCCTTTCCCTTCCATGACCGGCTTCGAGGCAGCCGCTCCAATATTACCTAGTCCTAAAACAGCGGTACCATTTGAGACAACCCCAACTAAGTTACCTCGAGAAGTATAACGATAAGAATCTTCTTCATTGTCTGCAATCTTTAAACATGGAACAGCAACTCCCGGCGTATAGGCCAGAGAGAGGTCCTTTGAACTTAACATTGGCTTAGTTGGAACGACCTCAATTTTACCTGGTCTAATTCCTTCGTGATAATCTAAAGCCCGTTTTTCATCTTCTTTTGTACTCACAAAAATTCCTTGGTTTGCCCGAAAATGTATCCCTATAGACTAGTTCAGTTTCTTAGGAATTGTCACAAACTTGTGACGCGTTAATTGCGTCTTAATACAGGAATTTTGAAGCCAATTATTAAGGCAAGAGTTGTACAAAGAATACCGGCATATAGCTCATCAATATTCGCCCAAAAACCGGTATGTGTTGCGTTGCGCCAGTAACTTGTCCCAATGACGCCTACCACACAAGCGAAAACGAACTGACGGTCTTTGATTTTTCCAGGAAAGAGATAGCCGTACATAACAGGCAAAAGTAAGCAAGCGGCGCTGTATGAGCCCAGAGTTTTCCAAACGGTTTTGATATTACCTTCAAAGACGAGGGCCATGACAATTGATAGAAGTCCAACTGAAGCCACTCCAATATGATGAAGAACTGCTTTACCTTTATGTTTCTCGGGAACCAAGTCATAACTAACAGTGGTGCCGGCTAAGAAAAGATAACTGTCTAGTGTTGAGAGAATTGTTGCAAGGATTCCGGCCAATACAAAACCTCGAACACCCGGGGGAAGTATTTGAAGAGCATAAGTTAGGTAAGCATTATCACTCGCCGCCTCAGGAATTACTGCCTTCGCGTACATCGCCCCGAAGGTTGTGCAGATATCAAAGCAAAACCAAACAAAAGTAGAAATAAGAATCCCTTTCTTAGCAATCTTAGGGGATTTGGCGGCAAAGACTCTTTGATAAAAATTTGGATCTACTAAAGTTGAGAGGGCGATAAATCCCCAGACCAGAGTGGTTGAGATTGGATACCCGCCAGTTAGGCTAAAATGATTAGTAGGAAGATTTTCTTGGAGAAATCCTAGTCCTCCAAAAGTTCCTACGGAAATAGCCAGAATGAGAAATACGCCTAGGCACATTACGAAGAATTGAATTAAGTCAGAAAAAACAACCGCCCTAAATCCCCCCATCATAGAGTAGCCGATGACAATGATCACTCCACCAAGCATATTGATCCAAAGTTCTCCTCCAAAAAGAAGCTGACTAAATAGTCCGAGGCTAATGGTGTAGGCGATGGGAAGAACATTAAAGAAGTTAAAGACACCACTTAATTTTGCTGAATTTGGTCCAAACATTTTTCCAATCAGATCTGGCAGGGTTACGGCCTGATAAGATTCAATTCGATTAATGATTAAAAAAGCAAAGAGGATATAGGCCACGTACCAAAATAAACCTTGAGTCACAAAATTATAGAGACCGGATTCGAAGGCTATCTTTGTAACGCCAAAGATTCCTCCGTACCAAGTGGCAACTAAGGTGGCGATAAAAAGAGGTAAGGTGAGCTGGCGACCCATTAAGAGCAGGTCTAGAAAATTGGCTTTTTCATTTTCCTCATCTACTTCTTCACTTTTTTTGAGCTGCCCATAAATGACAGAACCAATAGTTACTAAGAGAACAATAAAAAAGACCACCCAATCAAGGGTGGTTAAAACTTCTGAATATTCAATTGATGTTTTAAGTGACATGTAATCTCCCTACGTCGGTATTATCCGAATCAAGTTTAAGGGTCGTGGGTCTCCACCTCTCAGCCTCTATTTAATCGGCTCCCCTGATTTTTCATGTCTTATAGTTTAGCAGTTCTTTTTTAACAAGTTAATTTAATCCACCTCCAAAGTTTGAGGAGAGCTCAATCTCTAGTCCATTCGGGTCAGTAATATAGGCTGACTTACTGTCTGGATAATCGATAATTCCGCCATATCCTAGTTCTATGCCCTTCTTCTTAAGTACATCGATGGATTCGTCGAAGTTATCAAGGTTGAATCCGATATGATTTAGAGGATTGGCATCAACTTCGTCATGACCATTTTCGTATAAAGCCATGTAAAGAACACCTGACTTACCTATGATCTTATAAGGATTACCCTTTGAGCTAAGTCCTGTTTCTTTTACTTCAAATCCAAAAAGGTCCCTGTACCATTCAACAGTTATATCTAAATTGATCACGTTTAAGTTGAGGTGATCTAATCCATTCACATTTAACATTTTAATATCCTCCTAAAGAAGCGTTTGCTACTTTTCTTTGGCTTACACGAATTCTACATTCTGCAAGCTGATAGGCCCTCTCTGCCTGTAAGCTGGGCTTTATTAAGTTTTTAAGTATATTGATTAGGGTCTTCATCATTTCTCCTTTGTTTTGTTGATACCTTTATCGCCGATCCTGTGTTATAAATAAATTCGATTATACTTATATACTGATAGGAGATATCGATGACCCTTCAACAGCTAGAATATGTACTTGCGGTGGAAAAGCACCGACATTTCAAAAAAGCAGCGGAATCATGCTTTGTGACTCAGCCAACGCTGTCAATGCAACTTCAAAAACTTGAAGAAGAGCTTGAAATCATCATTTTCGATAGAACTAAGTCACCGGTACTCGTTACTAAGGAAGGGGAGGCATTTATCACCCAGGCCAGAAT
>JAIBDQ010000153.1 GCA_024686135.1 Halobacteriovorax sp. | reverse complement strand
GAGGGCCATCGTTACAGACTTAAAAAAGGTCTCCACCACATAATCCATCATTCTTTGAAACAGAAGAAACTTACCAGTTACATAAACATCTAGGCCTTCTTCTTTGGCCATCTTTTCAAGGTTATCTACGCCACTTAGCCAGCCTCTACTATCATAAATTCCCCATAATAAACTCATTCGAATGGAGTCATTTTTTAAAGTCATTCTATTATTGAGATCCATGCCTTGAGGCAGGCTCATACTATAAAGAAAAAGCTGCTCGGCCACGGCCTTTTGAGTAAGGGGTAATTTATACTCCTCTTCCTTTCCTCCATAGAGGGACTTATTCATATCTTTAATGATTGAGACAATATCAATAGTTTTATTGACCCTCGGATCAGCATCGATTCTATTTTTAAAGCGCTCAACCTTTTGTAAAAAAGCTGGTTCTTTAATCCCTTCAGGCTTTCCTGTTTCAATAACAATTTCCGGTCCAGAGTTTCCACCAAAGACTTCTCTTACAAAATCATTACCAATACGAAGGGAGGTCCCTTCTTTAAAATATTCATAAGGATTCGAGTTAACATTGGCTTGGGATGCAATATAAAAACTAACGACAGTAAGTCCCGAAAAGAAAAGTAATATGGGAGTACTAAACTTATGAAGTTTTTTCACCCAGCCTCTTGAGAACTCTGTCGGCTCACCGGTGTTATCAAGTCTTTCAGAGAAAAACTTTGGAACTTTAAAGTCTACTTTAGAAATCCATGGCACAACAAAAAAGATAGTAACGATCCAAGCCAGACCGCAACCAAATGCTGCTAAAAGTCCTAATTGCCGAATTGGTTGAAGCTCTGTTGTTGAGAGTGATAAAAAACCAATCATCGTAGATACTGTTGTAAGAAAGGTAGGAATAAGATTTTTATCTAGTGCAAAGAAAGCCGCCTCTTTCGTATTTTTCCCCATACCTCGAAACTGATAATAACTCACCATCACATGAACAGAGTCAGCGATAGAAATGGCGATAAGAATTCCAGGTAGTATGGAAAGAATCGAAGTGAATTTATAGCCCACATAAAAACAAAAGCCCAATGTTCCAACGACGGAGAAAACAGTTACCGTGAGTGGTAATAGCATGGCCACAAAACTTCTAAAAACCCAAAGTAGATAGAAAATAATGAGGGCAAAAAGAATAGGCATGATAAGTGCGGCATCTTCATTGGCGATTTCTCTAAAAGCATCGTTTACGGCAGCTTCACCCATTATATGATAGGTGTGATCATGCTTTCCTTCATAAGGCTTAACCATGGCCCTGGCATCTTTTATAATTTGTTCGTAATCTGGGCTCGCTTCAAGAGTCACAAGTCTTGCAAAGATCATGGCCGAATTTCCGTCATTAGAAATCAGATAACCAGGCATAACCTTATCACCTAAGGCCGTATCCTTTTTGGCTGCCAGGTATTCAGAAGTTAACTCTCCCTCTTCTAGAAACGGTTCGACGATAATATCGTCTTCTTCGGCGAAGGTGTAATTATAGTTGATTAATGAGTCCACTCTTAGAACTTGATGGACCTGCCAAGTCTTCTCCGTAATCTCCCTTAAAATCTCAACTGATTCCTTATCGAAAATACCGGAGGGGCTATGAACAACTAGGACAAGGTTCTCATCATTGCCGAATTGTTTTTCAAACTTATCGAGCTGCTTAATATTGGGATCACTTTCACGGAACCAAGTACGCACATTATAATCTTCCGCAAAATTTGCTAGCCCTGGAGCTAAAATTGCGATCAATAGAAATGACCACAGCATATTTTTAAGAGGATTATCTACAATGAATTTTGAGAGTTTGTATACAACTCCACCTTGCTGCTTATCGCCCATGAATTCTCCCTTCCTTAGAAAAATCGAGTCAACGTAATATATGCGTAAGAATCACCATCATAAAGCTCTAGGCCCGTAGGGATGTTGGTCTTCTTAGGGGCATCGTAATAACGAAGCCCAGTTTTAATCTTCCAAATATCACTTAAGCGCTGTGAATAGTTTAGATTGAATAAATACTCATGCTTTCGATCGTAATCAAGAATTGTGCTAACGAAGATCTCCTTTCCCATGAGATCATTAAAGGCAAACCTTAGACCTATGAATAGATCATTTTGAAAGAGTGACATCTCTTCGATTCGATTTTGTTCAGGGCCAAACATTGTCTGTCCTTCAATATACAAATAAGTCTCAGAACCTGACTCGTGGGCAAGAGACCATTCGAGCCCTAGGGCCACTTCTGTATTATCTTCCGGCCTTCTTAGACCTCTTGTCGTGTAAATTAAAAGGTCATTATCAAAAGTTCTAGAAGCGGCTTCCAGCTTAAAGATAAAAGACTCAACGGGAAGTACGGCCGTCATCCCTATTTGATTAGAGCGGTAATAATAAGGAGTTGTTGGAAATGCCGTAGGAACTGCCGTTGTACCTACAATAGCGTAGCGATGAGTGCCAATAACAGGAAAGCTTCTGTCCATATGATGAAGAAAGTGAAAGGAAAGATCAGCATCTAAGATCGTGTAACTAAAACGACCTCCGAATTGAATCCCCCAATTCTGATTTGTCGTGGCATCTCCCCCATCGACAAAGATCACCCTTTCTAAGTCGGCTCCAAAGCCAAGACGACTTCTATCTCCAGGAAAGACTGGCGCTTCAAACTTAGGGAAAAAATATAGGGCAAAAGATCCACTCTCTAGAGACCTTTCAATTTCAATAGTAAGCTCTCCCTTCTTTTCAAGAGACTCCACATCTGAATCATAATTTCTGCTATTGATTTGATCCGCTGGGTGAAATGCTTCTGTAGCCGTCCAATTAAATAATTTATACCCCGCTAGAAGTTTCCAGTTTTTCTCAGGACCAGCGAGCATACTAAAATATCCATCTTCAATAATGACTTGTGACCTATCTGAATCCTTTTGATCGACTCTTCCTAAAGCGCGAAAGACATGGCGGTAAGCATCTTGCTCAAATGAGGATTCTACTCTTGATAGAATGGCCACACCGGTGTCGGCATTTTGAATATTATCATCACTTTCAAAACGCCTATATTCAAATCCAATTTCACCTTGACCTGCCCAGTTTGAAGTTTCACTGGCAAGTAGTAAACATGGGAATAGGATTAGGAATAAACTTAACTTCATCGTTTTAATTTATTCTTTCTAAAGTCATTATCACTAAACTTAACTCCAATCTTTCTATCCTTCCAAGAGAAGATTGATTTCTTTTTAGTTTGAACATTATCCATCTTGATTACTGAAGCTCGATATATCGTCTTACCTAAAACCTTATAAGGCTTATACCCTTCAAAAACCGCGACCTTTAGAAGCTGCTTCTTTCTGTCGAAGTATTCAACTTTATGAGGATTACTAAACTTCTTAGAAATATAACTGATCTGTTTACTGTAACCGGACTTATAAGTCGGTATCCTTTCAATAACATGAACGGGATCACCATTATATTTTTCATCTTTAAGCCATTTGAATTTATATTTTTCAATCTCTTGAGATCCTAAATCTTCATAAGAAAACTCTGAGCCCATAAAAGAAGCTGACTTATTCTTAGAAGAGATTTTTTTTACTCTTCTGACTGAAGGTAAAAAAAGCCACTGCTGGTCATCTTTACTTTTATGCGACCAAGTAAGCATCTTAGTTCCCTTAACGTCTTTAGGGTTCTCAAAAATTGAAATCGACTTATCACCGTCACCCTTTACTTCTTTCGTTTTACCGCGCATGACCCGGATGACTTTTTCTCCGTGGGCATCAATAAGGACCATTTCTGTTTTTCCAGATTCTCCAACAAAGCCATTGTTATTTTTTTCAAAGACTTTAGCTAAGCGAAGGCCTTTGGCCTCTGGTGTTTCCGCTTTTAAATTTGATACGGCCAACATAAGAAATAATAAGATAAAGAGTGGAGATAATTTTCCAATTCTCACGGTCCCCTCCCAGGGTAAAATGAAGTGTCCATATTTTAGCAAGTTTATTGACGTAAATTAAGCCATTAGTTAGTATCACGCGGCTAGCCAACCAAACTTACTGCGGTGCAAATATGACTATCCATGTTAACAGAATATTAAACTTAAAAAAGATCAAGGCCATTGGCTTTGATATGGACTACACACTTGTTAGATATAATGCAGAAGCCTTTGAGCAGGACACCCACAAAGTCGTTCTTGAGAAGCTGGTAGAAGTTCTAAATTATCCCAAAGAAATTAAAAATCTCGATTTCAATCATAATAGTGTCATCCAAGGACTTATTCTCGATAGAAAACGAGGAAATCTTTTAAAGGTAAGCAGGTTTGGAAAGGTAAAAGCGGCCACACATGGCACCCTCCCCATGCCTTTTAAGATTCAACAAAGCATTTACTCTAATAGTGTAATTGATCTAAACGACTCACATATTCAATCTCTTGATACGGCCTTTTCAATTAGCCACGGGATTCTATTCGGTCAGCTTGTTGACATGAAAGATCAAGGTCTAAATCTTCCGTCATATACGGCCATGAGTGAAGATATTAAGTACATGATCGATTACGCCCATTCCGATGGAAGCCTAAAGGGAATGGTTAGAAAAAACCTAAGTAAATATATTGTTAAAGACCCTGAAGTGGCTAAACTTTTAGAAAGGTATAAGCGCTATGGGAAAAAGCTCATGGTTATTACTAATTCTGACTACAACTACACAGACCTGCTTCTTACACATACTATCGATCCTTTTTTAGAAGAACATAAAACTTGGAGAGATCTCTTTGAGCTGACTATTACTCAATCGGCAAAGCCAAGATTTTTTACTGCAAAAAATGCTTTTTTGAAGATTGACCCTGAAACGGAACTTATGAGTAACCATTTTGGTCCTGTTACTGATGGGATTTACCAGGGTGGTAGTGCCCAGAAGCTTCAAGATGATCTAGGTCTTGATGGTGATGAAATTCTTTACTTAGGTGATCATATTTACGGAGATGTTGTTACAATTAAAAAAACCTGTAACTGGAGAACCGCCCTTGTTTTAGAGCCTCTTATAGAAGAAATCAAGGCCTTATCGGACTCTCAAAAAATACAGAAAGATATAGACCAGCTTATGCTTGAAAAAGAAGAGCTAGAAAATCAAATCAATATTCTCGACCTAAAAAGGCAAGAGGATGGAGAAAAGGTTCCTAAAAATGAATTAAGTGACCTCTTCTCAAAAATGGATAAATTAAATCAAAAGATTTCAGTTCAGTTAGAAGAATATCAAAGTTTTTTCAATCCTCACTGGGGGGCTATGATGCGAGCCGGACAAGAAGAAAGCCGCTTTGCCGATCAGGTTGAAAAATACGCTTGTATCTATATGACAAAGGTTTCTGATTTAATTGCCTATTCACCTAGAACTTACTTTAGGCCAATGAAGAGAGTTCTTCCCCATGAAAGCTTTGAGAGCATGATTACTCAGCCTCACGCATAAGATAACTTATGAACTGAGTATAAACCTGCCATGAATCTGGACCGTATCCCCCTGCCATGACCCAACATTGGGGAATTCCTCTAGATTTTAAAAAGTGATAAACAAGCTTATCTCTTTCAAGCATTTGCTCTAAGCTAAGACGTATTTTATTTGAGCTTGGGAGCGCGTCTTTTTCATAGGGATCAGCACCGGCCACCACCACGGCAAAGTTAATATGTTCTGAATGAATTTCTCGAAGTTCAGTAAGACCTTTCTCAAGTTTATCTAAGTATTGCACTTCACCTTTAACAGGAATAGGAATATCCACATCACTTGGAATTCTCCAAGGCCCCTCTCCAGAACCAATATCTAAAGGCCAACCTTTTTCCATATGAATGCTTAAGGTTTTGATAGAATTATCGTCACAGGTTAGGGCGGCCGTGCCATCACCTTTATGGGCATCAATATCTATAATCCATGCTTTTTTTACAAGATTCTCTTCTTGAAGCTTTCTTATTCCGATAACTAAATCATTTATAAGACAAAAACCCCGGCCTCCGTCGGCCATAGCATGATGCATACCTCCTCCTAAAAAGAAGCTGATTCCTTCGGTAAGAGCTTCCTTCATTGAAAAGGCTGTTCCTCTTCCTTGAAGAAGAATATCTTCTACCATCTCTGCTAGGTCCTTTTTAGCCAAACTAGGATTATAGCGGTTAGGTTTTCCGCTGCTATCGTAAAGTTCAAAGCATTCTATTACTTTCTCTCTGCTCTTCTTACTATCAAATAAGGCCTCAACAAAGCTTCGCGTGTGGGCCAAAAGTAATTCAGATTTAGATAGAGGTTTCCATTTAGAGATATCGACCAAATCAAATTTACCCGGAAACTCCTGTCGTAAGGCCTCGTAGGTTCTGTGACTACGATCATCACGTAGGGGCACTGTGACTCCGTAAGACTCTAACTGACTAGATAAATGAGGGTGATATATGAGCTTCACTGGCTTTTAATTCCTTTTCTTTTTATACTATTAAAGATGCAGAAATTAATTTTTATTTTATTTGTCTTATTTAGTCCACTTTTACTGGAAAAAGCCTTCGGTGCTGGGACTAGGGGTGAGATACAAAGGTTCACTCTCTTGCACGATCGCTTTATCGTGGACAGGGGCCTTAGGAAACTTCGTTACGATCAGTTCTTAGATATAGATATTGTTGTTTCAAGTGGACTAAAAAGTTTTCTTGGAGAAATTGAAGCCTCTTCAAAAAATGCCGCTAGTACTACTGAAAGAGATGCTGCTGTACTTGGGGCACTGGCAAAGAAAGTTAATTCCGAAAGATATTTAGATATAGATATAAGTCTCGGGATCCCCCTTCCCTATATTCGCTATCGAAAATTTCAAATGCTACCTAATCTTTTTTATAATATGAATATGGCCGCTTCCAATACTCTAAGTAACCAAGATGATGGTCTAAATATCAAGGCTCAAAGTTACGTCAAGATTGAAAAAAGAATTGGGATTTTAAATCGAATTAAATGGAACAAAAAAGAAGAAGTTCGTTTAGCACTATATAGATTTACAAAGACTGATGTGGCCCTTGACCTAAATGTATCCGCTGTCGGAAACAAGACAAGTGTTTTTAAGTTTGATGATGCCATCGTCGATCACAATATGATCGCTTCTGATTGGACTTATATCTTAACTAAAGAAAAATATACTTTACTTGGTGAAATACAAGAGCTTCAACTCCTTAGCCAATCAGATGGAAAGAAAAGTCTTCACGGAACAAGCCCTTTTCTTCATACGAGGCTTTCAAATAATTTAAGAGTTGGAAATCTTCTTTTAAAACCTTTCTATGGAGCACATTTTAGCAAGTGGTATAATGTTTTTG
>JAIBDQ010000084.1 GCA_024686135.1 Halobacteriovorax sp. | reverse complement strand
GAAGATCCTTGGAAGAAAATCGAGGAAAGACTTCCAGTTGGTACAGTTATCGAAGCAGAAGTTGTTCGTGTAACTGACTTTGGAGCTTTCGTTGAGCTTGAAACTGGTATCGAAGGTCTTATCCATATCTCTGAACTTTCTGAAGAAAGAGTAGAGAAGCCGGAAGACGTAATCAAAAAAGGTGACACGCCAAAAGCGATGGTTATCTCTCTTGATAAAGATGCTAAGAAGATTGCCCTTTCAATCAAATCTGCAGTCGACGCTGAAAATCGCGGCGGTGGGCATGCTGAGGTTACTCAGTCGGCCACTCTTGCAGACAAGCTGAAAGGATTCAATGTTGGTGGATCTGACGAATAAGCAGTTAAGAAGTTAAATTCTTATATAGAAAGGGGCTCGCATATGCGGGCCCTTTTTTTATTTTTTAGGTACCTGGTTACTTGTAATTCTGAAATATCAGTACTTTATGCCATCACACTATAACTTTTAGGTAAATTTCCGATGAGGCTTTATAATGATGAAACGAGGTCACTATGAAGGTCATACTTACTGCAACTATCCTGCTTTTTAGCACCCTTTCTTTTGCTGATGATTCAGCTAGGATAAAGTCACTAGAGGATCGAATTAGGGCCTTAGAAGCACAAAATGGAAGTACTGCAGACTCTGGAGGCCTTAAGGTAAAGGACCTTGGAGGACAAAAGATTGAATCAAATCGCTCTCCCGCTTCTCGTTCAAATGCACCGGCCTTATCACCCGCCAAACAGGCTGAGATAATGAAACAACTTGAAGGTTTTAAGGCAAGACGACAGGAAGAAGTTCAGCTTTTAGAGCAAATGGATGAAGAAGGTTATTAATTGAAAGCAATATTATCGACTGTATTTTTTCTTACCTTCAGTTTTATGACATTGGGATCCGAGACCTTTGTAAAGGGGGCGGGATCCGAATTCAAAATGAACTCCAATGGCATCTCATCAAAACTAAATATTTATATTACTGAATCAAGTTTTACTCGCTTAGGAATTGAATACCACTTCGCAACCTCAGGACTAATTCAAAAGCAGATGTGGCAACAATTTATCCTTGGCCTGAATAATAATGGTCCCCTAAGTATGGAAGCCGGTTATGTAAAAACTCCCGAGCTAAGTAAGCCTGAAAAATTAACCTCAGAATATTTGAATGTTAATAAAGGCGTTAAGCTTGATCAGTTCTTTTTCTCAAAGAAGAAAGATTTACAAAAATACTTTATTGGAAATGAAAATATTGAAGTTCCTGCTGGAAATTTACAAGCAGCTCATTATAGAAAAAAGAATAACGGACAAGTCGTCGACTTTTGGATTAGCGATAAAGTTAAACCTATTGGAATGGTAAAACTAGTTTCAAAGAACCCTAAAGAAATGGCCCAAAACTACGAGATTGAACTTGTCTCACTTCTAAGAAATGTAAAAGCCACAATTGATCCCAAAAAGGCTGGTCCTCTAACTGAGAAAGGTAAGAGCGCTCTAGCAATTCCAATCAAAAAATAGGTACACGCTTCCTTTTGTCATTTTCAGCAACTTAGATGCTCCAATTGAAAGAAATCCTTAAAATTTAAAGATCAAAATTGAACTTATAAAGCACAATAGTCTGTGGCAATAAATTCGTAAGTACCATTAAGGTTTTTTAGAAGAAATAATGAGTATTAAAGTTAGTATATAGCTAGTTTTAATTAAAAAAGGCTTCAATCGTTGGCAACTAACTGATTTTGTCAAAAGGAAGCGTGTACCTACTCGCAGCCACCGCATGTTGGTTTTTCATTATGAGACTCTATCTCGTCTTCGATTTCTGACTTGAGCTTTTCGCGGTCTTTGGCCGACATGCCAAGAGTTGCGCCGAGGGTTTCTGGGAGGCTTGGAGCATCGAGAGTGACTTCGATTCCCATTTCTTCAAGCTCCTGGGCCTTGGCATAGGCCGTATCGATTTCGCTAGGGGCGAACTCATAAAGGACTTGGGATTCTGAATCGAGAAGTTTTATTTTACTTTCCACATGTATCTCCGTAACTTCAGCCTATCATGAGCAAAACGAAAAAACTCTTTTGTATTATCGAAGAAGATACAGTGCGTAGCTTTTTTGAGAAAGTGCTTAAAAAGGCCGGTTGGGAAGTGTATTCCTTAGGTTCTGTGTATGATGCGTCGTTTCGTATTCCAGAATTTGATCCAGATATAATCATCCTTGATACTGGTATAGTTGCCCCGCAGCGAGAAGAAATCGCCGCCTGGGAGACAGGTAAGGCCGTGGTGCTAGGGCTTGGCTTTGTTGCTGAGAGGGAGTCTTGGGGTGACGAGATCGATGGCTTCCTAGAAAAGCCATTAGACCCAAGTAACTTAGTAGATAAAATTTTAGAGCTCGTTTAGACTAGTTATATGAAGAAAGAGCTCATGTTTACTTTGATTGGGATTGCCTTAAGTCTAATTATCTTTTTCGGAGCTTTAGCGTTTCGAACATCTTTGTTTTTCAAGTAGAAATAAAACGGCCCCGTCGGAACAGGGCCATTTAAGTGCGGAATGGGAAGTAAGTAGAATGGCTTAATTTCTACTAGTTAATTATTACCTTGCCGGTTTAGTGCTTTAGTTTATCGATAGCAGCAACATGATTTCGAACAAATAACGTAGCTTTAACTTCAGCGTTAACTTGATCAACCTCGGCTACCTGCCCGGTAATTTCTCAACTGAAAGGAATTTAATACGGAATGAGATTTTTATCTATAGGGAGGTAAGGAATGAAAAGTTTTTATTCGTCGCGTCGTAAAATAAGAAATGGTGACGAAAAATGAACGTAATAACAGTACTTTATACCTCTATCTCATCTAAAATAGGGTCATTCGGAGCAAGGATAAAGGGACTAAGTCCAAGTCCACCGAAGATAAAATCTGGAATTTTTATTCGATAGAAGATACCTGTTTCATGGTTGGAAGTGGCCATCACATTGGCCTTAGAAACCACAACAGCATGGGCCTGTCCTTCATCGTAAGGAACAAAAAGTTCATAGGTTTTTTGCTGATCTAAGAAGTAGTTAATTATATGCTCTCGAAGACCTGCTACATCTTCTTCTTCAAAACTAGATACTAAAAAACTTCCAGGAACAGACCTTTGGATGATTTTTGCTTTCATGGGATCGTTTAATAAGTCGCGTTTATTAAAAACTGTTATACGTTTTTTATCACTAAGCCCAAGCTCAGCGAGAACTTCTTCAGTTACTTCTAAATGTTTTTTGTAATGGGGATCACTAATATCGCAAACAATGATTAAGAGTTCTGCTTCAAGAGCCGACTCTAGTGTAGTCTTAAAACCATCTATTAAAGTGTTCGGTAAGTTTGATATAAACCCAACCGTATCAATCAAAATCATAGGTGGTTTTGTATCAGGATTTAGCATTCTAAAAGTTGAATCAAGAGTGGCAAAAAGTTTATCCTCTTCAAGAATATCGACTTTACACAGGCGATTCATAAGTGAGCTTTTACCCGCATTTGTATAGCCCACTAAGGCGGCAGTGACCGCTTTATCTTGCCGCTTCTTTTTTTGCTCGACTCTAGATTTTTCTAGACCGGTTAATTCTTTTTTATAGAATTCTATTTTTTGACGGATAATACGACGGTCAAGCTCAATCTGCTGCTCACCTTCACCGCCTTTTACACCAACACCACCACGTTGACGACCAAGGTGACTCCAGAAACCTGAAAGTCGTGGAAGAACATAACGAAGTCTTGCGATTTCAATTTGAATCTTTGCTTCTCTTGTTCTGGCATGCTCGGCAAAGATCTCGAGAATGACATGGACTCTATCTACTACGGATAGGTCTGTTAGCTTTTTAATATTTCTAATTTGAGATGAAGTTAACTCAAAATCAAAGACGAGAAGTTTTGAGCCCTCAGCCTTGGCGGCTAAGGCGATTTCTTCGAGTTTGCCAGTTCCTAAAATTGTTCCGGCCTCAATCGTCTTTTTATTTTGAATATATTCCCCCGCCGAAGGAACTCCGAGAGTTCGAAGGAGTTCCCTTAGTTCATTAATTGAACGTTTACTTTCTTCTTCGGTTTTATGTTCAGGCATTTTTGGACAGACAATGCTGACCAGGCTTGCTTGGTATTCCCGGCTTATATGGAATTCATCATCGAGCATATCTAATTTCTACTAATTTATTATCAATTAAACGTGTATGACCTAATTTTAAGGCTCCGGCAAGTATAACTGTATGAGTTCTCTCACTAGGTTCACGTAATGTTTTGGCATCTAGGATTTCTAAATAGTCCCAATCACCTTCCTTCTTGGATTCTCCAGCAAGTTCTAAGGCAAGACCATAGGATTCAGGCCAGAAGTTACTCTTTATCGTTTCTTTAAGCTTTTCTAAAGTTTGCGGTAAAACCAATGCCAGTTCTCTATCAGTACCAGTGAGGTACTGATTTCGACTACTCATGGCCAAGCCGTCTTCATCACGTTTTGTGGGCATTGGAACGAGCTGGATATTAAGCCTTAAGTCTTCGATCATCTTTTTACAAACAAGGTATTGCTGGTAATCCTTTTGGCCAAAGTAGGCTTTGTGGGGCTTTACAATACTGAAGAGTCTGTAAACAACAGTTGTAACTCCATCGAAGTGACCGGGACGATTAATACCACATAACTTATTAGTCAAATCTCCAACGGTGATCTTAGTACTAAAGTTGGACGGGAAAATTTCCTCGGGAACTTCAGGGGCAAAAATTGTTAAAAGTCTTCCGCGAAACTCTTCGTCTCTATAAAGGTCTTTGAGCTTTTTATTGTCTTCACCAAGGGTTCTTGGATACTTCTCAAAGTCTTCATTGGGGCCAAATTGTTTTGGGTTAACGAAGATCGAGACAATTGTGTTGTCATTTTGTCTTAGTGATTCTTTTACAAGACTTAGATGTCCTTTATGTAAATTCCCCATCGTCGGAACAAAACCGATTGTTCCAGGTCTTAAGTTATTTCTAAAAGTTTCAAACTGGTTTAGTGTTCTTATAATTTCAATCATGAGAATACTTTTCCTAAAATAAGGTCTGCAAGCTCTGCCTTACTTAAATTCTTTTTTGAAAATTTATTATCTTTTAGAAGTAGGTAACTGGCACCGTCATTGGCGAAGCCTTCTTTTATTGACCCGGTAAGTCCATTGTTTACTTTTGTTCCAACTAAAAGATCTACTGGCTTTCTATTATATTTTTCAAGCATCATCGCTTCGCTTAGATCAGTTTCAGCTGCAAAACCTACTATTTTTTGATGTGGTTTCTTAAGGCTTAGAATACCTTTTAAAATATCATTGGCTTTCTTTATAGGGAGACTGTCCGTAAGCTTTTCTTTTTTGAGCTTTTGATCTTCCGCTGAAAACTCGATATCTCCTATAGCAGCACTAGAAATATAGCAATCTGAGTCTTTGAAATGAGACTCAACAGCACTCTTCATCTCATCATTTGTTTTAACTGAAATGAGTTCATATGAGGGAAGCGCTTTAAGAAGTTCTAATTTTTCTGTACTTCCTTCACCCGCTATTACTACCACCTGATGTCCAGCGATTAAGGCTGACTTGGCAAGATAGTATCCAGTAAGTCCAGAAGAGCTGTTTGTTAAAAAACGAACAGAATCGAGAGGGGCTTTGGTGGCCCCGGTACTTATAAGTATTTTTTTAGTCGTGCTAAGTTTATTAAAAGCTTCAGTTGTATCAATAATAGTCTCAACAGAAGGAAGTTTGCCTTCTCCCTCATCTCCACAGGCAAGTAGCCCACTCGCCGTAGGATGAACAAATAATGGGAATTTGTTAGCTATTTTTTTTAAATTTTCTAGATTTTCTATAGTAAAGGGATGACTTAGCATCTCCGTATTCATGGCCGGATAATAAAGTTGAGCCTTGTCTTTTGGCAGGGCCAAAAGAGTAGAAGATAATAAATCAAAAGCCTCACCTCTAACTATTTTTGCTAAAAAGTTCGCTGAAAGGGGAGCAATTGAAACTCGGTCACACCACTTGGCCAGGGCCACATGGAGTACGGATCCTAGTAGATCTTCATCAGTCTTTTTTGCAGGGTATTTAAAATCATCTCCTGCTAAGTAAACTTCTTGGCAGCCCAAGTAATTAAAAACTTCTGGGCGCACGAACTTCTCCCCACCACTTGTGAGTATAACCCTAACCTCATGTCCATTTTTGACGAGGCCCCTGGCAATATCTAATGATTTGTAAGCGGAAATTGAGCCGCAAACCCCTAGGATAATTCGCATAAAGCTATGTATTTCAAATTCTTAGGGCATTGGCAATGGAAAGTTAATGCGACAAGTCTTTATACAGTTGATGAAGACCTAAGTGCACGAGATTTGGCTCCTTGATTATCTCCTTAGGAAGGTATTTTTCGTACCAAAAACTAAGACCCCCTGAAAGGATGATAATTTCAGGTCTAAACTTATCCCACCACTTTTCAATCATGCCCTTCTCCGCCAACTGAATAGAACCGTAAATGGCTTCCTCTGTATCTTTTGGAATTGTGTTTATTTGATTCATTTCCTTCACTCTTAATCTTGGAAGCTTAGTTCCGTTTGAAAAAGACTTTAACAAAGTGTCAGTTCCAGGAAAGATGTGACCACCCTCAAAACCATCATTGGTAATAAGGTCTAGGGTGGTAAAAGTACCAGCATCAATAAGCATGACCCGATTAGCTTTTTTTGTTTGAATCCAGTTTTTATATACCCAGTATGCACCAGCAAGCCTGTCCTCACCAATTGATTTGGAATAATTGATCGGCATTTCTAAAAGGGCATTATCGTTTCTAAGTTCGCTTATAGAAGTAAATTTTGGTCCATTCCATTTTTCAAAATCAGGTCCAACATTTGCAATCAATACATGGGTGGTTTTAGATTTAATTTCATTGGTTAGTTCCTTAAAATCTAAAACTTTGTCTAGGCCCTCTGTATAAGTGCCAGCAGTAATATTTGTGTTGCCATTATTAATGGTTAAGAGAGGTTCCATCATTGTAAGGATTGACTGTTTTTTTCTGCGTTAAATATTTAGAGACAGCTTCTTTTTTTTGTTCATAGAAGTTTTCAATAGGTTTACAAAAGGCGGGGGGATCATTTTTTCCTAGATGGAGAAGGTCATTTATGACGAGGACTTGTCCGTCAGTATAATCTCCAGAACCAATTCCAATAGTGGGAATGTTTAAAGATTCACTAATTGATTTAGAAAGATCTTCTTTTACACATTCAAGGACAAGACAAAAAACACCAGCTTCTTCTAGGTCCTTAGCTTCCTTTATTAATCTTTCTTTAGATTTCTCATCTTTACCATGAGTATAATATCCGCCAAGTTCGTGAACGGATTGCGGTGTTAACCCAATATGTCCCATAACTGGGATTCCCGACTCAGTTAGCCTTTTTATAAGCTCTAAATGATGAGGTCTTGCTCCTTCGAGTTTTATAGCTTCTGTTTTAGATTTTTGAAAAAGTTTTGTGGCGTTTTCAATTCCACTTTCAAATGTTGAATAAGTACCAAAAGGAAGGTCTGCCACAACAAATTTATCAGGAGCTCCTCTTTTTACAGCAGAGCTAAAAATTATCATCTCTTCGAGGGTGACTTCGACTGTCGTGTCATATCCTAAGATGACGTTACCAAGACTATCTCCAACAAGGAGTAGATCAACTTCAGATTCGTTTAGCATTTGAGCCGTTTGAAAATCATAACAAGTAAGCATCTGAAGAGGTGCCGTACCTTTTTGAATTTTATGATTTCTAAGTGTTCTTGTATTATGCTTTTTCAAAATAAATCCTTAGAGAGCAAGTCATGCGTTGAGCTTAGCTCTTGCGATTTCCAATATTCTAAAACTTCCGTTTGAAGCTTTTTAAAGTCGGTTTGATCGCATTGCTCGAAGAACTTTTTATCCCAAATATCCTCTATAAGGCCATCCAAAGTTTTCTTAAACGAATCGCTAACTAGTTGTTTTTGGGCTTTCTCACCGCCGATCAAAGCGTTTGGACTTATAAGATTGAAGAATTTCTCCGGTCCCATTTTAACCATGGCATCACAGATAAGTTTGGTCTCAAGCCAACATTCCATATAGGCAACTTCTTTGGGAATGCCTTTTTCTCGAAGTTTATTATAGCAGGCCAGTGCTGCGTAAGGAATAAGCCCGCAGAGAAGACCTTGTTCAGAAAAAAGGTCAGCTCTTGTTTCTTCTTCAAAACTCGCAAGGTAGGGTCCTGCTGTAATTCCGATTCCTCGAGCGAGTTCAAAGATAAAATCTTTATCCGCTTTCTCTAAAGAGAACTCATCAGAATAGACCGCCCCAAGTTTACCTTTCGTTTCAAACTGGTAGCGAACTTCCGAAGCAATCGCTTTTGGTGCTAACAATAGATGGGAAAATTTTGGATAAGTTAACTGTAGCTGGCTTTTTAAAATACTATAGCCGTGTCCATAAATTATTTTGGTCCCCTCTACAATATCCCCCCGATTATCCTTTAAAAAATCTTCGTGGGCGTGATCAGGGATGAGAAGAAGAATGGGAGCCATTTTAGGAAGACAATCCTTTCCTAATTCCAATATTTCAAAATTAAGTGACTTCGCAACCTTTGAGGAAGGGCTGCCTTCACGAAGGGCAATAAGAACCTGGAATCCAGAATCTCTTAAATTTAAGGCCCAAGCCTTGGCCTGAGAGCCAAAACCGATCATGACAAGGGGCGTATTAATGATAGAATTCTTCATTTTCTTTGCCTTTATTGTTAGTCATCAAATAGCTATCATGCCCTTTTAAAACCAGCAACTAGAGGTCCCGTGTTTCTTGTAAATGGCGTAGAGCCTACTAAAAAAAATCTTTTGAAACTTTTTGAGGGAAGAGAGCTCTTGGCCGGACGGACTCCATTTACTACGGCCATTTCGATAGAGGGAAGAATTCCATTTTGGGAATACCATTTGGAAAGACTACAAAAGTCTTTTGAGTTTCTCTTTGAAGATCATAGTTTTAAAGAACTGAAAAAGAACCTAGACCTGTGCTTAATAAGGGTTAAAGAAACCTCGGGAGTTCAATACTTAAGATTCACCATGATTCAAAATGAGAGCTCTGTTCAATTGATATTTCAAATGAAAGAACTTGAAAATAAACCAGTGACTGAACTTTCTCTTAAAACAGTTCTTCACCCTAATAGAGTTAGCTCACTTCCTAGAAGTATTAAATATGGAAACTATCTTGAGTCTATTGTGGAAGTAAAAAAAGCAAACAAAGATGGTTTTGATGATTGTTTATTATTAGACGGCGAAGGCCGTGCCTGTGAAAGTACCGTTGCGAATGTTTTTTTTAGAAAAGGAAATAGATTATTCACTCCTTCTTTAAAAAGTCCCGTCCTTGATGGTGTGACAAGGAAAGTAGTTTTAGAAATCCTAGTAGAACTTGGAATTGAATGCGAGGAACTCACTCCGAATAGAGCAGAATGGGAAAATATGGATGAAGTATTCTTAACCAATTCAACTATGGGACCCGTTTGCATCTCTAAAATAGATACCAGGGAATTTGAAACGGGATCAGATATATTTAAGAAAATTAAAAATGCATATGAAAAGAGATTGAGTTTAAAATGACAAAGACACTAAAAGTTAAATGCCCCACCTGCAAGGATGAGTTTAATTATTACTCCAGTGAGTTTCGACCTTTTTGTACGGAACGCTGTCAGATGATAGATATGGGAGGATGGTTTAATGAGTCTTATGCGCTCCCTTCAAAAGAAACTCTTTCCGATGAAGATATAGAAAAAGTAATCAAAGAAAGTAATGGGGATGAGGATTGAAGACTCACACCTTAAAAGTAAAAATCTTACCAGAGGTTAAAGAGATTGCTATTCTCGCGGGTGAAAAACTTCTTAGTTATTCTAAAAGAATTAATAAACTAAAAATCACTTCTAAAGATGCTGAAGGAATGGTTTCTGAAGCAGATATACAAACAGAAAAATTAATTGAAAGAAAGTTAAAGAAGCTTTTCCCTGAAGCTTCCTTTTTGGGAGAAGAGTCGGCTTTTTTAAATATAAAAGATAAGAAGAAAGCATATCGTGAGTTCCAAAAGGTTGAATGGAGCTGGATAGTTGATCCACTTGATGGAACTCATAATTTTCTTAGTGGTCTCGATTATTACGGCGTTTGTATAGCGCTGGCTCATTTTGGAAAGCCTGTCCTGGGCGTTGTCTTTCGCCCAGGGACCAACGAATTGTATTATGCCGTTAAAGACGGCGGAGCTTATAAAGAAAATATTGCAAAAAATAGTCGGAAAAAGCTTTTCATCCTAAACAATACTAAAAAGCTCAGGGACTCAATGGTTGTGACCGGTTTTTCCTTAGAAAAGGGAATTGAAAATCCTGGAGAGTTTAAAGCGCTTCAGCGAATCATGAGAGAAGTCAGGGGACTTAGACGTTTTGGTTCAGCGGCCCTTGATATGTGCTTGGTTTCAGAAGGAACCTTTGATTGTTATTGGGAAAAAGGCCTTTCTCCTTGGGATGTAGCGGCTTCTGGAATAATTTGTGAAGAGGCTAGGGTTTATGTAACCGACTACGATGGTGAAGTATTCCATCCATTTCAAAAATCAATATTTTGCTCTAGAAAGCCTCTTTATAAAAAGATTATCAAATTGATCTAGTATTCAATCTTTATAGCTAGGAATTTAATCCTCCGCATTGACGTAAATTCAGGCAATTCTTATAATCATATTAGGTATTTATGCTTATCCAAGGACGGGGAAGTGAAAGAAACAATCAATCTGATATTAACAAAGTTTACGGATGAAACTTTAACCATCTCGATTGGGCTTATGGGATTACTTTTTGTAATTCTTGCAGCTTATTGGGTTTATTATCGTAGAAAGTTCAATGAACTAAAACATCAGATACCAGCACAAGTTGTAAAAAATTATCTAGATTCTATTATCCAAAATTCTAGTGCACTTAAGTCTTCTCTATTTAGAGGAGGTGGATTAGATGTTGAAGATGGTATACCTTCAGTTGTTCCAGCTGCGGATTTAGGTTCAACTCCAGTTCAAGTTAGTGGTGCTTCAGGAGAAGAACTTAATCAGAAAAATGCAGAGATTGCTTCTCTTAGAGCAACCATCGGGGACAAAGATAAAACTTTAAGTGAACTTGAAAAGAAACTTGCAAATGCTTCTTCAGGAACACCTGCTCCTGATAATAGTGCCGAAGTGGACGGACTGAAATCTAAAATTTCTGAACTAGAAGCTGCCCTTGCTGCTGCTCAAGCAGTTCCTTCCGGAGGTGGCGGCGATGAGGAAGTGGCTAAAAAGTTAACTGAAATAACTCAAGAAAGAGATCAATTAAAAGAAAAGTTACAAGAATATGAAATTATCGAAGAGGATTTAGCAAATCTAAAAAGACTTCAACAGGAAAATGAGCAACTAAAAAAAGCTCTTGAAGCTGGTGGAGGTTCTGTTCCTGCCCCAGCACCTGCTGCTGAAGATGAGCCTCTTCCAGTTGAAGAACCACCCGCCGCTGAAGAGGATCCACTCCCAGTTGAAGAATTGCCAATTGAAAATGATCCAGAGCCACTTCCAGTTGAAGCGGAAGGCGCAGCGGAAGATCTTCCTATCGAAGACCCAGCTGCTTCGGAATCTGCTGAAATGGGAGTTCCTGAAAATGAAGGTGACCAAAAATCAGCAGAAGAATTATTAAGTGAATTTGAAAAGATGTTAGGTTAGGCCTAGGAGGCTAGAAAAATGAAAAAAATATCCCTGCTAATTATTTTTTGCCTTTTTAGTTCTCAGGTTTTTAGTAAACCTAAAGAAGTAAATAGAAAACCTACCAACGATTTTTCAACGGCGAAGTTTAAAGGTGTAAAAGCTACCTTACTAAGTGAATATGCAAAACCTGGTTTAACTAAAAAACAAATAGCAAAATTAAGAGATAGAACCATGTCCCACGGACCATCTGCGGTACCGGCTCTTATTCATGTGATGAAGGCAAAGGATTTTCCTGACCGCAACAAATGGCTTGCGACTTTTTTATTAGGAAAAATTGTAGGAAAGAAATCAGCTCCTTTTATCTCTAGGTTTATTCAACATCCAAATTGGGTGATGAGAATGGCAAGCTTAAAAACATTAAATGCCTTAAAAGCTGACAAGTATAACGGTCTTTACGCCTATGCTCTTAAAGATAAAAGTATGATTGTAAGAGGACAGGCACTCGAAAATATTCGTTCAATGAATTTACAGAATATGGCTCCAGCGGTTTGGGCAATGCTTTATGATAAGCAAAATTATCATATTCCTAAAAAGAAAACAGGAAAAGCTAAGAGAACAAATCTCATAAAGAAAGTTATTAAAACAGTGGGTGATTTGAAATTCTCGAAGGCGAAGAGCCCATTACTAACTATGATTCAAAAGAAGAAGTATAAAGATATTTTTGAAGAAATGGATTATGCTCTTACTAAAATTACAGGTAAAGCTTCACCTAAAGGTAAAACTCATCTAAAGAAACAATTTTGGAAACGCTATAAGATGAAAGAGACAATAATTTAGAAGCTTGATTCTGCTTCTTTAGCTCTCTTCTCTTCAATTTG
>JAIBDQ010000117.1 GCA_024686135.1 Halobacteriovorax sp. | reverse complement strand
GGCCTTGAATGTTAGATCCTGAAGGGCGTTACAACTACATTCACTTAGATGATCAAAGACTTCTCCAATTGCGATGAGAAGTCTTATACCTTGATCCATATCAAAACTTAAATCATTTTCGATACTAATATTTTCTAAGGTTATGCCATTGCTCAGAAGAAGTGTTTCCATTAATTCACTTAATTCACAGCGAGGTTTGTCCTCAAAGCAACTAAGTACAGAAGATAGAAGTTGAAACTTAGAGAGTGAGAGCTCAATACCTTTCTCAAAAGATTCGTTTTCTGAGTGAAGGCTATATAACTCTAGTAACCCAAAGATCGTTTGGATATGGTTTTTGATAGAGTGATGGATTCTACCGGCGACTTCCATATAGTTGTTACTGCTCATTTAACACTCTATCATCAATTTTCTGTACAAGATTTTTAAACGTATAAGGCTTAGTGATATAATCACTAAAACCGACCTCTAAAGCGGATACAATATCTTTCTGAAGTGCATTAGCACTTAGAGCTATGACTGGAATATGAGAGAGCTTGTCATTAACTCTAAGCTCCTTCATTAGGTCAATCCCTGAAATTTTTGGCATTTTTAAATCCATCAAAATTATATCTGGTAAAAAATATTCTGCTATTGAAATGGCCTCTTCAGGCTTTGAGGTTAGCTTGACTTCATAGGAGTCTTTGTAATTCTCAAAATAACTCTCAAACATAGTGAGGTTAGCTAAGTTATCTTCAACATAGAGAATTTTTACTTTCTTTTTTAAAGGCAGACTTTGGGAGTTACGCATATTGCTTAGTGGGATTGATTCTGAAAGGATGGGGGCATCACAGATATCTAGTTCAATCCAAAAAGTACTTCCTACTCCAAGTTCACTTTTAAACTCTAGTCTTGCTCCCATTAGCTCAGCTAACTTTTTACAAAGAGTAAGGCCTATTCCGGTCCCTTCAATCTCGTTTAGGTTTTCAATATGTCTTTCAAAAGGATTGAATATATCATCGAACTTTTCAGCTGGGATTCCAATCCCGGAGTCTTTCACTTTGAAAACTAATTTATCCCCTCGCTTAAGTTCGCAGGAGAGCTCAACTTTACCTTCAGTCTTATTGTATTTAATAGCATTGCTAATAAGGTTAAGAAGAATTTGCTTTAATCGGATGGGATCAACTAATACAAAATAATCGCGATTGGATTGAAGGTAGGTAATATCAATATTTTTTTTCTTAGAAGTTTCTAAAGAAATATCAAGGCATTCATTTACGACTTTATTGAGATTTATGCTAGTTTTATTGATTGTCAATTTTCCAGATTCAATTTGCGATAAATTTAAAACTTCATTTATAAGGACTAATAAATGATTACCTGCTTCTTTGATTTGATTAAGTTGTTTCAATTGTTGAGAATTTGAATCATCTAGATTGTCATTAAGGACTTCCGTGAAACCCAAAATAGCATTTAACGGAGTTCTAAGCTCATGACTCATAGCTGAAAGGAAATCATTTTTTGCATTATTGGCATGGTCTGCTTTTTCCAACGTTTTTTGTAAAAGTAGATTGTTTTCTTTTTCTTTTGAAATATTTTCAACTGAGGACCATATAAAACTTTTTCCCTCAATATTGATAATTGTACCCCTAAGCCTTACGGGAATGAGATCACCCGACTTATGAATATACTCTTTTTCATATGGCCCGTAATAGCCATTCTTATGAAGAGAACTAAGCTGAATCTCTTCCTCTTTTGAGTATTTAACGGGGGTAATCTCCCAGTAAGTAAGATTTAATGTTTCTTCTTTTGTACGCCCTAAAGTTGTTGAAAATTCTTTGTTTATATAGAGAAGCTTACCCTCCATATCACAAAGTGCTAGCCCCATGGGGATTTCTTCCATTAAGAGCCTATTAAACTTTTCAGACTGTTCAAGGGCGTCCGCGGTTTCAGTTCTTTGTTCCTCGGTTGATATAAGGAACTGGACGGTAATATACAAAAAGGTAAACACAGAGAGCATGTGTATAAGGGCTTCGTTACTATCCATTCCCGCAAAAGGTCCAATATTTTTATTTGTGAAATAGGCTACGATCAACGTAATTACGAGCAATGCTGAAAGAGTAATGACTTTTTTAAAGCGGTAAACACTCCAAAGAAGTAGTGGAAGTGTGGTGAGAACCGTTAGATTTAAATCAATAACAAGGCTCTTTAAGGCAAGAAGTGTAATAAACGAAAAAAGACATACTTCTAGCGTTTTAATATAACTGATTTTTGGCCAGCTTTTAATTTCCATTGCCGCGAGTAAAAGAGGGGTTATATAAATAATTCCAGCTGCATCACCAAGCCACCAAGTGACAAAGACCTCCAAGAAGTCTGATGAGTCTATAAATCCACCTGCTAATAGGCCGGGGACACCGAAAGAGGCACTTATAAGTGCATTAAAAATCCCTCCGACAATAAGGAATAGAAAAAGGTTTGTTCCAATGGTTAAAGAAGTGTTTTTCTTAAGTTTTTTTAGGATTAAAACACTTAAAAAGATACCAACTGTGTCTCCTAGGCCATTCATGGACCCCGAAATGAGTGATGAACTTAGATTTGAAAAATTTTGAAAGTCAAAGTAGGCCCAGGTGTTTCCAATGAAGGCTCCTAAAAAAATACCTGGTAGAAAGCGAAAGCCATATAAATATACCGCAGTAAAAATAAATCCCGCAGGTATCCAAAAGGGGCACACATTCCCAGGCGGGATAGAAAAATACTGACTTGTCACAGCCCCTAAGAAATAGACGAATGCTAATGTAAAATTACTCAATAAAAACATGTGAGGTATCTTAAATTAAACAGTGCACATATTAAACCTGAATAAAAATCCAAAATGAGATTCCCACTCGTAATTTCAAATGGTTACTACTTAGGAAGTGTGAAATGCAGAAGTAAAGCAGCTCAAATCTAAGTTTCTTAAAATTTTATCTACGAAAAGGGAGAGTTACCTCATATAGTAAGAATCTATACGGGGCAGGCTTTAAAAGTATGTACATTTTTTGCCCTTACCTTCTTAACTTTAAAGAAAAAAATGTGTCACTTTAATACAGCAGCAAATCAATGGGATACTCCCGATAAAATTAAAATGATGGAAACTTTGGCGGCGAATACCATTGAAGTCTTAAAAATTAAGTCTGAACTTAAAGATCTTAAAGTTCTCGATTTTGGTTGTGGAACAGGTCTTTTTGGATTGAACTTCTTAGATTACGCTTCAACCTTGATGGGGATCGATACTTCGGAAGGAATGCTAAAGGTATTCGATGAGAAGACCAGAGACAGAGAGCATCCAGAGATTAGCCGGAAACTAACTAATTTAGAGAAAGAAAATTTAGATGAGAGATTTGATCTTGTGGTGAGTTCCATGACCTTTCATCATTTAAATAACCCAAGAGAAATGATCAAAAAAATTAAAGCCATGCTAACTCCTAGTGGTCAAATGGCCATTGTTGATTTGGATAAAGAAGATGGAAGCTTTCATCCTGACAATGAAGGTATGGGGGTTAAGCATTTTGGATTTTCTAAGGAAGAGCTTTCGTCTTGGGCCGGAGAAAATAACCTTTCATTTGATCATAGAATAATCAACACGATCGAAAAAAATGAAAGGAGTTATGGTCAGTTTTTAGCAGTCTTTAGCTTATTTTAAACTTCATAGGACCTCATTAATAAAAGAGACTTTCGTCTATCCTTAAGAGACTACTTATATTTTATTTTAACTTTTATGCCTGATCCGCCCTTATAAGGACTAATTTCAACATCTTTTCCAAGGAACTTCCGCATACTGTTGTTTATTCCCTTTGAAGACTCTTTTGCTCTAGGCTCTACTTCACAGGAGTATCTTGCAAAACCTTTATTGGTTTTAGTTTCTAGGGCCCAGTCCATTGGGTTACCAATACCGGCCATAAAACTATCCATGGTCCCCATGCTTTCCCAAGTTACTGGTAACTTCATTTTTATTTCTTTTAAACTTCCGTCCGGATATAAATCTAAATGAAAGAAGTTACTTATATAATTATATCCCCCTTGAATTTGAAACTCTTCAGGCTTTCCATTTTGAGGATAAGTACTCCAGCGTATTTTACTTTCTTTACCAAGGTAAAAGACCTTTTCAAGTCCATCGTGCATAAAGGTTATTTTAATCATTTTCTTATCTTTCTCGGTCTCATGAGGAACTAATTCAATATTGGAAAAAGCACAATTTCCAGCGGGAAGGAGTTCTTTTAAATGGTTGTACATAACTTCAGTATTTAATTCAGGATCTAGCTGAATTCTATGACCATTTTTCCATTGTGCTTTAGAAAGAACTTTATCGTATAACTCTTCTTGTTCTTTTGCGATGACCGCATTTCTTTTAACAAACTCATGCTTAACATCATCAAAGTTTGCGTCCAATTCATAGAGGTTATTATAAGAGACACCGAATTTACGCTGACTATATTTCTCTAGTGCTTCTACACTAATGGTCTCTTCGTGAATTTCTTTATGAAGTTTGGCAACTCTTTCTATGTCACTGAAGATTGGTCCGATATAATTTCTTACCCTATAGTAATCGTCATTAAAACTTGAACGTTTTTTGTAAACTCTTTCTAATTCCTCTCCTGCTTCTTGAGAGGCCGCGACCCTATCTGCAATAGAGTCAAATTTCTCTGGAACCTTATATTTAATCCCTTTTGGATAGTCATCCATTCTATCTTGTAGGTTTTTAAGAGCTGATTGGGCATCTTTGAAATCAATCTTCATTTCGGCCCAAGCACGGGTCGATGTCACCACTAAAAATAGCACTAGAATTAAAGCTCTCACGAATACCTTGTCGGTTGGCTCGGGAATTACTTTAGGGAGCTTAATTGAAGCTGTTATGACCAAAACTACGATAAAGATCAATCCAAAGGACCTACCTGAAAATGGGTTTAAGACTTGAAGTAGTTTTTATGGCACTTATATTTAAGTATGATTTGATCACACGCCATCGAGTGGCCTAGAATGAGTATATGAAGATAATTTTCTTAATTTTAGTTCTACCCCTGAATCTTTACGCTCTTGAGATTAGCCCCATCGATCAATCAAGGGATCGTAGTTTTAACGGGATTTTTCGTGGGATGGGAGTCTTTCAAGATGTTCTCACTAAAGACTATGGAGCAGTCAACGAGAAAGGGCTTATTGAAATTACTGGTGATCTAGAGCCTAAAGAATTAGTCTCCGAAGTCTTTACCACCTATCATGGAAATGTGGTCGCCGATTTTAAAGTGAATGCCCGCTCAACGATTTTAGATCGCGGTTATATCAACGACGGAGCTCGTAACCCTAGGATTCCAAAAAAACTTCAAAAAATTATTGACCTCTATAATAGTCAGATAATGGGACTTGCTAATGGAAGCAAGATCTATCGGTTAATTGTTTTTAGTATTGATCAATCAAATACATCTAATAAAAAGGGCTGGATTCTTATTAATAAGACATATAGTCAGGCCTTATACGCTGCTGCTGAACATGATTGAGTTTTTGCTAACCCGCAAATAAGTCTGTCCGGCCCCCAGTTACTTAGTTGATTACGGGAGCTTGCTGTTTATAATTTCGATTTTTTCATCTGAACGAATATCTGTTTTTTTTGCGTAGTCGAGGGCGGTCCAACCTCTCTGGTCTTTTGCCGTGAGATCTATCTCATTGCGATCGACAAGGGCCTTTACCATCCAAGGGTAGGCCCTAAAAGAAGAAACCATTAGTGGTGTAGCTCCAGTTTTACTTTGTATATTAATATCCACCTCTGGAAAGCTAAGAATCTTATTTAATTCATCATCCATGCGATGGTAGCTGGCGTAGTGAAGAGCTGTATTTCCAGTATCGTCTGTATGATTAATCTCAATTTCTTTTTGCGACAAAAATAGCTGTATAGCTTTATCTGAAGAAGCATTCATGGCAATCATTAAGGCATTTCTTTCTTTTTCGAAAAGACGATTGATATCAAGTTTTTCAGTCCGAATCATATACTTGAGAAGGTCGTAGTGATCCTTTTCAATATGTTCTACCATTCCCTTATCGGTAAAGCTTTCTTCAGTCGGACGGTAAGGGGCTGGCTTAAACCAGCACCTAGGTCTAATTCCTAGAGAGGGGCCATTGAAAGGTGTGCAGTTTCCATTAAGTTCACTTAAGTTATCATTCTTAAAATAAGGATCCATACCGCAAAGGGCTCCGGCCACGAGGGTATCTACTCGGCATTGAGCTTCGGGATGTTCTTTTAAGGTCCGCTCAACCTCATTAGTATCATTTTCAAATAGTTTCGCACCATAATTTTGAATAAAGTAAGTCTGCTCAATGGCGACCATCATTCTTTGGCAAATAGCCCTGTCTTCAGTTACTGTATGAGCTTTACATTTCCCGCGCATCTTATTTGTTATATTTAAGTCTTCAACGAACTCTATATTATTATCTTGTTTAAAGATTTGTTTTAAACACTTATTAAAGGCCCAATAGTCAGCTTGCCCTTCAGAGACGGCCCATTCGTGATTATTCTTTAGTGGAGCCCCTCCAAAATGGTGACCAAGCTCATGGCAAACCACATAAGAAACCGCATCTTTTGAACTGTTTTTATATCGAGCACTCGTTCCATGTATTGAAACAAGCCATTGCTTATTGTCTTTTCCTTTCCTATCAGTAAATGAACTATCTTTGAGGTTATTCCAGTCTTTTTTTACAACAAGTGTATTACCCATTCTTTTAACGATAGGACGATAGGTATTGATAACCTTATCTATAGCCTCGTTAAACTCTTCTTCAGTAATTCCACTTTCGTCACCCTTATTTATTGATTTGTACTCCATGAACTTAGAAGAGTGCTTGTCACAACTATACGATGCGCTCGGAAGCAGGGCGATGTTGCCAATCAGGAATAAAAACTGAAGTAATCTCATAGTACTAAAATAGCAAAAACTTGGACTTAGAGGTGAATTGGAGCGCTATTTAGGTAAGGTTTATAAGGGTGTTACAAATCTAACATATCGATATAGAGAGTTATGTTGAGGCTTGTCAATAAACGACCATGGTGTTAATTTTCAAGGGGTTAAGTACTATTAGGAAAAACTGCAGCCCAACAAGGCTAAATTTAGCTTTGTAAGCGAAGGTCCTCTGTTTAAAGAATTACAGGAAATATGTTGAAGCTTCTCCTCATATCATCAACTTTTATTATTAGTTTTTTAAGCCTCTATTCTATCAAATACCATAAGATAAGTAGGGGACTAGAAGACTTTCAACATATCCGCGTGGAAAACTATCGTGGAGGTAGTGCTTGGGACGAATTCTTTTTTGAAGGTCCAAATGCCTCTCATCGCGCTAGGTTAAATCTTAATATTTGGGGTGGCTTTCACGAAATAAAGCTTAATCGAGTTTTTAAAGAACAAGAATTAATTCTTTCTTACGATGTAGGACTATCTCCATCTTCCTTTATAGACCTTTATTTAGATAGGAGTAATGAAGAGCAAGCTAAGGGGATCCGCCTTAGTGTTAATCCTGTCTTTCCAAGTTTAATTTTCACAAGAACGGGAGGTGGTAGGTTTATAAAAAAAATAGATCTTAATATAAAACTAAAACCAGGACTTCAAAAAGTTAAAATCACTTTCTCTAATGGCAAGGCTCAGGTTTTTATTAATGATGTGGCGATAGAGCGCCAGCTCCTTGAATCTCAAAACTTTAGAGGTGGTTTAGTCTTCGCATGGGGAGGGAGTGGCGAGCAGCAGCCGGTATTTATCGATAATATCCTCATTACAGATTCAAGTGGAAATGAGATTTACTCAAATGATTTTTCTCTTAGTTGGGTCTCTCTAAAATTTATAGACATACTTGTTCCAGGAGTAATCACTTTCTTTCTCTTTCTTCTTACAGGGAGGGTCAAAGATCAAAAACTAAATGTGACAATTGCTCTGACATTAAATGGGATAATTGTTTTATTTGCTCTTCTTAATTATTATGAACTGACTGCACGTTTTTTGGTTGAGCCTGATGATGTGGTTACCCATCAACAAGTGAAGGATCGCTTAAAGACGCTTTTTGATCGACACCAAAACGCTATTGTTAGTTCTGAAAAAACTATCTTTGTCTATGGCGGCTCAAATGCCGTTGGTGTTGGAGCTAGAGAAAAAGAGGAGACCTGGGTAGAACTATTTAGGGATGAAGTTGAAAAACAAGGCTATCAACTTTTTAATTTCGGGACAATAGCAGCCACTTCTAATGAGATTTTAGATTTTCACAAGAAATACCAAATTCATCGATATGGTGCTGATTTTATTGTTATGCTTATAGGGGCTAATGACTTTAATGCCAATATCTTTAGAACCAATGTCAAAAAAATTGTCGAAGAAAATAGAACGAGTCATTTTATAATTCTTGAAGAGTTACGTTATTCTCATGACCTAAGTTTTAATTCCCTTTCGTCCAAAAACTTTTCATCTCTAAGAAACATATGTGACCTCGACGAAGTCAGTTGTTTTGAAAATCCTTTGAAAGAATATAATCATACAGGTATTATCTGGACGGACCTTGTTCATTTAACGTCTTATGCCCAGAAAGTTTTCGCCACTAAATTAATCTTTGAATTTAAAAAATTATGATCCATAAAAGTAAGGCATTCGACAAACCACCTAGTGGGATAGAATGAGCGCTTCCTTAAATTTCCATGAGAGAAGACTTAGGATTGTAAAGTTATTAGCGTCCGTGCGAGTTTTGAAGATGCCGGGACCTGCGCTTAGTTCCCAGTTTTTTGAGAAGGAATAGCGGGTGAGGGCTATATGCATCTTGGATTTTTGATTAAGATTTCTCATATGGTTGTACTGCCCAAGGTAACCTACAAGAAGCTTCTTATTGACTTGATAGCCAAAGAGAAGAGTCTTTTGGATTAAAAGGTCGTCTCCGGCGGAGGCGATAGTTGAGGACTGCTCGTCGGCAAAGTTTTGAGAGGTTGGATTTTCTAGGGAGAGCCTAGTCCATTTTATTCCAGTCATGAGAAGAAACTTTTTGAAGGCCAAGGCCACTCTTGCACCATAATACTTTCTATTAAGGTCGGCCTTACAGATGACTTGCTTACAATCGAAGTTTGAGATCTCGCTGATGTTTCTCATAGTGTAGCTATAGCCTGCGAAGAGATTTACAAAGCTAATGGGATTAAAGTCTAGATGCGGGTTAATTACATTTACGACAGCGCTGGTTTGAAGATTTAGATTTGGTCTAATATAGCCGTAGGCGAAGTCTTTCTCTCCCTTCCAGAACTTATAGGAGTAGCCGCCATTTGCTTTTACATAAAAGCCGGTTGGGAAACTTCTAAAGAGCTGATCAATCTTAAAGTCCCAAGTAGCGTTTGCTACGGGACTTAGAAGGATGAGAAGGGCCAATAGGTATTTATTCACTATAATCAAACTGTGAGTAATACTTAAAAGCAAAGGCAAGGGATAAGGCGCTAAACAAATGCCAGATAGCATGTCCTTGAATTAAATGATTATGAGGATCGCAAAAGGTTCTTGTGACATCAAGAATAGAGAAGGTGGCCGCGACAAGAATTAAAACAATACTGGCAATAAAGGGTTTGTAGTTGGTTTGATGCAAACTGTCCTTTAACTTGAATTCACTAAACATAAGGAAGAGAGCCTGGACTACGATAAGAGATTGAATAGGTATATAGGTTAAGTAAAAGAT
>JAIBDQ010000172.1 GCA_024686135.1 Halobacteriovorax sp. | reverse complement strand
CATAGTTTCGTTAGCGGCCGAAGAAATAAATTCTCTTTTTGTCTTACCGATTTCTGATTGCATAGTGGCAAATAGCTTAACCATTTCTTTACATTGATCATGTCCGTAGAAGATCGCTTCAAGAACTTCAGCTTCAGGTACGATATTGGCTTCACCTTCAACCATAAGAATGGCATCAGAGGAACCGGCAACGATAATTTCTAAGTCTGAGTTCTCCCACTCTTCATGAGTTGGGTTAATACAAAGTTTTCCATCTATACGGCCTACTTTACAAGTAGCGATAGGTCCAGCAAATGGAATATCTGAAATAGAAAGAGCAGCCGAAGAACCTAGAGCGGCTAGAACTTCAGGGTCTCCACCGTTAGCGTCGTAAGACATAACTGTACATGAAACAACTGTTTCAAACATATATCCGTTAGGAAAAAGAGGACGAAGAGGACGATCGATAAGACGAGCGTTCAATGTTTCTTTAGTTGAAGGACGACCTTCTCTTTTTAAGAATCCGCCAAGAAATTTACCAGCGGCATAGAATTTTTCTGTGTACTCTACTAAAAGTGGAAAGAAATCCATTCCATCTTTCATAGCTCTAGCACTACATACTGTTGTTAAAACCTGTGTCCCACCACAAGAAACTAGTACTGAACCATCTGCTTGCTTCGCAAGACGATTTGTTTCAATTGTGACTTCTTTTCCGCCCCAATTGATTGAATAAACTTTTTTGTTTTCGTTCATTTAATTCTCCATTCAGGCCCACTAATCCATTGGCCTGAGACTATATATAAAAATGTTATTTGAAAGGTTGATTGTCGGATCAGACTTATGGAATCCAAAGAATATTTCAAACTTTAAATCTATCGGGGCAGTAGATTTAAAACTTCAAACATTCCCTACATTCCAGTGACTCTCAGGTCCCTTCATTTCTTAAATTATACTATAAAAAAAAAGGGAGGCAATAGCCTCCCCTCTCGTTTTATTTAAAATTATTTTCTTAGTCCAAGATCAGCAATTAAGCCTTTGTACTTATCCATATCTTTTCTTTGAAGATACTTAAGTAGAGACTTACGAGAACCAATCATCTTAAGAAGACCACGGTTTGAATGGTAATCATGGATATGCTTACCAAAATGCTCCTTAAGCTCGTTAATTCTATGAGTAAGAATGGCCACTTGAACAGCTGGACAACCTGAGTCGTTTTCACCTGAACCGTATTTAACGCCATAAGTTTTTGTAAGATCTGCTTTGATTTCTGATGCTAACATAATATTTCCTTTACTTGCCCGTGATTCAGAATAGCCTCTATGGCCAACCGATTTCAGGGTGCTATTTCTAATAATTTGGGGAATTTAGCGAATAAATTCAGACATGTAAACTTTTAAGTTATCGAGTAACCTGGACTCAATTTGCCTTATTCTCTCTCTAGAGACGCCGTACTCGTCTGCAATAGACTGTAATGAAGGTGGTACTTCGCTAAGTAGCCGTTTTTTAAAGATTTCTTTATCACGCTCTTTTAGTCCGCCAATAAACGAATCAAGATTATCTTTTAAAATCTCAACCCCCTGTCGTTCAGAAACTTCCTCTTCTATAGTCGGCGCATCATATGGAATAAAGTCTGCGACTGTACTTTTGCCTGAAGCATCATTTCCAACGGGGGTATCTATACTTACCTCGCCGCTTTCTGGTGAAAGCCGTTTATCCATTAGGGCCACAGACTTTTCACTAACGCCGAGATTTTCAGCAATAGTTTTGTTATCAGGTTTAATTCCGAGTTGGTCGAGACGCTCTTTTTCCTTCATTAAATTATAAAAAAGTTTCTTTTGCTCGTTAGTCGTCCCTATCTTAACTAATCGAAAGTTATCTAGAATAAACTTTAAAATATAAGATTTAATCCACCAACTAGCGTAGTAGCTAAGCTTTGCACCTTTTTCAGGGTTATATTTCGAGACGGCCTTCATAAGGCCAATATTACCTTCTTGGATTAGGTCCATGACATTTTGATGAGCAGAGCGGTATTCCATCGCTATTTTTACGACAAGCCTCAGATTAGCTGCAACTAACTTTTTTGCAACTTCAATTTCCCCGGTCTCAATAAGTTTCTTTGTTAACTCACGCTCTTCTTCTATCGTTAGCAAGTCCACTTTACTGATTTCTTTCATATATAAAGAAAGAGGATCTCCTTCCTTTGCACGATAGGTAGTAACTTCTTTTGATGTCGAAGTTGCAGGTAGTAAATCCTCTTTAACAACAAGAGCTGATTCCTTTTCAGAGTCAGACTCTTTATCTAGAACTTCAATATCTATAATATCTTCTTCGCTATGTTTTTTACTCATATCTACTGTTTAATATGGTGGTTGATCCTAGAAGGTCAAGGTCTATTGATTATTTAGATTGGCGCTAGCCTCTTGACGCCTTGTAAAGTCTTTAAAGTATTCACTATCACGTTTCTCGTTTTCTTTAACCAAATATTGATACCTTATGTAGCGCAGAGCAAGAGGTGCAAAATTGAACTGGATGGGAATTTGAGCTAATCCAGTTTCACCTTTATAAAAAGGTCCAACATATTGAACTATTTGTTCGAGAAGCTCCCTTACTATCAAATTCTCTAAATCACCTTTCCATGGAACCAGTCTAAACTTAGATTTTGCTTTTTGAACGGTCTCTGTAATTTCTGTTTTAAACCGATCCACAATAGCTTGCTTTCTTTTTTCTTGTCCTGGAGGAATACCATTCCATTCATTTCTGGCCCATTTTAAAAATGTTTTTGAAATTTTCAAATTGAAATGATTAGAAATTTTTCCAACTTTTTGATTGGCACGATCAAACTCACCTAAATTCACATCAAAATGTACTGAAAATTTTTGTCTATCATTTTTGTAGTATAAGTTTCTTTGAACTAACTCTAAAGTTAGGGGCTCTTCATAGTATAAATCTTTCGCAAAATTGCTAGTTTGCTTCTTTGCCCAATTATTCCAATTCCTCTCCATACTTAATTTTAAGAAGTCTTTTCCATCAGAAAATTGTTCTGATCTAAGAAAAAAATCGGGAACTTTAGTAACCAAACTTAAAAAAGAAGATACAACTAAGTTCTCCTCATCAAATGACATTTTCTTTACCCATTCTTTAATTTTTGGTTCTTGCCCTTTACTTACATAATCGACATCTCTCATTTGTTCACAATAAAGGCGATCTAGATCTTCTTTGATACTTTTTGTACCTGCACCTCTAGGGAATTCTCGATCAATTATTTTTTCCGTAGTCTTTCTACAGATCATATTTCTACATAGAACCTTTACAGTATCCTGTTCTTCTCTAATAACAACATTATTATCGAGAGGCTCCCATTCAAGTCTTTGTCCCGAGAGTTGTCTCGCGATAAAAGAATAAATAACCGGATGTCTTATCAGAGGTACTAACAATCTTAAATTATCAGTATCCCCACCCCATGAACAAAAGGTTTTAAAGAGTTTAATGGCTTGAACAAACTCTTGCTTCATAACTCTCTCTTTAGACGTTATATTAGTTATTTTTTGAGGAAACAAAGGATTATTATCCACACTCGGAAGTTGGTAATCATTCTTTTTAGTGAACTTTATCATCCAGTTCTTTTTTAGTTGGTCTATGCTTATCAAACTTAAATTTTGAGAACACCAATTGCCGATGAGACTATCCCCAAGATTTTTATACTCTTCTTCACTGAATTCAAAATGATTAGCATATTTCGGCATGGCCCTAAGAACAACATCAAGACCAATATATTGAAGAGTAGAAACAAAAGATCTAATAACTTTTCTTCTATCCCAATCAACTGAGTATTGAACTCTAGGCTTTACTTTACATAAGTTTTTAAGGTTTTGTCCTTCCTCAAAGTATCCCCTATAGAGGGCAAGATTTCTTCTATGCTCAAAATCTTTAGTGCTTACCTCTTTGTTTCTTGGAATTGGACTGAATATATATTCAATAGGATCCGTTTCTTTATCACGGTATTGATCAGAGAAGTCACCTAAAAGAATACTCTCTAAAGGCACAAGAGCATTAACAACGGGAGCTATCCCCATTGTTAGCAAAACTAAAAATACTAGTTTCATTCGACTCATCTTCCTTCCCTTAGCCAGGCATCCTGGAAAAAAGTTCTACCTTTATACGCGTACATTAAGTTATCGGTACTTCAACCGAAAGGCTTTATATGATTACAATAACTTTGGTCAAAATTTTCCTGTACGCATTACTCGGTTTTTCAAGTACTGCGCAAGCTGCAACAGGTGAGATTGAGTGGTCTGCCCTTAGTGGTGGGCAGATACAAGAATACCTCCAGCTACAACAGGCAACTAAAAGAGGCTCAGACTTAGGTCACCTCATGGCGGCTAAAGACTTTCTTATTAACGGCAACACAAAAATGGCTAAGTTTCACTTAGAGCAGATAAACCTTAAGAGTTCGCAAGTAAAATTAATTAGAAATAGATATATGTCCCTAGTTGAGTTTATCGAAGGAAACTATAGAGAAAGTTTAAATCTCGTTTCGTCTTATAAGTATGAAGACAAGAACTATTACAAAGAGATCTGTATTCTACGAGTTTTAAACCTAATGGCCCTTCATACACTAGATCAGGATAATCTCACCAGACAAAAAGTTGATAAGACTTTTTTAAACGAATTTAGAAGTTGTGCAGTTCAAACTCAGGAATTTACTAAAAACGATCATTACTGGATGGAAAGTATGAGTCGTTTTAAGACTAGAAATAAAAATTATCTAGCGGGCGGAGAAATAGACAACTACAGATACGCCATTGGTGATATTGATTTAACGAGGATTTGGTTAAAACTCGGTTTATACCTAAACAAAGAAACTAAACTTTCCAATGTTATCTCAAATATTCCTCCTGATGCCTATCAATCAAATATTGTTAGAGAGTTATTAGGTCTTATGTATTATCGAATAGGAGACTATAAGAAAGCGGCTGAATTTGTGGAAGGTATCACCTCTCCTAATGCCGAAAATATTAAAGGAAATATACGACTTAGATCAAAAGAATACGAGCTTGCTTTTGGTCATTTTAACGTAGCTTTACTTAAAAAAGAAAACAGTGTGAATGCTTTAGAAAGAGCAATACCCTTGGCTTGGATCCTTGGTCAGTGGAAAGAAGGTATCAAGCTACTTGGTAGGTTCATAAAACCTGATCAAGATGAAAGAAAGAAGATGGCCTTAGATACTGCATTCAAAATCAAAATCGAAGACTATCAAAGAGCTGATCAACAACTATTTATTCTAGAGAGACTCTTCAAAAGACAAGTCCCTCAAGAAGTGGAAATAATGAGGTCTTACGTCAAACTAAGAAGAAAGGAAGTTAAATCATTATCTGAAAGTTCTGCCATTGCCTGTAAAAGACACGACGGTGTTAATTGTTGGATACAAATGCAAATGAGTATTTGGGAGAACCTAGGATTCACAATTGAAAGAGAAGAGAGCATCTTTAGTGACGATGAATTAGATATCGAATCTTTAAAAAAACCTATGGCATCAAACCCGCTGAAAGAAACAATTATCGTGGATCAAAAAGATATTGAAGAGCTAGACTCAGAGAAACTTAAGATAGATCCTACAAAGTTTTAGAATTAATAATCCCCAACGACACTAAAAAAGAAAACCTACACCAAGTTTAACACCGGCTTTTGATAAGCTGTTATCTGCCTTGAAGCCAGTATTTTGAACTGTTTGACTTTGCTGTTCGTAACTAAAACCAGTATATAGGGTCCATTTTTTGGTTATCCACCATCTAGGCAATAGGTCTAATCCATAACCAAGCCCTGCCGCTACTTTATGATTCCCATTCTTTTTAGGAAGTGCGGCCATTAGATATAAATGTGTATCAAAGGAAAACCTACCTTTTGTAAAGATTGGACCTTCAATTCCTAATTTAAGTTTTGGAATTGAAACTCTTTTTAAGAGTAGTCCAGAACTCTCGTTATCCAAATAATATTCTTGCTCTAGAAGAAGTTCGCTTAAGAAGTTCCATCTTTTAGTCATATTGTAACGGATACCTATTCCCAGCATTACACCGTCTCGCGTAGGCTGGTTTACAGATCCATTTGCAGTTAATGGATACTCTGTGGATTTCCAACCAAAACTAGTCGTTGGTTGCCAGTTTGATTCAGAGTTATGACTCCACTTTATAAGTAAACGTTTCGCACTATCTGAATCCAAACTACGACCCGTACTTCCAGATTCATTGGTACTTTTGAAGGATTCACCATAACCAAACAACTCAATCTCAATTAAGTCTTTAGATATCTTCTCTGTCTCCGACCAACCCTTAAATTCGTTGGCCAAGCTTGCAGCAGCTTTTCTCTCCCCGGCCCAAAGCTTAGGTCTAGCGGTTTTATTAAGATTGTCTGCTTTGGCCAAGAGGACTTTAGCATCATCTTTATTTAAACTTCTTGAAGCCACAAAGCCTTTTAAAGGATCTAGTTTTAAGCCCCTCGGAGCAACATATTGTCCTGTTTCGGCGTCAATTTGTCCTGCGTTATCTTTTGGCACAAATACTTTTAACTT
>JAIBDQ010000180.1 GCA_024686135.1 Halobacteriovorax sp. | reverse complement strand
TTTTGACATAATTAGTGCATGAAAAAGATGCTTTTACCTTTAGCCATTCTCGCTTTTTTGAGCTCTGCCTGTGAAAAAGAGAGCTTACGTCCTGAAGAAAATAATCTTCCAGGAGTAACAACAGAGCAAATTCAAGCATCACCCAAAGAACTACAAGAAGTAAGAATGAATGAAACTGGTCTTTCTCGAAATGCTTCTATCATCTTTACCCCTGAAAAAAATAAGCCAGCCCCAGGACTCCAAGAAGTTGATTGGAAAGTAAGCTATAAAGGAAAAGTAAATCTCCAAGATATGGACGAGGCCCATAGCCTTCTTGTTGATTATATTATCGATTTACAGGACTTCTTAGAAGATTATCCAGCTGAAAAATTCTATTTTCTAGGAATCCATAAAGAGTTCATCACTAAACTTCAATTGGCTTTGATATTAAAGCAAAACCTTGAAACAGGTATTCAAAAACTAAATAATGCAAAAATCGAACAAGCTCGTTACCAAATGCTATCAAAAGTATTTGAAGATATGGATAGAGAGCTTGAAGAAAGAGGTATGACCTTCAAGATAACAGAGGACTCAATTGAGCCTGTGGTTAGTATTGGAAATAGTAAGAAGAAGGCCAAGCGACTAGCGAGGGCACTAAAGCAGTATATAACCGATGGTGAAGAATTGCTCGTTGAGGCCAATAGTGAATACTCACTTCTTGAAGCCGGAAAAATTGAAGTGGCCGCTGTAGTTTTAGAGAAAATAAACGAAGAACTTAATAATTAAAGATTGCACATGAATGTGCATAAATACTCTCTCCTCTCTAAATATACCCCGCACGCTGGAAACGGCTTGCGGGGTTTATTGTTTTAAAAGCCTGCTTTTAAAACAAGTAATTGTTGAATCGGATTATTACTGATGTCATCGCTTACTATTTTAGCGAGAAGATAGTCGATACGACCGCTTAGATTATAAAAGAATGTATATGAGGCACCTAGTCCCCCATAAACATTCAGTAGAGTTTTATCTCTAAGAAACCTTCCATCAGAATCTATAAAGATAAAGTCCGACTTTATATAACTTGTGCCTAATACGGCCTTAATTTCTCTAATAAATATTGGAAAGTATCTTGGACCGTTATAGGCCTCGTTTAAAAGAAGGTTGGTTTCAAGTGTTCCAGTATGTATCTCATTCCCAAAAGCGTCATTGGTTTGAAGCCCATAAAAGTCATGGAAGGAGCCAAAATGCCCTCCTCCATAGGCAACTCCACTGCCGAGGTCATTTTTATCTAATTTTTCAAAAGTTCCTTTGAGTTTTATATCAAATGAGTAACTTGGATGAAGCTTAAAATAAACCTTAGATCTATAGCCTAGATAGTTAAGTCTTCCTATTGTGTTATTTTTAGAAACACTTACTTGAAAACTGGCTGACCTTAAGAGGTCGTCTCGATGAACATTAGTCGTTTCAAAGTAAAGCCTTCCTAAATATTTCCTATACTTTCTATTTGAAACAAAGTCTGAAGTACTGCCCTGTGCATAAAAAAGTGTCGGCACAAACTTAAACCATCCATTAACATAGTCATCTTTTAAATACGCACTTGAAGACTCTATCGAATCTGGAGCCTGTTTAATATTTGAGGTAATAAATCCTTTTGTGTAACTTGAGCCAAAATCAAAATAATTATTACTATGTGAGTAATCAACTGCGCTTCCTACCTCATCAATATCAAAATATTTTTTAACTGTTCCGCCTATTGAATGAATCCCTGCCGGGTCATTAATAGAAGAAGAGAGTGTTGCACCATCGGTGGACCCTCCGAAGGTGGCCCCTAGCCCCCAGCGATGTGGCAGATAATGGTCCCATTCAGGATAAGAGCTTTTATCTTCGATATAGTTTTTGTTTATCGCAGCAGTGGAGTCTGGCCCCCTCTTAATCTCGATTCCTGTATTTTCATCAATCCAATTTTGACAGCTCTTCTTTTTAAAATAGATTCTTTTGGGATCTTGTTCAAAGAGCACAACTGAGTAGTCTTTATTTCCTGTTATATAGGAGAAATCATTAAAACCTTCTGGTAGATTTGAAACATATCCATTTCTAATATTTAAAGAGTAGTTCTTTTCATTGGCACGAAGAATTCTTCTTGTTCCACAAGAACCGATAACTTCTAAGGATTCCTCGCTTTGAAAGAGAACTTCTTCTTTTCCCGTATCTAGATCAACTCTTAAGTATTCATGAGCCGGTGTTTGAGAATAATCGTGAAAGCGATAGCTAATAAAAGACTTTCCATCTCTCTCTATAACTTCGGGATTAAAAACGTTAGTCATTGGTGGGAGGTCAAAAAGCTTTTCTTTTTTACCATTTTTTGATTCCCAAACCTCCCAAACTGTTTTTTCATAAATAAGGCCAATAAGCCTTCCTTTTAGTTGAAACAAGTATCTTGGCTCTGACCATTCAAAATCCTTAATTATTTTTCTCTTTATTGGATCGTAAAGTTTCCAATAGCTTGGGTTACGAGAAGGATATTCCCTAAATGTTTTTAAGATAATCCCAGACTCCGCCGTGGCCGGAAGAACAGCCTCAATAATATCTTCTATTCTAATATTTTCTTGTTTTTTCTTTTTAAGGTCTATCACCTTCAGTTGATTATTTTTTTCATCATCAAGCATCCCAAGAAAAAGTTTATCATTCTTTAAAGTAACTCCATCAGAGAACAGGAGGTATTCTTTATTCTTTAAAGGAATATGCCCAAGGCCTTTGATCCGATTCGATTTTCTAAACTCTAAAAGAGATTTAGAGAGCTCAGATTTAGTTTCATCAAAGTATTGATCAAAAAGAACTTGATAGTCCTCCCCTACACAATCCCTAAAGGCCCAATGAAGAAATCCGGGGATATTGTCAGAATTATTTTTAACTAAGCAGGCCATGCTTCCTATTTTTTTATCTTCAATCCATTTTAAAAAATGAGAACCATACCAATACCTCGATCCAGGTCCTGGATAGTGTTTTGTATTATCTAGGCAAGCTGTAGACGAACAAGTTCCCTCAGTTAAAATTCTATTTTTATATTCGTATCTAAAAAGAGAACGACTAAGCCTTCCTCCATTTGTAAACCCAGCTTCACCCCATGTAGCGACGCCTTCGGCAAACCAGTTAGGAATTACTCCGCCAAGTTTTCCATCCGATCCAAATAAATATCTAAGAAATTTTATAAAGCCTGCTGTTTGGTCTAAATGAAGTATATGGATGAGCTCATGCAGCACTAAATTTTTTACCCAGTCTCCGCCTGTAACAAGATGCTCCATTCCGGTAGGGGGTGCAGTATAAAGAAGAACTAGTGGTCTTGGGTGAACAGTAGCCGCCCCATTTGCTCGGGTAGAAACGCGATCTGACACGAAGCCATCAACGACGAAATGCACAGTATTCCATGGGACATAGCCAAAATATTCTATAATTTTAGGCGAGTCTTCCTTTAGTATTTGGGCCACACGCTTAACGTAGAGCTCAGCATTCTCCTTTGCGTGTATTTCCACATCCATCTGACCAAGGGAAGTCTGAATCTCTAACGCATATGTATAATTCCCATCCGAAAGTTCACTTGGTAGTTTTTGTCTATAAACAGTGGTGGCATTAACCAGAGTAATACAGTTAAGTATTAGTATCGCAGCGGGCAACAAAATTTTATAAAAAGATTTCACAGACTTGTACCTTTAAAGGGTCTTTAATTTACTCTATAATTCTACCTATCTTAATGATTAAGAAAACTATAATTGTATAACTAAATTAAGGAGTTTTAAATGACACATCCTCTAAAAGCACTAACGCTCTTGTTGACCCTGTCTCTTGCCCTAACTGTTTCTAGCTGTGGTTCTTCTAAAAAGAAAAGTGCTACTGGCGATGATGTAAATGTATCAGCCACTGATATGGACGCAAGTGATGTAGATCTTGAATTAAATGCAGATAGTGACTCTGGTAAAACAGGTCCACTTCAAACTGTAAATTTTGCGTATAATTCAGCCTCTCTTTCTTCTGCAACTAAGGACAGACTTAGAGCTGCTGCAACTTTTTTAAAAGCAGCAACTTCTGTGGAAGTGCAAGTTGAAGGTCACTGTGATGAGCGCGGTGGTGTTCAGTACAACTTAGCCCTAGGTGAAAGAAGAGCGAAAGCAGTTCGTAATTACTTAGTTGCTCTAGGTGTTTCGGGATCAAGAATTTCAACAATTAGTTTTGGTAAAGAGCGCCCAGTTGCTTTTGGTCATGATGAAAGTGCCTGGTCTCAAAACCGAAGAGGAAACTTCGTCGTAACAGCAAAATAAGATAAAGATGCTCAAGCAACTAATCAGTCTTGCTTTCATCGCATTTTTTTTAGGGGCCTGTGGTTTAGCTACCACTCGCCCCAAGCTTGAAATGAGACTCGCTCAAACTGCATTCCTCGCAGCAAAAGAATCTAAAGCTCAAACATTAGCTCCCGGACTTTTTAGAAAAGCAGAGTTTTACTACTTAAAAGCCAAATCGTCTTATAGAAGAAAATATTTTAATAAAGCTAAGCAATATGCTGTTCTTTCTCAAAAGTTTGCCGAAAAAGCAGAGTTTATATCAAGAAGAAAGGCTGCTCTAGAGATCACGACTTCTCCTCAGTAAAAAGGATATTTTTATGAAATGGATTCTTGCATTATTCGTAGTGGCAATTTTTTTCAATGGTTGTAAAACCCAAGAAGAAATAGCTCAAGGCCAGATGGTTGAGAATCTTAATCTACAAGTTTCTGAAGCCCAGAAACTAACTGCAGAAGCTACAGTGAGAATGCAACAGCTTGAAGAAAGAATGAACAGCATTACAGGTCAGGTTGAAGAAAGTGGTCATCAAAGGCAAACCACTACTCAAAATCAAATCGATGAACTAAAAGCAAAGCTCCTCGTAATAGAAGAAAATAACAAAACATTAAATACTGATATAACTCAAATTAAAAAGTCTCTCGAAGATCAAAAAGTATATTTAGATAAAGTCCTCAAAAGTCTAACTAAAATTTCTAAGACCAAGCCAAAGAAGAAGCTTTCTGAATATGATGCTGCCATGGCAGCTTATAAGAAAGGACACTATAAAACGGCTAAAGGAATGCTCCAAGATTTGATTGAGAAGAAAAAAGTTAAAGGTTCTAAACGTGCTAGAACGCTACACAATTTAGGAATGAGTCTTTATATCTTAAAAGAGGATGATCAAGTTCTCATCTATTTCTCAAAACTTTTTACGGATTATCCTAAGAGCGGATACAATAAAAATGGTCTTCTCTTTCTAGGGAAGTCTTTTAATAGATTAAAAAAGAAAGAAGAAGCAAAACAGACTCTTAACGAATTAATTTCTAGGTTCCCTAAAGCAAAACAGGCTAAGGAAGCAAAAGGTATTCTAAAGAAACTCTAAGGAACAATATGCGAATAATCGCTTTTTTGATTTTAATTATAAGTATTACCTCTTGCTTTAAATCTAAGCCCTCAAATCCATTTTACGATTCCATTGAAGTTGAAAAAGATAATTTGCATCTCGTATTTAGCCATAATATTAACGGTGAAACCCATCCCTGTGGATGTCGCCATTTTCCACTTGGCGGGCTTCCCCAAGTGGCCGGTAAGCTTAATGAACTAAAGTCAAATGGTGAGGTTTATCTACTAGATACTGGGGACCTTTTATTTCCTTCTCCAAATTTACCACCAACAATGAAAGATAGTTTTACTTTTGGGGCTAAGAATTTATCTGATGGTATGGATAAGCTGGGGCTTAAGTACTTTGTACCCGGTGATCAGGATCTGGCCCTAGGCATAGACTTTCTTAAAGCACTACTTAAAGGATCAAAATACAAACTTCTTATTTCAAACTTGGTAAACCCTAACCTTTTACCCCATAAGAGGATCGTTGTTTTTGAAGGAGACGACTCAAAAGTTTTTATGATTGGAATGGTCGATCCTTCAATTACAACCACAAGAATGTCGGGTCATTTTACAGCCCCTTCGATTGCTATGCCGATCATTCTAGAAGAGCTTAAGAAAATAGGGTACGACTCAAAAAACAATAAACATAGACTAGTTCTTCTCTCCCATTCGGGCATGCCAAATGATCAAAACTTAGTTAAAAAGTTTCCTCAGATAGATTGGGTACTTGGGGCCCATACCCAAAGTTTTACAAAGCTCCCTTATGAAGAAGGCTCTACCAAGTTGGCTCAGGTTCTTTCAAGAAATCACTATTTAGGTGAAGTTCAGGTGAACCTAAAAACAGCAAAGAATGAAGATAAATGGGTTCTTCATGAAATTAGAGACGAGTTAAA
>JAIBDQ010000023.1 GCA_024686135.1 Halobacteriovorax sp. | reverse complement strand
GATATTGAATCAGACCCACTTACTTATTCAGTGGTCTCAACAACATCAAATGGAACTCTTAACTGTACAGGGGGAGCTTCTACGGCATGTACCTATACCCCAAATCTAAATTATAATGGCTCTGATTCATTTACTTATAAAGCTAATGACGGGGCTCTTGATTCAAATACCGCAACTGTTAATATCACAATCAACGCTGTTAATGATGCTCCGACTGTAACAAGCGTTCAGGCCCAATCAACAAACGAAGATACAGTGCTTAACTTTAATGTAGGAGCAGCAACTGACGTTGACGGTGATGCTCAAACTTATTCGGTTGTCTCAACTACATCTAATGGGACATTAACTTGTACTGGCGGTGCTTCGACCACTTGTACTTATACACCTAATCTTAATTACAACGGCTCTGATTCATTTACTTATAAATCTAATGATGGTGCTCTAGATTCAAATACCGCCACTGTTAATATTACTGTTGTTGCTGTCAATGACGCTCCGACTGTAACTAGTGTTCAGGCCCAAGCGACAAATGAAGATACTCTTTTAAGTTTCAATCTTGGCTCGGCTACAGATATAGATGGCGATGCTCAAACTTACTCAATTGTATCGACAGCTTCTAATGGAACACTAACTTGTACCGGCGGTGCTTCTACTTCTTGTACATATACTCCAAGTTTAAATTTTAATGGAGCTGATTCATTTACCTATAAATCTAATGATGGAACTGCCGATTCAAACACGGCAACTGTTAATATCACAGTAAATGCAGTCAATGATGCTCCGACAGTGACCAGCGTTCAAGCTCAGTCAACTGATGAAGATACTGCTTTGAATTTCAATCTTGGAACAGCATCAGATGTTGACGGAGATGCTCAAACATATTCCGTTGTATCAACTACATCTAATGGTACTTTAAGCTGTACTGGCGGTGCTTCGACCGCTTGTACTTATACTCCTAATCTTAATTATAACGGCTCTGATTCATTCACTTATAAATCAAATGATGGATCTCTTGATTCAAATACAGCGACCGTAAATATAACCGTGAATTCTATAAATGACGCACCTACTGTGACAAGTGTTCAGGCCCAAGCAACAAACGAAGATACCGTTTTAAACTTTAATGTTGGAACCGCAAGTGATGTAGATGGCGATGCTCAAACTTATTCCGTTGTTACAACTACATCTAATGGAACTCTAAGCTGTACCGGCGGTGCTTCCACGGCCTGTACTTATACACCTAATCTTAATTACAACGGCTCTGATTCTTTTACCTATAAATCAAATGACGGAACTGCCGATTCAAATACCGCTACCGTTAATATAACAGTAACTGCTGTTAACGATGCGCCTACAGTAACAAGCACTCAGGCCCAGTCAACAGATGAGGATAATGCAAAAATCTTTCTACTTGGCGCTGGATCAGATGTTGAGTCTGATCCTCTTACATATATTGTTGTTTCAACTCCAACTAATGGTGGATTAAGCTGTACCGGCGGTGCTTCACAAACTTGTACCTACACTCCTAATTTAAATTATAATGGTTCTGATTCTTTCACATATAAAGTTAACGATGGCTCTTTAGATTCAAATATCGCAACGGTTAATTTTACAATCAATGCTATAAATGATGCTCCAACTTTAACAAGTGTTCAGGCCCAAGCAACAAACGAAGATACTGTGCTTAATTTTAACTTTGGCGCGGCAACTGATGTTGACGGGGATGCTCAAACTTATTCCGTTGTTTCAACTACATCTAATGGAACTCTAAGCTGTACCGGCGGTGCTTCCACGGCCTGTACTTATACACCTAATCTAAATTTTAACGGATCAGATTCATTCACTTATAAATCTAATGACGGAACTGTAGATTCAAATACCGCCACCGTTAATATTACAGTTAATGCAGTCAATGATGCTCCAACTGTAACAAGTGTTCAGGCCAAATCAACAAACGAAGATACAGTGCTTAACTTTAATGTAGGAGCAGCAACCGATGTTGATGGGGATGCTCAAACTTATTCAGTTGTTTCAACTACATCTAATGGAACTCTAAGCTGTACCGGCGGCGCTTCCACGGCCTGTACTTATACTCCTAATCTAAATTTCAACGGGTCAGATTCATTTACTTATAGATCTAATGACGGAACTGCCAATTCAAATACGGCGACAGTAAATATCACTATCAATCCTGTTAACGATGCTCCAACACTTACTGCGGCTCAATCAAAGTCGACTAATGAAGATACCGTCCTTAATTTTAATATTGGAGCGGCAACTGATGTGGATGGTGATGCTCAAACTTATTCAGTTGTTTCAACTACATCTAATGGAACTCTAAGCTGTACAGGCGGCGCTTCCACGGCCTGTACCTATACTCCTAGCGCTAACTATAACGGTTCTGACTCCTTCACTTACAAATCTAATGACGGAACAGTTGATTCAAATACAGCAACGGTTACTATTACCGTGAATCCAGTTAATGATAGACCGGTCATGGTCGGCAATCAGTCATTTAATGTAAATGATAATACCGCTCATAACTTCACTTTATCTGGCGCTACTGACATAGATATTCCAGCACAAACGATTTCATATAAAGTGATCTCTTCTCCATCAAATGGTACTCTTTCAAATTGTATTACAGGAGCGGGATACTTAAATGACGTAACTTGTACTTATACCGCTAACACAAATTATAATGGAGCTGATTCATTTACTTATATCGCCAATGACTCTGTTATTGATGCTATTTCAACGAAGACTGTTAGCTTTACTGTTACAGACCTAACTCCTCCTTCAGCTCCATCTGTGGCAAGATCTAGTGCTCAGTATACATCGAGTACCGCTGCGACCTTCACAGCAAGTAGCTGTACCGACACTCCATTTATCTTTTTTAATGAAGGAACTAAGCCAGCGGCCGGAGCTGCTGGTTGGCAAGCATGTACAGCAACGGCTTCGGCCCTCACTTATACTTTTAGCACTGGAAATGGAACTAAGACCGTAAAAGCTTGGGCCAAAGATCCTAACGGTAACGTCTCATTGGCCTCGACAAATATGGCCATTTATTACGATACTGTGGCACCGACATTGGCCATAACAACTCCATCAATTCAAAAAGGCGGCGCTACTTATAATGTTCAATGGACAATGACTGAAGTTAACACAAGCACAGCGCAATCATTTAGTGTTGATTTTTATAATGGCTCAGTCTGGTCGAATGGTGTTGCATCGAAGACTTCACTTAATGGGCCACTTACAACTCAAGCTTTTAATGTGAACTACACTCTTCCTTCGTTAAATGTAACTACTGCTAGATTTAGAGTTAATTTTACTGACCTTGCAGGAAACTCAGCAACAGCGACATCAAACACTTTTGAAATTGATTCAATTGCACCATCTATAGCTATTTCTACTCCTGCGGCCAATTCGTATCATCAGTCCAGTTTAACTATGACTGGTACTTGTGAGACAGGAGCAGATGTAAATTTCTCTGGTGCAATACAAGCGTCTTTCTCATTAACTTGTGCCGGCGGTTCTTTTTCTAAGCTTCTAAACCTATCTGATAATGACGGGAACAAAGCGATTACACTGACTCATACAGACCCGGCCGGTAATCAAAGCACCACAAGTAGAACATTTATCCGAGATGAAGTCGCTCCAATCTTAACTAAAACAACTGGAGCTAACCCTGGTTTTACTGGCTCGAATAATTTTTCTTGGGGAGGTACTTGTGAGGGTAACTACACCATCAATGTAACTGGTGATCAGACGACAAGTTTTGCTTGTTCATCAGGTTCTTGGTCTTGGACAACAGGTGATAAATTAACAGATGGAACCTTTTCATATAATTTAGCTCAGACTGACGGTGCCGGTAATACTTCTACAGCTCTTACACTAAGTTGGGAAAGAGACGGAACCCCTCCTCCATTTACGATGGCCTCTCCAGTAGCGGTTGCTTCATCAGGAACTGGAGCAATCACCAGTAATGGAGATACTGTTTCCATGTCAGGTAACTGTGAAGGAACAAACTCAATCGCCATTACTGGAGCGGCTACAAGTGCCGTAAGTTGTTCGTCTGGTTCATGGTCATGGACTTCACCAACAGTTTCCACAGATGCAACTCGTGGTTATACATTTACTCAGTCTGATAGCGCAGGAAATACTTCGGTAGTGAACTTAAACTGGACCAGAGACACGACAGGACCAGCCCTTACTCTTAGTAGTAACTTAGAGAAAACAAACACAGCAACTGTTACTTTTTCTGGAGGCTGTGAAAATGGTCTAACCATTAATGTTTCAGGTGCTCAGACTTCAACGGCAACTTGTACAACCGGAACGTGGTCATGGACTTCAGCTGTTCAATCAACTGATGCCACAAGAGCTTATACTTTTGCCCAGACTAATGCGGTTCCTAATACAACTTCTGTAAATGCGACATGGATAAGAGAAACAAATATTCCAACTATTTCAGCTTTTTCAACCTCTGCAGGTAATCCTACTAAGAACGCAAATGTTCCAGTAAGTATGACGGCAACCAGTCAGAATTCTCAGGTTCACCTTAGTCATATCTGTATTAAAACTAATGATACTGTTCAGCCATCTGCTAGTGATGATTGCTGGGTGGCCGTTAACGGACCGGCCGTTGGCCTACCACTAGGTCAAACCCTAAGCTTAAATGAAGAGTATTTTCATTTACTTGGCTGGACACCAAACACGACCCTGACAGCAACAGCTTGGGTAAAAGATCAGGCCGAAAATATTTCTGACCTTACTAGTGCTGGTGCTGGTACTTCTGGGACGGATAAGTTTGATCGAGTATACGATCCAGGTGAACCACCGGTCGTTTCTGATGTTATCGCGGCCAATGTTGTGGATGCCCCTAACCCACCTACGAGAGCTCAAGCTGAAGTTCCTGCTGGTAGTGATGTTTATATCCGCTGGATTGCCACAGATAACTTTGCCTTACCTGCTGGAGCTGTATCACTTTATTACTCCACGGATGAAATTAATTTTACTCAAATTGGCGGTGCTGAAGCACTAGACCATGGAACAAATAATGGTTGTACAGGTATTACCCTCGCGGCCAATGAAGGGTGCTTTAAGTGGACCGGTGGTTCACCTCTTAATGTTAGTTATAAAATAAGAGTGAAAGTTACAGACGCCACTTCTATTAGCTCACAAATGATTTCGAACCCTCTTAACTCTGGGCTTATCAAAATTATCGCCGGTAACACTGAAGCCGGTCTTGGTGGTTCTGCCGTTACGGCCATGTTTTTTACTAGAAAAGCCGGTTCTGAATCAGACCCTGGAACACTTGTCGTGACCAATGATGGTAAGATTTACTTTAACGACTATAAAAGAGGTATCTTAACTGTCGATCCTAACGATGGTAAGCAAAAGATCTTTATCCCAAATACTGGTACAAGTTCTGGTGACGGTGGTCCAGCGGTTAACGCCACACTTAAGTATGGCGTTAAAATGGCCCTAGATTTTCAAAACCGTTTATTAATCATGGACAGTAATCGAATTAGAAGAGTTAACCTCAATGAGGCCACTCCTTCAATTGAAACTATAATTGGTGGCGGCGCTCAAACTGGCGATACAGTTGTTAATCCACTTGATCTTTCTATATATGCTCATTCAACTAATTCTTGGACGGCAAGAGGTATGGTCTTCTTTTCTACACCTAATGGAGATATCTGGTTCCATTCAGATTATGCCTTAAAAAATAATGGCGCCGCCACTTATAGGATTAGAAAATTTAACTCTGCCACTGGGCAAATTGAATCTAGATATTTTACTGGAATGGGTGATGGTTGGGAGCCAACAAAAGATATTCTAAAATGTCGTGTGATGAACCCAGGTCTTAGATTTGATCCAGGAACTTCTGAAATCACGGGTGTAACAGTAATTAACAACTCACATACCAGTTATACTGGTTGTGATACGGCTGATAGTAGATACTCAAGATCGTATTTTGACCCAAGTACCTTTCAAACTCTACCTACCCAACTTGATGATAGTTATCGTTACTACCGTTATTTTCATTTCACAGGAATGGACGGAAACACTTACGTTATCGTAGATAGGAATTATATAAACCGAGTAAACTTTGACGGAACCTATACAAGAGTCCTGGGTCAAGGAACTCGAGGTCATTGTGATGATGGTACGGCCAATCTCTCATGTAAGATGGACATTCAGGACTTCTTTGTTACTTCGACCGGTAAATTTTATTTTACTGATAGAGGCCAGATTAGAACTATCGATAGTAACGGAAACGTTGTTACTCTCTTTGGCCAAAATCCAGGTTACGGGGATGGAGTTAATGCTCTAAACTCTCGTTTTGATTTAATCAATACTCTCGCTCGTTTAGACAATGGGAAAATTCTTGTTGCTGATCCAAACTCTTATTATATGAAAGAGTTCACCATAGAGGGAGATATCAATGTTATTGCCGGAGACGGTAATTATCAGGTTCAAAATACAACTACCGCTGCGAATGCTCAAGGTTTCTACGATGGAACTTGGTGGCTTGCAGATAAAGCAACTGGTGATGTTTACGCTAGAAGACAGTCCGATACCTATCTTGCAAAGTTAAATCGAAGCACCAATAAGTGGGAAGACGTCATTGGAACTGGAACGAATGAGTATTGGAATAACGATGGACAGCCAGGCTTAAGTAGAAAATCTGGTGGGAACCAAAGGTACTCTCTTCCAATTGGTTTTGATTCGACAACGAAAAAGCTTCTTACAAGTAATATGAGGTACAACTCCGTCGAAACCCATTGGGAAGATTTTATGCTCAAAGAGTATGATGGAACTGACTCATTCAGACAGTCTCACGTGGCCGGTACAAATGATCCACTTCTAACTTATGTTGGTGGCTATAATAGTATTTGTGCTGATGGCACATCAACAGCGACCTGTAAGATGCCTTATTGGGATACTTGGGGACTTAATAATTACTGGGATGCAGCTAATAATCGTTGGCTTTTAATGGCAATGCATCGGAGTCCTGAGCGTGAGGTTTATTCTATTACTCCAGGTGGGACAGTAGATATTATTGCAAACCTTCCAAGAAATGTAGATAACTCGGCCCTCTGGCATAAAGAAGGTGGAACTACTAATGTTGCTTACTATTGTACTGGCGGAAGAATTTACAAACATAATATAGACACAAATACTGACCTTGGTGCTCTTCCGTGGCAAATTTCAAACATGTATTGTCGTGGTTATAAAATGGACTATAACCCTACTAACAATTCTATTATCTTTCCGTTTGAACAAAATGGACTTTATGGGGTTGGTGAGTACTTCTTACCTTAATATTCTTGAGGAAAGATTTCGTACTGTTCAATATGATAATTATTTTCAGAGCGAATAAGTAAGGACTTACCAAAACGCTCTTCTAGAGTCTCAATCATATCTAGATCTTCACCGCATAACTGCGCAGTCACTTCTGGATGGGCATAGATAAAGACTTTATTCCCTTTGGCGTTTTTAAGAACCTTCGTCAGCTCTCTTACAAGCTCGTAGCAGACAGACAGTGTCGATTTAACTGAACCAGTTCCTTCGCAATAAGGACAAGGCTCACACATAACCCTCGTCAATGTGTCTCTGGTTCTTTTACGAGTCATCTCCACTAGGCCAAGCCCGGAGATAGGCATAACATTTGTTTTAGAGCGATCTTTTTTAAGCGCTTCTACAAGGGCGTTATAAACGGCGTCTCGGTTTTCTTCTCGCTCCATATCGATAAAATCGATAATGATAATTCCACCGCAGTTTCTAAGCCTTAACTGATAGGCGATTTCTTTTACGGCCTCTAGGTTATTTCTAAGAATCGTTTCTTCTAGTGTTTTACGCCCAACAAACTTCCCGGTGTTTACGTCCACAGAAACAAGGGCCTCAGTTTGATCAATATTAAGTGAGCCACCGGATCTTAGGTAAACCTTATTAGAAATACCTCTTTCAATTTCCATATCGATGCCATGCTTTTCGAAAAGGGGCATCTCTCCAGAGTAAAGTTGAGATTTTCCTTTAAGAGAAGGAAGGAACTTAGAAACAAATTTATCGACTTCTTTATGGTTAGTTTTATCATCGACAAGAATTGAAGCCACATCTTCGTCTGTAATATCTCTTAATACTCTTTGAATAAAAGTTAAGTCTTTATGAAGTTGGTTGGGAGCTTTAACTCTTTCCGACTTCTTCATAATCTCCTTCCAAAGTTTAACCAACATATTGAAGTCGGTTTTTAAAACTTTAGATGAGGCGCCCTCGGCTACAGTTCTAGCGATAATCCCTTTTCCTTCAGGACGAATTTTTTCTAAGACCTCTTTAAGACGATCTCTTTCTTTATCATTTTCTATTCTTCTTGAGACACCGGTATGTTCAATAAACGGCATATAGACGACATGCCGTCCGGCCAGAGTCACATGCCTTGTTACTCTAGGACCTTTTGTTGAGATTGGCTCTTTGGCCACTTGAACAAGAATTTCTTCCCCTTCTTTTAAAAAACTCTCTATCGTCGCTTCAACTGGACGAAGCTTCATGTCCATTGATTCGCTTAATGTTGAAAACTCGTCGGGAATAACTTCGCCTACATTCTTCTTAGCTTTTTCTTCTTCAAGTTTTTTGGCCTTCTCTGCCATCTCTCTTTGTTCTTCGAGGCTTGGTAAGTAAGCATCATCTACATAGAGAAAAGCCGCTTTTTCATAACCAATATCAACAAAGGCCGATTGCATACCAGGAAGAACCCTTAGGACTTTTCCTTTATAGATATTTCCAACGTGGGGATGATTACTTCGGTCGTCAGTTAAGCGATCCATAAGAAAATCTAGGATCTCTCCAGATTCCACTAATGCCGCACGGCATTCGTTCAATGTTTGATTAATAAGTAACTGCTTAGCCATTGCGGTTTATCGTATAGGTACTCGGAATTAAAGTCTATACGCTACACAAAGAGCCCTGCGACACATGCCGTCATAAAGCAGGCTAATGTACCACCAATCAGCGATTTAAGACCAAGTTTTGCTAAATCTTGCCTTCTATCGGGAGCGATAGTTCCGATACCACCGATTTGTATGGCGATTGAAGAAAAATTAGCAAAGCCGCAAAGAGCATAAGTTGAAATAATAACGGAGCGCTCCGACAAAACCCCAGACTTAATCATTTCTTGGAGATCTAAGTAGGCCACGAATTCATTAACAATAAGCTTTTTCCCTAGAAGAGTTCCCACAGTAAAAGCGTCGGCCCATGGAACACCCATAACCCAAGCAATTGGCGAGAAGATATAACCAGTTATTAACTCAAGACTTAGTTGTTCAAATCCAAAAAGACCTCCAAACCATCCTAATGTCCCGTTAACCATGGCGATTAAAGCGATAAAGGCAAGAAGCATGGCCCCTACATTCAAAGCAAGTTTTAAACCTTCACCTGCGCCGCCGGCCGCAGCATCAATAATATTCACCGTTGTTTTTGGAAGAGAAACATTAACGTTTCCTTTAGTTTGAGATTCTTCACTTTCTGGCACCATAAGCTTTGCACATACAAGTGCCGCAGGAGCTGACATAACCGAAGCGGCTAAAAGATGTCCCGCATCTACGCCCATTCCCACATAAGCAGCTAAAACTCCTCCGGCAACCGTGGCCATCCCACCAGTCATAAGGGCCATAATTTCTGACTTTGTCATTGTGGAAACATAAGGTTTAACCACTAGAGGGGCTTCTGTTTGCCCAGCAAAAATATTGGCTGCGGCCGATAGAGACTCAGCCCCAGAAGTTCCCATAATTTTCATCATAAGCCAGGCAGCACCTTTAATTACATACTGCATAATCCCAATATGATAGAGAACACTCATAAGAGAACTCATAAAAATTATCGTTGGAAGCACCATTACGAAAAAGATGAAACCAAATTTTGGAACATTGGTTAATGGGCCAAAAATAAACATGGATCCTTCGTTGGTGTAATTTAAAATCCCATTAAAGAAAACTTTTGCTGACTCAAAAACGCCGCGCCCAGCATCTGTCTTTAAAATAAGAAGCCCAAAAACGATTTGCAAGGCCAGACCAGAACCGACAGTTTTCCAATTAATTTTTTTTCGATCTGAACTAAGACCAAAGGCAATCGCGACCATTGTTACTAGGCCAAGTAGTGAAATAAGTTTTTCCATGTGTCTCTCCGGGCAACTAAAAAGTGAATTGATACCCTAGCAAAGATGGATCTTTAGCTTTGGAGTTATAAGCACTATGTTTAGCTGAGTGCCACTGGGTTCTCGTCGCAGTAGCAAATTCTGTGTCTTCATCTGGACTTATAAGAAACGAGCTTTCCTCGAATTTATTTTTATTTTTTGTTGCTGCCATATAAGCCACTAAACCTACACCAATAATAATCCCAACGGCAGCACCAACGACGATATTCTTTAAATGATCCCCTGGCTCTTCAACAAAGCTCAAAGTTGATAAACCTAGAACCGCCCCGCCTACAGCAGTTGCCCCAACAATAGAGACATCTCTAAATGAATCCTCGAAATAAGTACTCTCGCCGCCCCCCTCTTGCGAGTAAACTGGGCCCGCTACAAAAATGAGAGAAAGAACTGAAAAGAGGATAGTAAGTTTCTTATTCATATTTAATTCCAAGTAGTTAACGCACTGTATTCATCCAAAATGCTTTGCTTTATGCGTTTTCAGCCACTATGATGGCCCTTCATTATAGTGAAGACTTTTCCTTATATATAACGATGCTTTGTTTTTCGGGAGGAGTCAAGAATCGTAGGTACTTATGAGCTTTAGCTCCTATCAAATTCTCTTAAAAAAGCGTGATGGTGGCATCTTAGAAAAAGATGAAATCAAATGGTTTATTGATGGCTTTACCAAAGGCAGTGTTGCTGATTATCAAATGGCAGCCTTTCTTATGGCCGTTTGTACAAGAGGCATGAATGAAGATGAAACGGCGGCCCTGACAGATGCTATGCTTTATTCTGGGGATGTTTTAACTTTTGAAGAAACTTCAGTAGTTGATAAGCATTCGACGGGTGGTGTTGGAGATAAAACCTCTTTTATCTTAGCTCCTCTCGCAGCAGCTTGCGGAATTACAGTTCCAATGATTGCAGGACGTGGACTTGGGCACACTGGCGGAACAGTTGATAAGGCCGAATCCATCAAAGGTTTTAATACCGAAATAACCCTAAAAGAGTTTGAAGAATTATTAAAAACAAAAAAACTTGCCATGATTGGGCAAACCCCAGAGATAGCCCCGGCAGATAAAAAAATTTACGCCCTTCGTGACGTCACCGCCACCATTGAATCGGTTCCACTTATAACGGGTTCGATTATGAGTAAAAAACTAGCTGAAGGTGCTCGTGGCATTGTCATGGATATTAAAGTTGGAAATGGCGCTTTCATGAAAAACCTAGAAGAAGCGAGAGTCCTTGCTAATTCTCTTATGAATACGGCCGAGCGTTTTGATCGCCATATGGTTTGCATGCTTACCAATATGAATCAACCTCTAGGAAAAACGATTGGAAACTCTCTTGAGATTATTGAATGTATCGACGTTCTTAAAGGTAACGGACCTAGTGACTTAACTGAGCTTTCACTCGAACTAGCGGGAAGCATGGTTCATATTGGCGGAAAAGCCTCTACTCATGAAGAAGGTGTGGCCATGGTCACCGAAGCTATGAGTAATGGAAGCGGCTTAAAAGTCTTCAGAGAAATGCTTGAAAACCAAGGTGGTCTTGGTGATGTTATCGAAGACTACTCATTACTACCTCAAGCAAAATGCACCACTGAAGTTCCCGCTCCGCGAGATGGCTTTGTAAGTGGGATGAACACAAGAAATATTGGACTTCATTGCGTAGATTTAGGTGGTGGACGTCATGTTGCAGAAGATAAAATCGACTTTGGAGTTGGTTTTACCATTCATAAAAAAGTTGGTGATAAAGTAATTAAAGGTGAAAGCCTCCTAACGATTCACCATAATGAAGATCAAAGTGAAATAGTAGAAGGATTAATAAAAGAATTTACAACTGTGGATTATAGTTTTTCAGATGCTGAGACTAAAGCTGATCCACTCATCTATGAGAAAGATATTCGTTGGAGTAAATAATCATGTATGAAAAACTAGGCGCTGCCGCTAAACATATTAGTACTTATAAAGAAGCTCCACCAAGAGTAGGAATTATTCTAGGTTCTGGCCTCGGGGCTTTCGTCGATAGCGTAGAAGATCAAATTCACGTTCCATATTCAGATATCCCTCACTTTAGAGATTGCACAGTTGAGGGTCATCAAGGTCGTCTAATCTTAGGAAAAGTTTCTGGAGTTGACGTGGCCATTCTTCAAGGACGTCTTCATGCCTACGAAGGTCTTCCTATGGAAGAAGTGGTTTTCCCAACAAGAGTTTTAGCTACTTTAGGAGTTGAGAAACTTGTTTTAACCAATGCAGCCGGCGGGATTAATCAAAGTTTTATCCCTGGAGACATCGTCATAATTGATGACCATATAAACATGATGGCCGCCAATCCACTTATAGGTCCAAATATTAATGAACTTGGTCCGCGCTTTCCAGATATGACTCAAGCTTATAACCCTGAACTCAGAGCCGCTATCAAGTCCGCTGCATCAGACATCAATTACGATATTAAGAGTGGTGTTTATGCGGGTGTACTAGGTCCAACTTACGAAACTCCAGCAGAAGTGAAAATGCTCGGTATTTGCGGGGCAGATATGGTTGGAATGAGCACTGTTCCAGAAAGTATTGCTGCCAACCATTTAGGTATTCAAGTTGTTGGTCTTTCTTGCATTACAAATATGGCCGCTGGTATCTCTAAAGGAAAGCTTGATCACTCTGAAGTAAAAGAGCAGGCACTAAAAGTTATGAAAACATTTAGTGATCTTCTTATAGCCTCTATCGGAAAATTCTAATGAGTAAAGAATTAAGAGAAGCAGCACTGAACGCTACAAAAAATTGCCATGCTCCTTATTCAAAGGCCTATATAGGGGCTGCCATTTTAACGACTGATGGTGAAATTATTTCGGGTTGTAATGTTGAGAATGCATCATACCCAGGCTGCATCTGTGCCGAACAAGTTGCCATTGTAAAAGCCATTTCTGAGGGAAAACGTAATTGGTCAAGTATCTACGTTTACTCTAAAGCGGGATGGCCTCCTTGTGGGGTTTGCCGGCAAGTAATGTCTGAGTTTGCTCCTAAAAGCTTAAAGATTATAATTGGAGATGATGGTGGAAATGAGAAAGAACTCACTTTAGGCGAGCTCCTTCCCCATTCATTTACACCAGAAGAATATAGTAAGAATTAGTTGAATTTAGTTATTCCTAATTGCGGGTGAATGCCCGAACCGCGTGCGGCCAAGGAAAAAAAAATGAGTAAAGATACCTCCATTGTAGACGTTCCTGAAGAAATTAAAAAAATGAGTTTTTGTGTATTCGACCTAGAAACTACGGGAGGAAACCATAAAAATGACAAGATTATTGAAATTGGTATGGTTAAGATTGAAAACCTCGAAGTGGTCAAAGAATTTGACTACTTAATCCAACCAGAAATACAAATTCCAGACTTCATTCAAAAACTAACTTCTATAACACCAGAAGACGTAGAAGACGCTCCAAAGATCGAAGAGGTTATCGATGAGATCGTTGAGTTTATGGGTGATAGTATTTTAGTCGCGCATAATACAAGCTTCGATGTTCCTTTTTTTAATTCTGTTTTAAGAAGGCTTGGAAAACCTGAGTTAAAAAATAGAAGTCTTTGTACTAACCTAATGACTAAGTATCTGATTCCAAATCTTATGAATTCAAACTTGAATTATATGAGCAAGATCTTTGATATTAGTCATCGAAAAGCTCACCGCGCCTTAGATGATGCCTCTGCAACAGCGGAGTTACTTCTTAATTATCTGAAGATCTTTATTGATAAAAAAATTCAAAAGATCAACCACCTCTACTACCCAAGAAATAGGTATGAGCTCGATAGAATTCATTTTAAAAGAGATGAGGATAATGAAACGATCAAGAAGAAACTAACGACAATGCGCACGCCAGGGCTTATCACGTTCAAGGGTGAGAATGGCGTAATTCTTTTTGCCCTTCCTCTTAGAAATAGCACAAAAGAAAAAGAATATATTGCTTCTCAAATTGATAAGATTGATTGGGAAATGATCACCATTAGACTATATGGACCATTTTTAGAAAGCCTCGTTCATTTCTCTAATCTCTTCAACAAACTCGAAACCAACGTTAGGACTGAAGTATTAAAGTTCCTTTGGGAAGAGCACTTGCCTAGTCTAAAGATGCCCTTAAAGGCCACTGAAGAAGATGGCCCAGTTGAGCCTATTCTAGAGAGAAAGTTTGGTGACTTTGTTGTCACAAATCACTTAGTCCCTGAGCAAATGATTATTTTTCCAATTTCTTCATTACATCAAAAGTCATGTCTTATTTTTAGATATCCTTCTCATAAGAAGAAACTTCTACAATACATAAATTCAAAGTCTAGTAGGATGAATAATAATAAACTAAAGAAGATCCATATCCATCCAGGATTGAAAATTTTCGTTGATACTTATTTAAAAAACTCTAAAGAAAATAAGTCTGACCTCTATATTTTCAATAAGTCAGCACCACAGAAAAATACAGATGATTTTGTAAAATCTCTAGAGGAATTTTTATCTAATAATCCCAATACCTATAATTATCCCAAAGAGTATATTTAGGCTTAGAACGAGTAATGCCTCAGAAGTTTGTCCACTTTTAAGTAAACTGACAATTTCAAAAGTAAAAGTCGAAAAAGTAGTCAGGCTTCCGAGCAATCCAACTTTGAAGATCAAGCTCATTTCACTTTCGCTTGGCTGAAACCTAGAGATAAGAAAAAAGATTAGGCAACCAAGCAAATTGACGAGTAACGTACCGGTCCAAATTTTACCTGATAACTTATTAGCAAGTTGGCTTAGAACCCATCTTAAATTTGCCCCAATTCCACCCGCTAAAAAGATATATATTGATAATTTAAGGCTGACCGCCATTTATTTTCCTAGGTTAAGGTCCATTCACTAAGAATAATTCTTCTTTGTTCAACCTGCAAGCTCATACCCAAGAGATCTAGTAAATGCTGAATAAGTTTGGACTCCTCGATCGACTTATAAAAATTAAAGTCTTTTTCCATTTCAATTATAATCTTAGTGGCTCCTTCACTAAGACTTCCAACAAGTACATTATCTTCATCGCGGCTAACTAATTTATGATGACTAAAGCTCGTCAGAATTTCATTAAGAATTAAATAAAACATCATTGATAATATTGAATCATTAAACTCTCTTTTAAAGGTTCCTGTCTTCTTTTGAAGATTAAAATTAAATCGGGCATTTGACTCAATAGTTCTAAAGCGAATGAGCTCAAGAGACTTAGAGAAGACTTCTTCAATATCATGAGACTCTCCCCTTTTTGGTTGGGCCCTTGAAAAGCCTAAAAATATCTCGATTAAGTCTTTGCACCTTTTTCCACTTTGCTTCATTTCGACCAATGCCTGAGAGACCTCAGGGTCGTCTAACCACTCATCCTCAAGCTCTAAAACGGCGATGGTAGCGAGAATTCCAGCTAATGGATTGTTTAGTTCATGAGCAATACTTGAAGAGACGATTCCAAGCTCTTCTGAGGAATCCTCCTTTTTATTTCCACTTTGATTTTCTATAGAAGAGTTCTCTGAGATCAACATTAGAAGAGATTGTTTTCTTTCACTTCTACTTATCTCGATTCTATTAAGTTCAAAGACGCGATTATCGACTTCAACTTTTTCTAAGTTTTCTTTTCTTGAAAGTGCTGCTGGAGACAAATTAAGCTTTGAAAAAGAAGGATTATGTAAAATTAATTCACCTTGTTCTGTCACAAGGGCGCATGGAAAAGGAAACTTAGAAAAGGCTTCTTCCCAAATAGCATCTTCCTCCCCCTCTGATGCCGGGTGAAGCTTTGAGTATCCAACAGAGTTCAATGAATGCAGAAAATATGTATAGAGCGGAGCTATTGATGAAATATTTTTAGGAAACCGGTAAAGGGCAAGAGAGAGACTTTCACCATTGACGAGGGGTAGAATCATCCCCCCACCTTTATCTTCATCAAGGAGCTCATCCAGACTATCGTAAATTTGAACTGACTTTACTATTTTAGACTTATTAACGCTTTTTTTTAAAAGTTTTTCCAAATCATTTTCGTCACTAATGACAAAATATTCACCATAAAAACTTAATAACTCTTCAATTATCTCGATTCCTGTTTTACCACTTATAACAAGTTCCTTTTCTCCCCGGTTTGCACTATCACTTAATCCTTCCAGAAACTTTACTGATTCTTTGCCCAGGACTTGTGCATTTTTAATGGCATTTTTTACAAGCTGTTTTTTCTTATAATGACAAAAATGCTGATTAATTGTTTCAAGTAGAGAAGGAACCTGATTCTGAGTAGCGTTATCAAGAACGAGGAGGTTGTCTACATCTAGATATTCTTCATCCTTAACTTCATCGACAAGTAAGATAAACCAAGAGTCTTTCCATTTTGGAATCTTTTTTTCTAAGAGATTATATTCTTCAATTGTTAAGAAAAAAACTTTACCTGGATTAGGGGTTTGCTTTTCTTTCGCCGCGGATTTCAAATTTACGATATTAAAAGGGTATGGGAGTCTCTCTATAATCTTAAGAAGACTACTATTTTCATTGGAGTTAAAGACTTCTGCCAGTCTAAGTTCAAGCAAGTCTGGTGCTTGAGTTAGTGGTAGATCCTGTTCTCTCATTTACTCTCCTAACCAGCTAGTCGCATCCACTAATGAGTCCCCTTCAATCCAGTTACCATACACTTTAACTCCCCAATGAAGATGAGGCCCAGTAACTCTTCCTGTAGCACCGGCCCAACCGATGAGGGCTCCTTTTGGCACATAATCCCCTTCCACTACATTTAGCTTACTCATATGCCCGTAAATAGTGAAGATACTAAGACCGTGGTCAAGAGTAACAGTGTTCCCCGTATAATAAAGATCTCGCCCCACCACAACTTTTCCAGAGTTCGCCGAATAAATTGGCGTTCCTACAGCTGCTCTGTAGTCAGTACCTAAATGTTGAGATTGTTTTTTATTATTATATAGGCGTTTAGATCCATAGATACTTGTGACAAAGGAGTCCAGTGGTTTCTTAAACGCCTTAACAAAAAGGGGGTATTTAGGTGACGACCTATAGTTTTTATTCAAAAACTTTTGCTCTTTTCTAATCCTGATTAGGGCCTTCTTTGGTGGAAAAATTTTTTTCTTCGCAACTCTCAGCCTCTCCGAAGGGAAACTTTTATCCTTAACTTCTATATGGGCAACTAAGTGTTCTTTTTTTCCAACCTTAAATATGCAATGGTATCCTTTAAGTTTTGAAAAATATGTTTCAGCGACAAAGGCCTCAAGACCATTCTGCCCACGATAATATGGAATACTTTTTCCCTTGCATAAAAGTTTTCCATTATTTCCTTCTCTAAGATCTGAAAAGCTAATAAAAACAAGTTCCCCAGGTCTAACGACATAGTTCTTTGTTTCAACTTTAGTGATCTTCTTCTGCTCTACAACAGGTGCTTCAATTTTAATCACTTTTTTTGATGCACAACTACTTAATACTAATATTGCTATTAAAAATAACTTCATACTTATTCCTTAGAAACCAAAGCGTTTGCTTTTCCATCGGCGAAAGTCACGGCCACAGATTCTCCGCTTTTTAATTTTTCATATTGCTTCTTATTCCCTATGAGTTTTCCTTTACCATCTTGAATATAGGTATATCCCCTATCGAGAACATTTTGTGGGCCGAGTGCCGTCATCACTTGTCCGAGACTATCAAGCTTCGTACTAGTACTACGAAGTTTTGTTTCAATTGCGTACTTCATCCGACCTGAAAGTTCATCGAGGCTCATAAGAGCTTCGTGAAAACCTGTTAGCTCTCCTAGCCTTCCTCTTATATCTAATTCAGATAAAGACTTTTGAATCTCGTTGAAAAGGCTCCAAACAAGGTCGACCAAGGTGTGTGGATTAGAAGCCTCTAAGACTTCTTTTTTTCTTCCTAATTCTAGCTCCATTGTCCCCACCAAAGACTTTTTACAGTGATTTAGTTTTTGTAAAATTCTCGTTTGAGAATCAGTGAGGGTCTCCGCGGCAGCTGAAGGTGTCTCACATCTTAAGTCTGCCACAAAATCTGAGATAGAATAGTCGACCTGATGACCCACGGCACTTATGACAGGTATAGGACAGTTATAAATTTCCCAAGCCAGTGCCTCATCATTAAAGGCCCAAAGATCCTCTAAACTTCCCCCACCTCTTGTTAAAACAATAACGTCATACTTTTGATCTTCTGGGGCATCCATACTTGTTTTAATTGCCGCCATAAGAGCATTTCTTAAAGAAGCTGGGGCAGCATCACCTTGTACGACTGCTGGAACTAAAACAATATCCATTTGAATACTTCGTCTTTTATAAATATTTAGAAAGTCCTGGAGTGCCGCGGCCCCTTCAGCAGTGATAACCGCAACTCTTTTTGGATAACTGGGAATTTTCTTTTTCGTATCTAAATCAAAAAGTCCCTCTCCCGCTAATCTCTTTTTAAGTTTTTCAAACTCTACTTTTAAATCGCCAACGCCTGCGAATTGAATTTGCTTAACAATAAGCTGGAAAGTTCCTCTTTTGCTATAAACTCCGATGGAGCCAGTACAAATAACTTTATCTCCATCCTTAAGCTCTCTCAATAATGGATTTCTAAAGGCATCGCCCTTAAATACAGCGGCAGATATTGAGGACTGACCATCAGACAAAGTTAAATACCAATGGCCACCTGAGCTACAGCTCAAGTTAGAGATTTCACCAACAACCATCATGTTCCTGAAGTTTGATTCTAATGATTGCTTAATGGAGGTAACGACATCTGTTACAGAAAGGGATTCTTGCCTTGTCATGGGCCTTATTTTAGCAAAAGCTTGAACTTATTCACCCTACTCACTGCAGCAAGTAATTCTGTACGATACTCTCCCAAGAAAAGGGATTTGTTATAGTGAACTCTTCCTTAGACGCTTCTAATAGGCTTTCCAGCATACTTGAGAACTCTTCTTTATTTCTAGCGAAGCTTATATTCTCACAATCTAATAATTCTTTTTCAGTATTTTCTGACTTATTTACCAAAATTGGTGTGCTGTGTTCAATTCCAGCTAATAATGAGCCTCTTCTTAATGTGGCCCCATCTAGAAAATAACAAACCAATAGCTTCGCCTTTGACAATAACTCAGAGGTTTGTGCTTCTTTAAGATATCCTGCAGGTATAATATTTTGGGGAACAGAGCTCATATTTTTTTGATAGTCCTCAGCACTTGCTCCAATATGAATAACCTGGGTCTTATATTTTTTTAGATCATTAATAACAAAGTTTAGATCTTTACTTGAATGAAAATTTCCAAATAAGCAAACATATTCGCTTTCAACTAAATTGAACTTTAGGAGCACTCCTGTTTCTTCTGAGGACTGGTCTATATTGCTTCCCACCGGCAATTGAATAACTTCACATAAACTCTTAGGCTTTAAATATATTTTAAAATGTTCAGTGGTACAGAAAACCTTATCCGCAGATAGTAATAATAGTCTTCCCATTAGCTGATGATAGAAATTTAAAATAAATGATTTAAAAGTTCCAAGGAATGGGTAATTAAATTCATGCACCATGATTTGGATTCGTTTTCTTTTGAATAAAGAATAAATAAAAATCAAGAATGGAAATTGTAAGTTCATTCCCCTCTTGCCATACATATAGGGGACATATTGTATCAATACTACTTCTTCGCTACTAAATAGAACGTTCCAAAAAAACCTAACCAGCGAGAGTCCTTTCCAATGAGAATCACCACTTATGACTCTGACATCAGTTCTCTTTTTTAATTCTTCCGAGAACTTAAACGAATAGTCACTTAACCCACTTTTCATTGGGGGAAAATGAGGTGATATCATGAGAACTTTTTCTCTAGACATCTTTATTTCCATAAGCAACAACAAGACCACCCCAACGCTTTAACAGCGGAATTTTTGAAGCTACTCCTGCAACTTTGAATTTCTTTAAATGAGTGAATCTAGTCGTTTTAACTTTAGCTTTTGAAAAATATTTTCTAAACATTTTCCTAAAACCAGAATAACTAAAAGCATAATGAATGATTGGAAGATCCGTTAGTGGCTGCCACAGATTATGAAAGGGCGGTAGAACCTTCTCAAAGACAACACTGATTAAGCTGATCATATAGGTAACGGGATTATTAGTTAAAAATTCGTAATGAAGACTAGGTGCGGTAACAACAAATGCTCCCCCAGGTCTTAAAACAGACTTTGCCCCTAGAATCATTTCTTCAGGTTCGACAAGATGTTCAATAACCTCAGTACTCAGAACTGCATCAAACTCATTTTCACCAAAGGATTGATCTTCAACGGAGGCGAGAGATTTAATTAGAGTTTTCGAATCTTTTTTTACAGCACCAATAACTCCCCAGTCGCCAAAGATATTGGTGGCGACTAGCTCTGCATTTGGAAAATGTTGCCTCAATACCCAAAGCAGCCTTCCATCTCCACATCCGTATTCTAAAATTCGATATTTACCATCTTCTCTAAAAGGAATTATTTCTTTCAATAGCTCTGCGACCTCTCTATGTGAATGCAAATGAATATTATCGTGCCCTACTTCTTCATTTGGGGGATAGGCAATATGACAAGCCTTATAATAGTTTAATCCTCTTGTTTCTAATTCAATAATTTTATCTGTATTGGCCATTTTAAAGAGTTCTCTCGATCTATCATATTTGATCCGAGCAACATCTCGCCAAGAAGTAGTCAAGGAGTGTTCTTTAATTATAAGATTTGGGGTTTCTTTATTTTGAAGTTGAAAGAATCGCTCAATGGCCTTTTTCCTGTACTCAAATAGCTTTAACCCCTTAGCTAATCTTAAAAAAGTGTCTACTCTTTCAGAACTTGAATCCAAGGGATTTTCATCACCATGCATAAAATGCAACTGAACGAAAAGATGAAACTCTTTCTTTGTAAGATCTTCATCTCTATTACTTTCTTTATATAGCAAGTCGTAGGCCTTAAATAATTCCGCAGTATCATTCAAAACACTTTCATCATCGCTAAAATTCATTTCTTTCTCTAATTGACCATTGTTTTAAAAAGCTTAAATCCTTTTAAGTATTTAACTGCTTGCATAACTTGATAATCTTCTCGAGGGTTATATTTTTTAAAAATATCATCCTGCTTCTTAGCTGCTTTCTTATTCTTTAAATCCTTTAATCTTTGTTTTCTTCGCTTTCTTTCTTCTTTTTCAGCTTTTAATCTTCTTTTCTTTTCATCGGCCGTTTCAATGGTAGCAGTTAGGTGATTCCTTAGGTCTTTTTCCCTAATATATCTTCCTTCAACTTTGTTTTCATCAACCCATTTCCCTTCAAAGTCAGTAACTTCAATATCGGGCCTAATTCCAACTGCCTGTATTTTACGTCCCGTCGGAGTCATATACTGAGCAATGGTGAGCTTTACACCTTGAACCTTGTCTATTTTTGCAACCGTTTGGACTGAGCCTTTACCAAAACTCTGAGTTCCCATAATGATGGCCCTTTTAGAGTCTTGTAGTGCTCCAGCTACAATTTCACTTGCAGAGGCACTTGCACCATTGATTAGCACAACTACGGGAATATCGAGTTCTTTATGCCCGGTCTTTTTAACATATCGAATTTCTTTATGTTTTGGATCACGACCTTCTGTAGAAACAACGATTCCGTCTTTTAAGAAGATACTACTAACGTTTACAGCCTCTTCTAAAAGACCTCCTGGGTTAGCTCTTAAATCAAGAACAATACCTGCCAAGTTTTTAGTTTTCTTTCTATATCTTTGAATCGCCTTTCTAACTTCTTCACCAGAATTTTTTTGAAATTGAATCAGTCTAATCAAGGCATATTTCTTATCAACAAGATGTGATTTAACAGAGCGAATCTTTATGATCTCTCTTTTCAGCTCAAAATGCTTAATCTTCTCCTCACCGTCTCGGACCACCCCTAAATGGATTTTCTGCTTTAAGTCCCCTCTCATTCTCTCGACCGCTTCCTCAAGAGTAATTCCAACGGTTGATTCATGATTTATTTCAACAATCCTATCACCCGCCTTCATTCCTGCTCTATAGGCAGGAGTATCCTCGATGGGTGTGATAATAACTAAAACACCATCCTTTTGAGTGACTTCAATTCCAAGTCCTCCAAACTCTCCCTTAGTGTCTTCTTGCATCTTAGTGAATACTTCTTGATCTAAAAATGCACTATGAGGATCAAGGGTATTCATCATTCCACGAATAGCTCCTTGAATTAGTTTTTCCGTATCAACATCCCTGTAATATTGAGATTCCACCAGAAATAGGACTTTATTAAAGAGTTCTAATTTCTCAAATCTAGATTTTGCCTTTTTATCTTTTGCTGCAAAAACAGGATTTGTTAAAAATAGTGTGCTTACACCCAAGAGGGTGATTAATATCTTTTGCATAGGGTCCTACGCCCAACTCTATATTCGACGTCGATTATTATTCTTTGTCGTATTCTTGTCTAGTAATAGGATAGTATTTTGTGCTTTGTTCTTTTTTCTTACTTCGAAATATAGCTTACCTTCGTTCTTGGCCACATCAAATGTTTTACCAAGGGACGCTCCGGCGATTACCGCTTGACCTTTCTTAACGCTGGGTAAGAATTGTCCAAGATAGATACTCTTTACCTCATTTCCATGATCAACCATCACCACATTACCGTAAGTCGATAGAGAACCGGTATGAATGATCTTACCTGGTCTTGAAGTTCGAACAACCTGTCTTGAGTTAAACTTATAGGTCACACCTTTTTTTCCATACTCCATATCTATATATTTAGAAAGTGGAGTCTTAAAGCGTTCAGGTATCAATTTTAGTTTTTTTCTTTTAGCCAGAGTTTTGGCTTTTCGAAACTTGAGTTTTTCGCGAAGTTTGTCATTTTCTTCTTTTAATCGCACATAGCGAAGAGACTTCTCTTTCTTACTCTCTTCCATCTCATTCATTAGGCTTAATAAGTCAGACTCTACCTTACGAAGATCTTCATACTTCTGCCTCGACGCTTCCATATTCTTTATTAACTTAGCTCTCTTTTGATGAATAAGGTTCAGCTCTGCCAGCTCTTTCTTTAGCAACTTTAAAACAAGCTTACGACTTAAAACCTGTGCCGGAGTACTGATTTTTCCGAATCCTTGAACTAGAACCTGTTTTAATCTTTTACGAGTCTCTAATTTCTTTTCTTCATTTAATCTTTGATCTCTTTTAATTTCTTCGTCGAGATTCCCTATAAGCTCTTCTGTTTTTTTTCTTTGATCAAGAGTTTTTAGATACCTCTTATTTCCCTTTCCAAGATTTGATTCAAGGGAATAGATTTGCTTTGAGATCGAGGCTAATTCTTTTTTATGCTGCATTAAGTTTTTACTTGGACTTATCTTCTTAACGGCAGCATTAGAAAGTGCCGGGATACAGATTACATAAAAGAAGATTAAGAAAAAAGACTTCAATTTGTTTTCCATCCCCTAGTCGTTGTAATCATATAAGCTACAAAAGTTAGGCCAAAGAAAACTCCTATTCCTATCAAATTGGCATTTCCTAAGAGTACCGATGGAAGAAGCATCAACGAAGCAGCTCCTAAGAAGCCTATGGCCGCGGTAACTTGAATAACATTTTTTCGTCTGCTAAATCGTTCAACTAAATATGCTTCCCGTCCTAGATCTGAGCCTAAGCCTAAGCCAAGGAAAAGATATAGGGTTGAGGCGATGACGATTATAATTGTTCCGATTTTTAATTTTAAAGAATCCTTAAATGATGTCAGCCATTTTTTATTCTTCTTTTCTTCGCCAATAGTTGGTCCCATCGTCAATTGATCTTCGCCAGTCAATCGAGTTAGGTATTCCTTTATAAGTTTTTGAGACCTCATCTCCAGATTGGGAGCAAAAGAGATCTTTAGGCCTGAAACATCTGGTATACCAACTTCACTCGCGAGGTTTTCCCCGACATCACCAAGAATTGTTTTCAATTGATTTTGAATCTTCTCTCCCGGTAAATTCCTTACGCCTTTGACACCCGGAAGCCCCATCAGTTTTCTTCTTATACTTTGAGAACTAATTTTATTATCGATTAAAGCGAAAAAATGTGGCGTTTCATTCAACTTAGGCAAACTTCCCATCAGGTTATTCTGAACTCTTTCAGACTGCCCAAGAAGTAAACTAAGTGAGAATCCTGTTACGATAAACAACACCGCCTTAATAGGATTTTTAACTAAAACATTTAAAAATAGATTTAAATAAAGCATGCATGTCCTGAGTAAACGAGTTTTCCTCGGTCTAAATGAACTATTCTTCCGCTAAAACGTTTTACAAGTTCACGGTTATGAGTGGCCCAAATAACAGTCAGACCTCTCTTGGTATTATAGAAATTTAAAACGTCGTATAGTTTTTGTGCATTAGTTGAATCAAGCGAGCTGGTCGGTTCATCTAAGACTAAGATATCAGGCCTAGTCAGAAGGGCCCTAACGATGGAGACTTTTTGTTTTAATCCTCCATTCGCATTCATTATTTTCATATTGAGCCTATCGGTAATTCCGAAGACTCGGGCTAACTCATTTAATTCTTTTTGAAATTCTTTTTTAGAGCCATGAACAGAACTGTCATAACTTACCCACATATTTGCTTCACAGGTCTTTTTTTCTATTAGTCTTAAATCCTGAAAAACTGGGGCTACAAATTTACTTTTCGGTGGAAGGATAACCTCTCCACTCGTCGGCTCTAACTCTCCAGTTAATATTTTTAACAAAGAAGTTTTTCCAGCTCCACTTGAGCCGGTTATAAAAAGAACTTCCCCATTATTCACTGAGAGCTGAACATTTCTTAAACCTTGAATACTTCCAAAGTCGACACTTACATCTTGTAAGTAAAAACTCTGATCTCTAATAGAGTGTTGAATCTTTTGCGAAGATAGATTTGGCTTCTGGGATAGCATTTGACTCTTCCTTTAAGTCTCCACAAATCGTCCTGATTTGGGCGGGTTACTGCCTGTAACGCCTCCTCATTATTGTACCAAAGTGTCTGATTTTATTCAAAGGAAGGGAACCTGAGAAAAATGTTCCACTCGGATATTTTTCTCAGGAATATCAAGGGTTTACTCTACTTCAAAATCTAACATGAACTCACCGCCAGGAGTTCCATCACGATCTCCATCGAGCTCGTTTCCAAATGGTCCTTTGAAGGCCCTAGAAATCATCCGTACACGGTAATTTCCAGCCTCAGCATTCACTTGATAACGAAGAATATTTGTTCCAAGTTCATACTTATTAATGGCCTTAAGACCACCATCAATAAGCTCGCCTTTATCAGACTCTAAAACAATTCCACCTCGTGTAAAACTTTTTACATCTAAAATTCCTTGAAGATGAATATTTAAAGTTTTATTTCCTCCGGCGTACCAAGCTTGTCTTACTGTTGGAGCCTTAACTTCTTGTGCAATAGACTTGAAAGAATTGACTCGACCATTTCCTAGCTTATGCTTGTAGCTCGAGTTAATTCCGTCAATTTCATCAGCACCTAGCATTAATCTAGCTAGTACTTGTTCACGAGTATACTCAGGATTCACTGACCAAATAAGTGCAGCTACACCGGCAGCATTTGGTGCGGCCATGGAAGTACCACTCATATCAACATACTTTCCAGTTTTACTTGTAGAGTAAATCGGGTTTCCAGGGGCAGCAATATCAACACCATATCCATAATTTGAGAACTTACTTCTTAGGTCATGCTTGGTTGCATCCGAGCCTGATTGAGTTGAAGCAACTAGAATAAGCTGTGTATTTTTAGTTCTTGGAGACTGTTCAGCGTTTCCATTACCTGCACTATTAAAGATAATTAGTCCTTTATTATAAGCATAGGCTACAGCTTCCTGATAAATTTTCTTCTTAGACATGCCGTCAACATTATATGAAGTTGTGATAATCTTTGCTCCATTATCAGCTGCATACTTATAAGTTTCCATGATCATCTCACCTGTCCAAGACTTAGATCCGTAAAACTTAAGAGGCATAACTTTAATTTTTGGTCCATGACCTACGACCCCTTTACCATTGTCAAAATCGGCAGCAACAATACCAGCACAATGAGTTCCGTGAGAGCCATTCCAACCTTTCACTCCAGGATTATTATTTCCTTCATTAAAGTTCCAGCCTGAAACATCATCAATATATCCGTTACCATCATCGTCGATATTGTTACCAGGTATCTCTCCTTCATTTATATGATAAATACCAGCAAGGTCTTCGTGATCCATTTTGTAACCGTCATCTGTGACAGCAACGATAACTTCCGCTTCGCCCATGGAGTAGTCCCATGCTTTTTCACTTTGAATGATTGTATGATGATGTTGTTTACCATACTCAGGGTCATTAGGTGCGAATTCCATCGGGTTACCAATAAAAACGGGATTTGCTTCTGCCCACAAAATGGCATCAGAGTTTTTAGTGATTTCTAGTAGCCTATTTGCTTTTGCCACTGTGTAATCTTCCACTTTATAAATCTCTCCTCTTTTACTATTGGCAGGTAAAAGTCTTTTAAAAGATTTGAAGCGAGTTTTAAAAGCATCTAAATGCTTTTGATTCAAAGGACCTCCCTTGAATGCAACTATGACCTCAGTTGGGTGATCGACGACACGACCTTCGGTTGATGCAAAACTAGATGTGATAAGACCAAGAAACAATAGGCCGAACAGACTAAACTTCATACTTACTCCTGTATTACTTTAAGTGAACCATCATGGTTAAATTAATCTGTTATTAGAGTAATATTCAGAATAAGCTTTGGCAGGCTATGTCAGTTTATATTAGTCCGTCCGTGTGAAACTATCGGTTTTATTCGATTATGATTCCTTCCTTAACCAAAAGTTTAAAGGCAGAACCAGAGCAAAACACATTTGGAGTGTAGTTAGAGCAGTTTTCTAGCCTTGAGATAACCGAGTTTTCTACTTCGGCGAGTAGCTTGATATCACCATTTTCATAACTGATTTTGACGGGATCTCTTGTTAGAAGAACATTACCTCCACTAACTTCCTTAACAATATTTTTATGGGACTGAACAAAAATAATTTGTTTTTTAGGAAGATCAGGTAGAACCCAATCACCAGGGCTGCCTTTTTTATCAAGAACCGCCTGAATCTCATCAACTTTTGCCTGAGCTTTTTTGATGATTTTATCTGATTCTTGAGCATTATCTTGATCAATTAGAATTTGTTTGAGTTCAGGTGAGCGAGCGGTTCTTGCCCCACGCTCAAGTAAAAGAGTATGTGCCATATCTTTTATATTAGGTTCTTTATCTAAGCTACCGTCTATATATCTCGTTTGTACGAGATTCATAAAGTAACTATCATTGAACTGATAAAATTTCATAGGGTCATTAGTGATCATGTCCAGAAGCTCAGAATATCTATAAATCCAGCCTTTCTCTAAAAAGAAATAAGTTAGCTTCTCTGCAATAGCATCGTAACGGCTTCCTCTCGGAGAACGAATAACCTGTGAATACCAAGCAAACCTGGCCATTAAAAAATCTTCAACACAGTGAAGAGCATTATGTTTTATGGTTAAGATCTCGTGATTATCAACAGTCATTGGTTGAAAATGATAGAGAAGATAATCCCTATCGTAGGCCCCATATTTTAAACCAGTATAATGGGCATCCCTTAAAAGATAATCCATTCGATCACAATCAATTTCTGAATGAAGAATCTGGTTCGCCATAATAGAAGGAGCAACACCCTTAACTAGATCTGAAATATTTTGAGGGTCCTGTCCTCCATCTTGTAGGATTCGAGTTATTCCCCCTTCATAATCGGTATTCTTTATAATGAAACTTCCAAGGTTTTCATGATCATCTTTTAAACCTTTTCCGTTTTTAGTTGTCGTTGTTTCGCCAAAAGAAATATAGGCGGCTTCGGTTGTATGAGAAAAGGCAAAGGTTCCAAGGTCATGCATTAAGGCCCCAAGTCTTAAGGCCTGATGGTAGACCTTTTCCTTTGAGGTTACTTTTGGGTTCATTAATTCATCTTGTGTTACAGCTCGGCCGCAACTTCTTAGTATCCTATCTGCATTATTCATTACGCCAATAGAATGCCCAAACCTAGAATGTTCAGCTCCAGGAAAAACGTAACTACTAAAACCAAGTTGCTTAATCCAGCGAAGTCTTTGGTAAAAAGGACTATGAATAATTTCGTATTCTAATTCAGTGAGTTTTATGAAGCCGTAAATAGGATCAAATACGACTCGTGCTTTAGTTGGGACATCCATGCCATCTTCCTTAAAATAGAAAAGCCTGCAAAAGCAGGCTTATCCATTATAACTTATTTTTCTTTAAATTTTATTGTAACTTTTTTCTTCCACGCTTCTTCGATCTCTTATTAAGTTCTTTAATCTTTGCATGAACTGATTCTAAAACAGTACGTGCTTCTCTTCTTAGACCATTTTCGTGTACGAAACGATAGAAGGCCTCTACGTCTTGAGAAGTTTTGAAATTTCTTCCACCCTTCGCTGACTCTGCGCTTCCTTCTTCAATTATTGTTTTCGCCATATTTCCTCCGAATTTCTATAATAACAATACTGTTTCTTTTGTCCAATTTACCTAGGGCTTACGCCTCTTTTGGAGCAATCATCCCGTAACTGTGCAGCTTGTTATATAGAGTCTTAACGGTAATTCCTAAGATTCTTGCCGTTTTTGTTTTATTTCCACCTAGGTGATCTAAAGTTAAGCAAATATGCTTCTTTTCTAATTCATCTAGAGTCATTTCAGTAAAGTTGAATGATGCATCTTCTTCTTCCTCATTAACTTCTTCAACTTTATGAACTGAGTCTGCAAGATGATCTCTTTCTACGATAATTCCGTCTGAAAGGATGTAAGCTCGCTCCATAACATTCTGAAGTTCTCTTACGTTTCCTGGCCAGTTGTATTCTTTAAGCGCCTTAATCACACATGGTGAAAGTGATTTTTGCTGCTCTCTTGTCTTTCCTAAGTTTAGGAAAAAGTTTGAAAGGGCTTCCATATCATCAAGTCTTTCCTTAAGAGATGGAACACTTAAGCTCATAGTATTTACTGAGTAGTATAGGTCTTCTCTGAATTCTCCGCTTTCGATCAGTTCTTCAATATTTTTTGAAGTTGCTACGATAAGACGGATATCTGATTTATAAGGCATTTGGCCGTTTACTCTAAAGGTCATTCCCTCTGTAAGAAAACGAACTAGTTTTGATTGTAGTCCTGGCGAAAGTCTATCGATATTGTTGATGAAAAGTGTTCCACCATTAGCTGCTTCGATTAAACCATGCTTAAGTTTTGGTCCTGAAAAATCACCTGATTCTTCTCCAAAGATTTCTGCTTCTAATCTGATTTCTGGTAGAGCTGTACAGTCGATACTAACAAATGACTTTCCACCTCTGTCACTTCTGCAATGAATTCGGCGAGCAACCATTTGTTTACCAACTCCTTTTTCACCTGTGACCAGAACGTTTACAGAACTTTGAGAAACTCTATCAGAGATAGACAAAAGCCTCTTCATTGCTTCAGAGTTTCCGATGATTTCTTTTTCTTCAATCTTATATGTATCTGCTAGTTGAAGACCTGTTTTATTTTCTTGAATTTCTTTTTCTTTAGATTCGATTTGACGAAGAAGTGACTCATTTAAGAACTTAGCTTGTAAGTACATCTTAATATTTGATAGCGGCTTCTTTAGATCATTTAAAAGCGATAGAGCTCCTGTCATATCGTCACGAGAAAATTCTCTTTCATCACTTAAGTTTTGTAAGTGAAGAGTTGCGATTACAATTCCTTCATGAACAATTGGCAGAGTTAATTCTGAAACGACACCTTGCTCAGCTTCCTTTTGAAAAAGTGGGTCTCTTTGAGTGTTATTTGAAAAGTAAGGCTTCTTTGTACGGATAACATGTCCGGCTGGTCCATGTCCTTTCTCTAATACTAGAGATCCATCAGCAGGCTGAGAATTTTCGCTAATAAGGATGGCCTTTGAATCTTCTTTAACTATATAGATATTGGCCCTTTCACAATTTAGCTGTGATGCCATGAATCCAGCTAAGTGGCTGAAAAACTGTGCTTCGTCTAATGTTGATAGTAAAATGGTCGATAGATTCTCGATTTCTGCTGAAACTTTTTCCACTTGGTCACTCATCGTTTAACTCCTATACACTTTAATATTAGTTTTCTCTCAATAACGCTACGCGTAAGACAGTTTTAGTGTAATAGATGTCTGAATTTTTTACAAGATAAAAATGCTCGGGTATTCAACTTTTGGTCACTATTTTAGTAATTTCGGCTACTTAGTCCATCTGGGAGTTATACAATTCCCAAATCCCTTGGTCACGGACCCTAAAATTTCACCATCACGGTCCATTATGTATAT
>JAIBDQ010000065.1 GCA_024686135.1 Halobacteriovorax sp. | reverse complement strand
TCTAAGATTTGATGTTTTACGCCCGTTCTTTTTAGAGATGATCTTAACAAGTTTAACGATTCGTCTTATTTTCTCTTTAGGCGTCTTGGCACTTTCGTATTTCTTAATTCTTCTCATGCATAAGATTTTACAGAGGCGGATATTTTTAGATTTTTTTAGGTTCACAACTAGCTCTTCAATGCCTTTTTGACTTATTTGCCAGTCTTGAGTAGCTCTAATGGGACTTAGGTGCTTAACTTCTTTGGGAAGAGTAAAACTAAAATATTTTTTTTCGCCGGCCTTCTTTGAGAAGTATTTTATAAACTCTCTGTCATACTCTTTTAAGGTAGCGTAATCATCGGTTCGCTGGTGATTAATTCTTAACTCAAGCTCTTCTATTTTATCATCGCTGATTAAAGCCGTGGTTGAGATCCTAAAACTCTTTCCTTCCTTTAGGTAACCAAAGAAGAAGTTTAATACGGCCTCTAAGCCTCCGGCATTAATTTCTTCATTCCATATATCGGACAAGGAGCGCGACCTTTGCCAGGAATGAGATGCAGTTAAGATTTTTTTCTTTTCATTTGAAATACTAACTTCTTCTACATTTTCATCAAAGATGCCAACACTAGAAAGTGTTGTTTGCATATTTTCAGCAGCAAAATTAATCTCTCCCATGCCGCGAGAAGAATGATATCGCCAAACTAGAAAATGACTATTCTTATAAGAATTTGTTAGCTTTTCATTGATGATGATATTGTTTGAGCTACTAAGAGACTCGACACTCTTGCTATCATCTAATATGGCTTCAAATACTTGTTGAGTTACATCGCTAGGAGTTTTATCAAACTCGAAATTAAAATACTTATAGGTTCTATCAGTCCACGACTTACCTGTGTTTACACCTACCCCAATATAAAAGGAGGCATTAAGGCCAGAGGATACGGAATTTACTTTATTATCTACGACAACGGCTTCTAAGACCTTATTAGAGTATCTTTGAAGGTAGACTTCTTTGAGTGAAAGTTTAGAAAATTTTAAGGCATTTAAGGAGGCCCCAATATTTTCATTTATCTCTGCATTTATTCCACCAGCGGTCATGCCGAGTGACTTTTTGATATGAATCGTCTCACCAATCTTTAGATTTTCTTTTATGTCAGCAATATCCCAAGGATTAAATCGTCTAAAGAAATTTGCCTTTGAAGCTTCTTTTAGGGATGGGTATGAATGAAAATATTTAAATGTGTAATTTACAAAGAAGCCAACAGGAAGAGAGATATCAATATCATCCCCTAACCTTGCTCCTCTATTTAAAAAATATCCAACGGGAATACTTAGGTCATAGGAGTCTTCGACAATAAAGCGGCGCTGTCCTTCGCCGTGGTGAACATTTATATTAACTGTTCTACTTGTTCCTAATTTAAAGCTCCCGTGCCTCATATCTCCTAGATTATAGCGAGTTCCAAGGTCTAGTAGATCAAAATTTAAGGATAAAAGATTATTTAAAGTTGATGAAATTAAGTTCGTTCCATTAACCGTGATGATTTCACCTAGTGTTTCTCTAAAGCCGTTATACCAAGTCACTCTATCTTCAACATCATCGGCCTTATCTTTAAGCTTGCCCTTCTCATTAATTTCATTTGGGTACTTCTTGCTTAATTCTTTATAGGAAATTATCGGTAGTTTTTTATTCTCTAATTTGAAAACATTAATTAGACCATTAATTCTTCTTTTAATCTTTTCAGCATAAAGCTCCGCAAGATAGCTTGGAATCCCCGCTGATAGACCCATATTTACAATTTGTTGATGACTTAAGCGGGCATAACGTCTTGCCAGCCATTTAATATCAGTTGCTGTGACTGTTCTAAAGGTTTTTGGATTTGGTCCTTGCTGAAAATAAGTTAGCCAGACTTTATCGCCCTTATCCCAAACGACTTTATCAACGTATTGATTTACAACAAGCGGATTAAACCCGGAGTACCAGGTTCCCATTGAGTAGCCAGTATCATTCATAAAATACAGAGGCTTCCATTCTTTAGATTTTTTGTCTTTGTAGGCGTCTACTCGAATATTTCGATCGCCAGTATCAGAGGCTCCGACCATGGCCATATATAAAATAAGGGCGCGGTATTCTCTTCTATTTCTAAAACCGTTTCTACCAGATCTAAAGGGTCCTAACTTAGCATATTTTTTCCCGGTCTTTGGATAAACTTCTAAAAAGCACTCTTTTAAGATAACGGTATTAGTTTCTGGCTCATATTCAAATACCCCTGAAGGATTGAAGTCCCCAGTTCCATGATTTTCTTTCCAAGCAGAGATAAACTGCTGATAGCTAAGCTTTCCAATTTTTAGCCTTAGGTTCTTTCTAAAAACCATTGGAATGGCTGGATAACCTACAGCTCTTGCTAAATGGGCAGAGAAAAGCTGAGAGTTAACTTCTTTGCCAAGCTTAATGGTGACATCACGCTCTTTGAGCTCTCCTTCATCGAGCTCTTCATAATAGGCTTTAATTTTTACTGCCCCTTTTCCAAATCTTTCGTAATTAAAGACGACGTCTTTTTTAGGAAAGATCTTTTTACCTTTATATTTTTCCTTAAGGGGATTGTATTTCTCAACTTTATTATTATTCCAAAAAGCACTATTCGGTGGATTTAACTTGGAGAGATCTTCTCCTTCACTTCGAAGTTTTTTTAATTCTTCTTGTGAAAGAAAGTTGTTTTGCTCATCTAAAAGATTTGATGCCTGAAGTTCTTTTGAGTCCTCTAGCTTTAACTTATAAAAGTTCCTAATAACATCGCTTAAACGCTCTGTAATCTCCCAGGTAATGGTAAAATTCTTAACGGTATTAGTGGCGGTCAAAAAAAGTAAGATTTCAGAAGCATAATTTTCGATTTCGATATCAGATAATTGATTTCTTTTAGCCAAAAGTTTTTTAGATTTTTTTGTTACAAGATCAAAGGCAAATAAAATTGTCTTGTTCTTTTTAATTCTTTTATTAGCTTTCTTTGTCGCTTCGGCATCAGTCAAATGATATTTTTCAATATACCTGGTTTTCTCGTATAGAAAAACAGAGTTTCTAAGGGCCTTTCTTTTTTGCTCGGTCTCTTCAATTAGAGATTCTAGTTTTTTTGAATCTAGTTTTTTGTTGGTATAAAAGTATTTTCTAAGCTTTTCTTGAAACTCTTGATCATGTTTATTTGAAACGACACCTTCTGAATTAGACTCATAGGAGCTAGCATCAAAGCTGACAGTCAGAATTATAAAAAAAAGAAATAAAGCTTTCATCGCAGCAACTTTGTTTAATTTAGCAAGCACCTCTATATATCCCAAAACCCTGTTTCAACCTCTTGAAACCTACCTTTTTTGAAACATTTACATAACTTATCAGGATAAATAAACCGACTTAAAGTAATCTAGAGCCGAGTCGTAATTGACCTGATTTCATGACCACAATGATAAGTTTTAGAAATCTTTTGTTAAAAGGCTATTTAGTGAGTTTTGTAGCTTAATTTACATGGTTTCAAATTCGTTGCCTAAACTTTAAACACCTCGTGACGAACCAGAGTTACAGGGGTCCTTGGAAAAATCCATGGTTATGGTAAAAGTGCCTTTATGAAAGCTCTATTAACCGTTATTGCCTTTTTTATCAGCCAATTCGCCTACAGTGCTGTCTTTGTAAGTGCCACTACCAAAACCGGTTTAAGAGTCTCGGGTGAGGTTATTGAACTCTACGAAGATCGCTGGTTTTATGAAGAATCAACAGAAGCGACTAAGAAATACCTTCTTCTCTTTAAATCAGTAGATGGAAAAGCTAAGTTCGAAATGCTTGAATATGCTAAGATCTCCAAAGTCAGGCTTCTTGGTTTTTCCGCTTCAAAATATAGAAAGTATTTAAGAGATCATAATATTGTCTTCAGAAGCGAGGTTGTTAAAAACCAGGCCGTCCTAACGGGCAATCATGGGCATCATAAGTTTGAGCGAATGTTTGGAAATTTTGCTTGGGACCTAGGCATTCTTGATGAACAAGGAAAGCAGCATACTGGTGATGGCTCTTTTCTAACGGATTACTATATTTTTAATGAAGAGGTCCTTGCCCCCATTGAGGGAACAGTTGTTGGTAAGGTATCAAACCAACCGGATAATCCGGCAAGCCCAAACCTTACAGGAGATCTTTCTGGGAAGGTTAATAACTATCTTACAATAAAGATTCAATACCCCTTCTACCTATCTCTAGTTCACTTTAAAAAAGACACTATTAAAGTAAATATTGGTGATGAGGTTAAGATCGGACAAAGCCTAGGGCTGGTAGGAAACTCAGGAGTCTCTTATATCCCCCATTTGCACTATACTCTCTATATTTACGAAGAAAAACTAGGTCGTTTTATATCAGTCCCAGCTCTTTTTGATAAAAAGTAGAGCTATCTTCTTCCATGCATAGCGGGTCGATGCTATCAGAATCAGAAGGAACGGAGAATTTATCGTTTCTAAAGGCGCGGCTAGGACGATCAGTAGAGTCTCCAAAGGCGTAGTTAAAAAGTAAAACGAAGTATAAAAAAGATCCAATCAATGCGTGCATAGGTGTATTCCTCAAAATGTAAAAATTAGTAATCTAAACGCAGGTGCCGCTGGATTACCGCTCGGGAGGAATTAGGGTCCGAGCCAAAAAGAAACAGGTAATATAATGGGGTTTATAATTTTGAGTTGGGTAAGAAATAAAAAGGCTAATCATTGTCTTCAACTCAAAATCTCCTCATTGGTTTTAGTAATGAATAAACTTTAAATCAAAATCAAGTCTCCACCTAATTCGTAAAAAGTTTGAACAATTTTTGACGTATTTTTACTTTAAATTTTTCGTTTCCTCTTTTTGTTGGCAGTTTTTAAACAAAGTGACTAAAAACTTACATCTCTACGGGGCTTGGTTACGTCTAGGCCCTGTTTAGTATGTAATCCTTTACCTAAAGCACAAATTATCAAAGAATATCCCTTAAAGGGGTCTATAAGGTGATCTCTCTAGTACGAAAAGGTATTAAAAATGAAAAGCATATTAACCAATTTTGAGATCCAAAAGCCTGATAATGAAGTTGAGCAAGATAAGGTCTCTCATTGGCTCGCTAAAACCCAATCTATTGCAACACCAGATACATTTGACGAGAGAATCCTTCAAAGGTTTGCTGTGAAAGAAAAGAAGATTTCAAAGCGCTCCTTCTTTTGTAATGACTTCGGTGAACTAAATTTTGATAACTTAACTCTCTTTAAAAAGGAGAATGGATTTAAACCAAACCTCGAGGAGAGGTCTAAGTTTTATCAAAAGACAGTTGATGGCGTTTTTGAGCGTTTCTTTGCAAAAGAAACTCATGCTCCGGATGAGATTCTCCATGTAACCTGTACTGGATACGTCTCCCCTAGTGCTGGACAGAAGATTATCCCTAAAAAAGAGTGGTCTACTAAGACCGGTATCACTCATATGTACCATATGGGCTGCTACGCTGCCATGCCGGCGATTAAAGTAGCTAAGGCCATGGAAGAGAAAGATAGAATTGATATCGTTCACACGGAGCTTTGCTCGAACCATTTTGATATTTCTGCCCAGAGCCCAGAGCAAACGGTTATTCAAACCCTATTTGCTGATGGCGCCATCAAATATAGCCTAGAGCATACAGAAAAAGCATTAAGCGGTATTGAGGTGCTTTCGATGAAAGAGCAGATTGTTCCTGACTCTGGAAATGCCATGACTTGGGGATTTGGTGAATCCCATCTTGAAATGACTCTTCACCGTAATGTACCTACTTTAATTAAAGAAAATCTAGAGACTTACACGAGGGAGCTTTTCTCAAGTGTTGGTTTAGATTTTGATAAAGATAAAGATGAGACGATCTTTGCCATCCACCCAGGTGGACCAAAGATTATTGAACAGATTTGCGAACTCCTTAATTTAAGGACAGAACAAGTTCAATTCTCACTAGATGTTCTTCATGAGCGCGGAAATATGTCCTCAGCCACCCTACCTCATGTTTGGAAAGAGATTATAGATTCAAACGAAGTAAAAGTTGGAACAAATATCTTCAGTGTGGCCTTCGGCCCTGGGTTAACCGTAGCGGGTTTTATGGGTGTTAAATGTTGAGCCCCGTTCTCATCTTATTAATGTCCCCTTTTATAGTTCAAGCGGGATTAACTTTTTTTGATGAATTCTATTTTCATCATAAAAGAGGTCTCCCCCTTTGGGAGAGGCTAGGTCATCCCCTAGATACCATCACCGTTTTAGCTTGCTATCTTTTTGTGATAAATAAGCAGCCTAACCCTACTAATTTAAGTATTTACCTAGGTCTTGCTATATTCTCTTGTCTCTTTATAACTAAAGATGAATTTATTCATAGCGAACAGTCCCCTCCCGCCGAACAGTGGCTCCATGCGATGCTTTTTGTTATACACCCCATTGGTTTAACCGTGTTAATGGCCTATTGGTATGGCGGACAATTCCCTGAATATTTAAATGCAGAAGCGCTAACTAGCTTTAAAGAATTTATAAAAGTTCAAACTATAATCGTTAGCTGTTTTTTAACCTATCAAATCTTATACTGGAGCGTACCTTGGAGAAAGTTCAAGTCAACAACGAATACTATCACGACTTAGGTGAAGGTTGGCATACGGCCGACGATGACCCTATCGCTCTACTACGTGCTGAGAGTAAAATAAAAAATCCTTGGGTGATTGAGACAATTCTTGAAACCTTAGGCCCTGGTAAAAAAGATATTCTAGATGTTGGTTGCGGGGCTGGTTTTTTAAGTAATGCCATGGCCGTAGCTGGTCATAGTGTAAGCGGCCTCGATATGTCCAATGAAAGTCTAGCAATCGCTAAAAAGTACGATGAAACAAATTCTGTTAATTATCTATACGGAGATGCTTACCAGCTTCCTTTTGAGAATGAATCATTTGACGTGGTTTCTGCCATGGATTTTCTTGAGCATGTGGAAGAGCCAGTTAGAGTCATACAAGAAGCGCAAAGAGTCCTAAAACCTGGTGGCGTATTTTTCTTTCATACTTTTAGTAAAAATATTTTGGCCTACTTAGTAGTCATTAAACTGGTTGAGTGGTTCCTTCCAAAGACACCTAAACACCTTCATATTCTTAGGCTCTTTATCTCACCTAAAGAGCTTGAAAAGATGTGTACTTTAGCAAAACTAAAAGTTGTACATATGCATGGGATTAAACCAGTTCTCTCTAAGTGGAGCTTTTGGAGTTCACTCTTAAAGAGAAGAATTCATCCTGATTTTAAATTTGAATTCACTAAATCGACGCTTATTTCCTATATAGGGTATGCGAAGAAATAGATCTTTAATTGGCTTCATCTAAGAGTTTATCTAAAGACTTTGTTTTGGACTTTCGATAGTTTTTCTTTTTTTTCTTACTTATAAAGCGAAGGTACTTGATAATATTCTTAATTCTAGTTGTTCTACCATCAATTTTTAAAGGAAAGGGATCTTTTCGCGTTTCTTTTTTAACTGACTTTGGGTCTGAGATTAAGGCCTTAAGCCATATGTCGGTTTTACTATCAATTAAGCCATTTGAGATTAGTTCACCATCTTTAGGACTACCGTAACCGTCTATTTGATGACAGGCTATACACTGTTTTAAAAAGTTTTTATAACCCCAGGTTATATCTTCATGAACCTCTTTACTTGGAATAAATTTACTTGGTGGATTATCTGCCAGCTCAAAGCCAATTATACCAAAGGCCCAATGATCCCGTCTCTGAGCCACCTTGTTCTTTTCATACTTTTCTTTCCATATAAGATAATAAGGTCCAAGTTTTGAAATCACATCTTTATAACCACTCATCGTAGTAAAAGGCTTACCATCATACCTCTCAAAAGCTAGAAATGGCTCCCTTTCAAGAAACTTATAAACCTCAGCCATTGGCATATATTTATCATTCGAAGTAATTTTAATAAATGGATATTTGCTCCACTTATTTCTACTATATTTGGAATCCAAGATCTCTTTCATTGAAAAGGCATGGTATTTTTCAAATGATCTCGTGGAATAATTGTAAATATCAACTTTATGAACTTTAAAAGATTTTTTCATTTGAGCCAGATCAAATTTACCGCTTCCCTTAAATTCGATCGTCTCAGCATTCAAATGAAAAGATAAGCTAATTAAAACAACTAAAATAAAGTAAAATCGAGTCATTTCTTACAGGCCTTAACAAGAACTAGACTCTCTGGAGGAGTAACAATCTCAGCACAGCCTGCCATTTTTTTGGTATTACCTTCAAAGGTTTCGATGATCATTTTATCCGACTGGGTGGCCACGCCTCCGAGTTTGTAAGTAAACTTTACCTCGTAGCGCTCTGGATAATCAGTTTCAACCACAGAGGTAATCTTCACGCTTGAATAATCATCTAGCCAAGAGATGATTCTAGCGGGCTTAGTTAGCCCCTCGTCATTTTGCTCCGGTCTTATCCAAATCGCCTTATCTTTTATATTTTTTAAACAAGAAGAATATTGGTGACTTCGCCTTCCATAAAATTCCATTTTCAATAAAGTGGAAGCTAACTCCTTGGGAGTTGGGCATTTCTTTGGGTAACCAGCGAAAGCTGATGTACAAAGAAAGAAGAGAATCAGAAGTTGCAATTTTTTGTTAAACATTCTACTCCTTTAACTTTAACCCGATCTTCCATTTTTTCCAAACAAGCATGTGACCCTGGTATATCTTTTTTACCGGCCAATTTATGTCTGGTAACTTGGATTTTACTCCTCTTCCCTTTCTTTCCAAACTTAGCTAAGCACGCAGTCTTTGCAAGCTCCATAATCTGTGATGGGTATTTCATGGCCAAATGACCGAGAGGAACCTTAGATACCCCGATCCCAACACCAGTAAGAGGTACATTTGTGCTTTTTATTTTTTTATCTCCAAATAAGTCATTTGAATCAAACTTTTTATCTTTATTTTCATCATTGATACCACCAAGACTATTTGAAACAACTAGTTTTATTTTAAGAGGGTCTATATTTGAACTTCTGCAATCTTTATGACTTTTGATATGATCTATCCCGAAAGGATCTGGAGTCACCTTATCGACCATAACAATATGCTTTTTCCATGCAATAACATCACCTGGCTTTAGCTCACTACCCGCATCTACTCTATCAAAACAGGTGCTCTCATTCATAAACCACCTGGCCGGTGTCTTAGAGGCCACTTCTCTTGTCTTCATATCAGTTCTAACCTTTAGTCCCGACATGGCAAAAACCGCATTCACAAAACCGGAGCAATCAATCCCAGGATGCTTAGCAATTTTTTCAATGCTATTTTCATTTTCAAAGATATCTACTTCGCCGTCTTTAGAATATTTACCCTTACCTCCCCAGATATAGGTAGGCGGAGTATCACATAAGTTCTTACAGCCTTCTTTAGATTTTTCTTTGCAGTTAACATAATACTGAGAGTTCATGGCCGCTTCAGCATCAACAACCTTTGAAGCAGAGCCCCCGTTCCAAGGATGTTTTTCGAGTTCGTATCCCTGCATCTCACCCTTTCTTAAAATATCGTATGGAGGAAGTTTGGCAGCATCACAATTTTGATAAAATGTATTAATCAATATATCAGAAGCAACTTTTGGATCTAGCACTAGAGGCTTTGTGACTTTTTTTGTTAAGGAGAGAACCTGCTCTTGATTAAAAGTAAGCGGCAAGCAATCCAAATTCGCAGAAGCGTTTGAGCTCAGAATGAATAATATAACTGCCAGTTTCTTCATCAATACCTTATCGGAACAATCGGCTTCGGACTAAGTTATTTGTCTATAATCTCATTAAGATGAGCCTACTCCTAAGTATCTTTGACCCCATAAGTAAATGGTCAATAATTACTGATACTTAAGCCCTAATTCTATCTCTAAATTTTAGCCTTCTAGTGACCCAAATTTCTGTGCGCCTCGCTATTCACTAGGAAGGCTTTTTCCTATAGGCTAAGGCCTAAATAGGAGATCTTATGAGCAACGCAGTAAATGATAATACAGTTTGGGATAATTCAAATATTTACTCTTCCCTTGATGACAGTAAAATTGAACAGGACTTAGAGTCAGTTATAAAGAAAACTGATGAGCTAGAAAGTATTTCTAAAGAAATTCTACCTGCTCTTGAAGACCTAGAAAATAAGGCAAACTCACTTATTGGCACGGTTCAAAACTTTGTTAAAGAAGAACATGCCCTATCAATACAGCTAAGAACCATCGCGACTTTTGCTAGGTGTATTACTTCTACCAACGCAAAAGATGAGAAGGCCGTGGCCCTTTTATCTCGAGTATCAAAAATTAGTACTAATCTTAGAAAGGCCTCGACACCAATTGAGATATTTATCGATAGAATTAGTGAGTCTCAGCTTAAAGAGCTTATTAATCATGAAGAATTAAAGGCCTGGGAGTTTCAGTTTCGCTATGGAAGAGAGATGTCTGATTTTCAGCTTAATAATTCTGAATAGCAAATTATCAAAGGACTCTCTACTGACGGTCTTCATGCTTGGGGAAATCTTTATAACGCTATTTCTGGAAAGCTTGTTTGCGAGGTCGACGGAGAAAAGCTTGGTCTGGCCAGCGCTTCAAGCTTGCTAAGACAAAATGACCGTAACAAAAGAATAAGCGCTTACCACTCTATTAGAGAAGCATGGACAAATCACGAAGAAAGTAGTGCCGCTATTTTAAATGCTATCAATGGATGGAGACTTGAAAATAATTCTCTTCGCTCTAAAAAAAGAGATCTTCATTATTTAGATATTTCTTGTCATCAGTCCCATATCAACAGAGAAACTTTAAACTCTTTAATGGGAACAACTTATGAAAACAGATCAGTTGGTCAGCGCGCCCTGAAGGCCATGGCAAAAGGCATGAAGGTTGATAAGTTAGGACCTTGGGATATTCTCGCACCTGCCCCAATGATGGCCGGAGAAGGAAAAGTTTATGGCCTAAAAGAGTCTATTGATTTAATTAGCGAGGCCTTTTCGAGACTGACACCTCAAATGGGCGACTTTGCTCAGATGATGTATAAAAAGAACTGGATAGATTCAAGGCCTTCAGAATTTAGATCACCTGGAGCTTACTGCACAGGCTTTACTAATATAAGAGAGCCGAGAGTCTTTATGACTTTTGACGGAAGTATTGGAAATGTTCTGACCCTAGCTCATGAAATTGGTCATGCCTATCACAACTGGGTAATGAGAGATATGCCGGTTGTTAGCACCTACTATGCGATGACCACAGCAGAGACAGCATCGATTTTTGGAGAAACTCTGGTTCGTGATTATCTTTTTGAAAACTGTAAAACAGATAAAGATAAATTTGAAATTACTTGGCAAGACGCTGAATCAGCTGCGGCCATGCTTTGTAATATCCCTGCTCGTTTTGAATTTGAAAAACAAATGGTTGAAAAAAGAAAAGAAGCTAATATTCCAGCAAGTGAATTAAAGTCCATGATGAATGATTCTTGGAAGCTTTGGTATGAGGACTCCCTTAGCGAGTATGATGATATGTACTGGGCCTCTAAACTACATTTCTCAATTAGCTCAATTGGTTTTTATAACTACCCTTACCTCTTTGGTTACCTCTTTAGCTTAGGTATCTACGCTGAAAAAGATAATCATGGTGATAACTTTAACGAACTCTATACCAATATTTTAAGAGATACCGGTTCGATGAATGCGGTAGATTTAATTAAAAAGCATCTAAACAAAAACATTGAAGAAAAGGCTTTTTGGCAGGGATCTTTAGATATTGTTGAAAAGGCCGTGAGCCGCTTTGAGGGTCTGGTTTAGTTTACAGGTACTTAGAGACTGAAATAATTACGATGAGAAGGGCCTAATTAAGTTATAGGCCCTTTTTATGGCATATTCCTCCAATAAACATGCGGAGGAATTTATGAAAAAACTGATAGTGGCTTCTATCGCTTTTCTAAGTATTTGTTCATCACTTTATGCCGGAGACGTTGAAGTAGAAGTGTCTGCTACAAGTGCAACATGCGGCGAGGCTGGAGTAAATGCTTATAAGGCCTGTATAGCAAAATCGAGAGAAGATATTTTTCGTGTCCTAGATGTTAAAGCAGACTATTTAGAAGAAGAACAAGAAGCTGAATCTTGCACGGTTACAGCAAATTGCTCTTTTTATCAGATCATTGATTAGTAGTACTTTAAAATCACTTTTTGTTCTTGGAAGCTTTGCTTTTAGTACAGGTGTAGTCGCCTTAGACTATACCTATGTCTCTTTTTTTGAATCGAACAAAAAAAGAACAACGGCAGAACTTCTCAAAATGCAGAATAAAGAAGAAAGTTTTCTTGAGACCTATCATTGTAGTGTATTAAAGGATGAGCTTTTTGGACTAGATTTATTCCAAAACCCAAAACAAGACTCACTAAAGATAATTACCTCTACAAAGAAAATCTTAACATATGAAGAAGGCCTTATAGCAAAAGATCGCTTTGCCAAGAAAGTGATTAAGGCCATCGCGAAACTTGAAAGCTCAAGTAACGGAAGAGTTTTAATTAAAAAGTTGATGGCCAGTCCCTATCCGCTTTGGATTAAATCTGGAGGGAATCGTTTTGACCCAAGAAGCTTTAATGAAAGACCTATGTTTGGAATCAATAAGGCCGGCGCCCTATCGACATTTATAACAAATCGACTACAAGTTGATCGTATTGCTTTTGATCAATTTGGAAGTGGCGGCTTTGTGAATTGGGATTCTAAAAAAGAATACTCGGCCATGGAAGCGGATGGAGTTATACGAGGAACTCCCACACATATCGCCTTAGGACACGAGCTTTATCATGCTTATGATTCTATAAGAGGTTTACTTGATCGAAGAATGATTAAAGGTGATGGTCTTGAATTTCAACCGGTCATTGAATACCGCGCTGTTTATATGGAAAACCTTCTTCGTAAAGACGCTGGAAGACTCTATCGAAAATATTATTCTGCTCCTTCTAAGTCCATAAAAGGCTCAATGCTTGATCCAAAAGGTGAACCTATCTTTTTGCCCTCCGATTGCTTTAAGTAAAACGTTTTTTCAATCCCTTTGCGACGCGCCATCAGCTTAACACTCCTAGGTTTACTAGAATTTCTTTGTTACCATTTTTAAATACTTAAGGAGAAGTTTATGAATCTGATTAAAATCACGGCCGTCTTTTTTCTATTAACATCTGCTTCCTTTGCTGAAGATTGGGTAAAGATACTTGGAAACCCACCGGCAGTTGGATCAGTGGAAGAGATGATGGATCTACAATATCTTTTAGAACTACAAGAAAGCAGAACTGAAGGTGAATGCGAAGAAGCAAGATCTGAAGAAAGCGTTACTTTAAAAAGTTTATTTGGTGGAAAGCACGGACCTCTATCTGATGCTGAAGTTATTGAGAACACTTTTATGTTTTATAAGTACTTAGTCCTCGGAGGTCTTAAGACTAAACAGGCTAAGAAGTTCTTTAAAAGACAGAGACCTTTTGCTCGTTTTCCGAATCAAATTGAAACTTGTATTAAAGAATCTTCGCCAAATCAAAGTTACCCAAGCGGACATACTTCGATCGCTAGGATTATGGCCTACGCCCTTTCTGAAAAGTATCCTGAGCGTAAATTTCGGTTCTTTCAAAAAGCGGATGATTCGGCCAAGTATAGAATGATTGGAGGAGTTCACTTTCCTACCGATATTGCAGCAGGAAAAAAATTAGCCGACTACTTAGCTAAGATCTACTTCTAGTCTCTTCTAGGGTCGAAAGGCCCCCATAGAGAGAAAAACAATTCTTATATTCAGCGGTCACGAGCTCTTTAACTAAGTTAGAGCTCCTGACCCCTTTAGAACAAATAAACAGATAGTTTTTGTCTTTATCTAATAGATTAATCCAATTATCATATTCAGACATAGGTCTATGTAAGGATCCTCTGAATGAGTCTTCCTCCAATTCTTCAAACTCCCTAATATCGATAAGAGTAAAATCTTCATCTGGTATATGATCTAACTCAAACAGCTCTCGAGCATCATAGAATCTTTCTTCTATCTTTTTGATAGTGGCATTTTTAGAACATAGAGGACAATTATTGTCCTTTTTCCAACGAATCTTATTATTTTCAAAATTTAAGAGATCGACAGTGGTAGTTAGGTTCTGGAGGTTAGTTCCAATACCTAGGATTAGATTTATCCCGGCCATGGCCTGAAGAGTTCCAAGGCTTCCGGCAACGGCGCCAATGACTCCAGAATCTTGGCAAGTTCCAGTACAATTGGGACTAGGGACTTTTGCCCATAAACAGCGAGCACATCCACTATCTTTATCCATTGAAAAATCAAAAACCTGAAGCTGTCCTTCAAATTGATAGATTGAAGCTTGCACCAGCTTTTTGTTTAATAAATAAGCAGCATCATGAAGTAAAAACTTTGTCTTAAAATTATCGCAGCAATCAAAAACGATATCAGCTTCTCCTGAAATCTCTAAAACATTATCTGAGGTGATCTTTTCTCTTCGGCTTAAAACCTTTATATAAGGATTTTGGGCCGATAACTTTTCTTTGAGAACACGGGATTTAGGTCTCCCAATATCTGAATGAGTGAAGCAAACTTGACGGTTCATATTGTTTTCTTCAACAACATCAAAGTCGACAATGGTTATTTCCCCCACTCCCGCAGCAGCTAAATATTGACCTATAGGGTGACCAAGACCTCCTGCACCAATAATTAGGGCCTTCGTTTTCCCAAGCGTATCTTGTCCTTCCTGACCAATATTACTTAAGATTGTTTGTCTTGAATAAAAATCTCTTTTAGACATGGGCATGCTCATTGCAGCGGTGACACTCAACCCATACGGCCGAACCTTCTACGTAATGTTCTTTTTTCCACATGGGAACTCGGAACTTAACTTCATCAATAATATACTGACAGGCCTCGAATGCCTCTTTTCTATGAGAAGAACATACGCCAACCCAAACCGCCACTTCTTCAATCTTTAGATGACCTTCTCTATGAACACAAAAAGCGTCATGTATATCAAATCTCTCAATCGCTTCATTAACAATTTTGCTGCCTTCTTTCACTGCCATCTCTATATAGCATTGATACTCAAGAGAACTTACATTTCTACCATCGTTATGATTTCTAACTCTCCCATCAAAAAAAACCATGGCCCCTGCACGAGGATCGTTTAACTTCGCCGCTAGCTGGTCATGATTTATTGGTCTACTTGAGATCTCAAACATATTAACC
>JAIBDQ010000208.1 GCA_024686135.1 Halobacteriovorax sp. | reverse complement strand
TATTATTGGAGGGTTTGTATTTATGGGTCCAATAGGTGCCGCTCCTTTAGCCGGAAAAGTCCTAATGGGCTCTTGGTATGCTTTAACTGGAGTGAGCGCCTACTTTGGAGTAAAGGCTTACCAAAACGAAGATTTCGCTAAGGCATCCTGCTACACGGGAACCGGTGATAGGACTAACTGTGAACAAATTGAAGAATATTATAATGACAAAAAGTACGCGATTCTTTTTGGCGTTATGGTTCCCGGTTCCGATCTCTTACGAATTGCAGATGCAGCGACAAAGGCGGCTGGAGCTGGCGTAAGTATTAAAAAAACATTTGATAATGTTATTAGCATAAGAGGACGTGTTCTCACTTTTAAAAGTCAGGGAGAGAATATTGTAGAAGAAGCTGTTCAGTATCAATTGGAAAGTGGGATCAAAGAGGTTCTTCATCTTAGTAATGAGGAACTTAACCAGCTTCCAGAGGCTGAGCGAAAGGAAATAGTGACGATAATTCAAGAAGTTTTCAAAAAGGGCGGAGAGCGTGGAGTATCTAACTTAGTTTTAGCTATACGTACAATTAAAGATCTTGAAGAAGAGGGACAGAAGGTTGAAAAGGAACTTCGTGGTAAAGCACTTCTTATTGAGGCCCGCCGACTTCAACACCAATATGACTCTAAATAAGTGAAAAATTAATATTTCATTTTTTTTTAACTCTTAGCAGACTTCTTTGAAAAGAAGGATTAAAATTAAGCTGTCTGGGAACAATCCCCGGCAGTTTCTATTGGAATTTGAATGAACCAAATAGTTGAAGTTAAAGATTATAATCCACAATGGAAAAATTGGTATAAGAGGCTAGAAGCTAATATATGGCCATGTGTTTCAGGTATCGCAAAAAGAATTTGTCATGTGGGGAGCACTTCAATTGAAGGTATGGTAGCCAAACCAGTGATTGATATTGATATCGTCGTAGAAGATTTTAAGCAGTTTGATCAAATTAAAGCGGCCCTAGAAAGTATCGGTTATGAGCATAGAGGAAATCTTGGAATAACGGATAGAGAAAACTTCAAATATAAAAATGATACTGAGATTAAGCATAATCTATATGTAATTTTAGAAGACTCTATAGCTTTTAAGAACCATATCCTCTTAAAGAAACACCTGGAAGAACACCCCAAAGATCATAAACGCTATAGGGACCTAAAACAAAAGCTTGCAAAGAAATCTAAGAATGGTGATGAATACTGTAAAAAGAAAACAGATTTGATCCTTGAGTTCTTACAAACCCAAGGATTATCTGATAATGAAATGGAAATGATTAAATCTGAAAACTTATAGAGCCTCGTTAATCATATGGGCCAGTCTAATACCTGCTTCTAGCATTCTTCTTTCCATTAATGGAATAAGCTTATAACCATAAGTATAACCAATCTTAGGTAGTTGCTCTGTAGGAAGGTTTAGTTCCTTATTACAATAGTTCTTTAAGATAAGATCTTTTTGGGCACCAACGGTAGGAACTTCCTCTGGATATAGTTTTGGTCTAAGCTCAGCGGATTCTTTGGCCCAATCTAAGGCAAATCCACCAAGCATTTTTTTGTACTCTTTCTTTTTCTTTATATCGATAAAATTAGCGTATTCAGTAAAGCTAAGCCTTGTGAACTCGATGAGCTTTTCGTCCCAGAGTTTATGGAGGTTTACTTCCTCTCCCTGATAGACAACTCGGCATCGATTTCCACCTCGGTCAATTCCGTTACCTACATGAAGAGGTTGATGGATATCCCCAACAAGGTGAACTAAAAACTTAAGAGCAAAAGCTCTTTCTGCTTTTGAGGCCTTTTTATCTTTTAATACTTTGTAATTATCTTCAATGGCCTTAACCAGATCGCCATTGTTAGTGGTTCTATTATACTCAAAACTTGTGTCGGCCCAATCAGTGTAGTGCCAACGGTAAGTATAACTATAGTTGTCCGGGTCGGATTTTATCTTATCGGGCCAATTTGAAACACGTGCTAAAGATTCACCATCCAATAATTTCTTGACCCTCTTTTTAACAAAATGCTTAAGATGATTTTCTGCGATTTGGCCGACAACACGATGACCGGTTGGTCCCCATGCAAAACATGTAGAACTTAGGAACATCGTTCCTAGCAAGATAATTGATTTCATTTCTTCTCCCCTTGTGCCTCCCCAGGCACCTTTTGCGCGAACCAAATTTCTATCGAGTTATTCCACCATCTGCCAAACATAATTGGATAATCAAATCGTCTTACATTTGACGGGCTAAGACTTTCGTCTACTTAGGTTGCTTCTAACATGTGAATTTTTTGTGGTGGTAACAAGATGCATCCTTCAGTATATTGAAGCTTATCTACAATATGGAGAACCTATGAGCTTGATTGATATTAATGGATTAAATGTATTAACAGTCTACCTTCACAATCTAGATGAAGGCGTGAGCTTCTATAGGGATATCTTAGGCTTCTCTGAGACGAAAAATATGGAGCCAGGTGTTCTTATGGAGCATAAAAGCGCTGAGATTATGCTGTACTTAGAGGGGGACCGCCAAAGAAGAGAATCTCCAGCTGAGATCTTTAACCACACAACTTTTTGTCTTAATGCAGCAAACGGCGTCAAAGATGCCAGAGATAAGCTCGTTGATAAAGGTGTTGAAATGGTGATGGAGTATGGCGAATTTGATGGAGAATTCGCCGGTATTCAGTTCTGTGACCCTAGTGGCAATATCATTGAAATTGCTGGTAAGCCCTAGGCGAAGTGCAGAAACCTCGATAAAATTTAAAAAATTCAATATCTAAGGAAGGAAACATGATGAAAATAATCTCTATTATGATTGCAGCTCTAATAAGCTTTTCAGTGGCCGGTGCTGGATTTGAGCACGGTAATTCTTATTCACATATTACTTTTGAAGGGTCCGTAACAGCTAGTTGTGATTCTTCAACTCGTTCATACTATTGCTCAGCGTATGGGCTAACTCCAACCATGTATACAAAACTTGTAACTGAGCAAAGCCTAGATGCAAATAAGTTTGTTGTTACGGCCACTCACGAGTCTGGAAAAACCAGAACTAAAAAAGGTAAATTTAAGGGAACAAAATCTAAGGCCATAAACCTTTGGATCAGAACGCTTCTTCAAAGACCTCTTTTAGACATGGGTGTTAATAAAATCTCTTATAAGATTCTTAAAGGTAAGACTGTTGTTAAATCTGGAGAGTTCGAAGTTACTGTTGATCGTGGTGAAAGAAGAGCTTGTCGAAGAGGTTATATCCGTATGATGGGTGATGATTGTTCTTCTACGCGTGTTTGTGATGAATACTTTAGAAGAGGTTATTGCCGCAATTAAGCTAAAGTCTTTTGAAGTTTGGTTTATGCTTTAATAAACCGAACTTCAAATGTTGTATTTTCCATTTCTGGGAGAAATTTTAATTGCCCATTATTTCTTTGAACTAAAGTTTTTGATAAATTAAGACCGAGGCCAGTGCCTTCAATTGTGCCCTTCGATTTGGTTGTGAAAAAAGGCTCCATTATTTTATGTTGAATTTCTTTTGCTATCCCAGGTCCAGAATCTACAATTTGAAAATAAACATAATTATCCTCAGAGTAGACTTTTAAGTTAACCCAAGGATTGTCTGTATGAGAAATGGCATCACAAGAGTTATTAATCAGATTTATCAAAACTTGTTCTATCTCAAGGGGGTTACAGTATACGCTTAGATCATTTTCAATTTCTAACTTCAACTCAGCCTTTGCTTTTTCGATCATGTCTTGAGAGTAGGTAATAGATTGATTCACTATCTGTTGTACAGATACCGTTAATACTTCATCTTTCCCAGTCGTTCGAGCTTGCCTTCTTACACTCTCAACAATTTTACTAACTCTATCGGTGGTTTTTAAAAGGTTTTTGATTTCAAGAAGCATACTTTCTTTAGTTTCTGAATCTCGAACCATTTCTTCGAGTCTTAAAAGTCTAAGTTGAATCAATTGCATTGGGTTGTTAATTTCGTGTGTGATATTTGCGGCCATATGGCCTAAACTGGCGAGTTTCGTGTTGGCTATGGCCTCGGAACGCTCTTTTTCTTGAGCGGTCCAATCCTCAGTTAAAGCAACAATATAATCAATCTCTTCATTTTTATCGAGCATGGGGATATAAGTTAAATTTAGAACAACTTCGTTTCCAAAGAAATCAAACTCGGCTCTCTCGATAACAATTTCCTTGGTATCAAGAGATTTTTTTAATAGGGGGACAAAGCGTTCATAGATTTCCCTAGGAAGAACTTCTTCAGGTGTTTTTCCAAAGACATCATCAGCTGTAAGTCGGTCCTTAGGGTCGGTGGCCAAATTTTCAGCTGCTCTATTTATATAAAGATAGCGAAGCTCACTATCAAAAACACCTGCGGAGTAGGGCAGGCTATCCACAACTGATTTATATAAATGCATCTGTTTTTGAAGGTCTAAACTCATTAAGGCCATTCTATGCTTTCATTAGACTCAGGTAAACATCTTATGTTTTAGTCATTTAAAAAAACTAATAATTCCCTGACTTTAAGGCCTGAAAGACATGAAGCCCGATATGGCAGTAGCCACCAGGGTTTTTATCTAGATATTCTTGATGATAAGTCTCAGCATCATAAAACGTACCAAATTCTTCAATTGTAGTCACAATAGTGGGACCCATTTTTTCAATTCGGTTTTGACTAATTTTCTTTTGTTCATCTGTCGTAGGAAAGATTACAGATC
>JAIBDQ010000092.1 GCA_024686135.1 Halobacteriovorax sp. | reverse complement strand
GGCTAGTCATTTTATCGTCAACAGTCTCATCAGAACCCATGCTCTCATCCGTGTACTTAACAGCTACAAAGTGTGCAAATTTTAAATATTTAAGTTCTTCACCTTCAAAAGGCTTAATAATGTATTTCTTTCTATCAGCTTCCTTTTCAGCTTCAAGTCTTTCTTGCTCAGCTTGAGTGGCTGCGATTTGCTCGCCTCTTTCTTTAGCTTCTTTTTCCATTTGTTTTCTGAATTTTGACTTTCCAAAAGCATCAAAACATTGTGCGATATCGGACTTAGAAGCCCCTTGCTCAATAAGGTCATCACAGATGTTTCTTTCTTTATCACCTGCAAATGCAGATACGCTAAGGGTAGTGGCTAAAGTAAGTGCTAAAAGGTTAAACGCTCTCATAGTTTCCTCTCTGATTTAAAATCTATATGTTTTGTTAAATGCACGAGATATGCCAAAAATAACCACCATAACCACCTAATATTACATGGTGCCCCTGTAAAAAATGGATGATTCATAACAGACTGTCTAAAATCTATGCACTGGAGAAAGGTCATGAAAGAGGTTTATAAAGGAAATTACGTACTTAGCGTTACTGAGCAAGAAATAGACGGGCAGGTCTATGAAAAGACCTATACCAGAAAGGCGGTGGTGACCTTTCCTATAACCGCAGATGGCAAGATTTTGATCATGAAGGAGAAAAGACCCCATGAGGAGACTCCTTATAGATGGAAGCCTGTTACTGGCTTTTTAGAAGATAATGAGACCTGGCAAGAAAATGCATCAAAAGAACTTCAAGAAGAAGCTGGTTATAGGGCCGAAACTTTTGAGCTTATCGGCGAAGCCCATCATAACGGCACTTTAAATACGTCCCGCTATTTTGTCCTCGCCAAGGGACTCACTCATGATCCAATTCCAAACCCAGATGGTGATGTCGTTATGGAGCTTAAATCATTTACCATGGAAGAACTTATAGAGATGAATCTATCTGGAGAAATACCGATGTTCTTTGATAATCTTGGATTCTTTCTCTTAAAGGAAAAGCTAGAAAGAGGACTTCTATGCCTCGATTAGTTCTTCCAAACACTAAATATAAAGAAAGCTATATGTCAGCGCTTTTTGAGTTCCAGCAAGAGGACCTATGGCCAGATCTTGATAGAGAGTTTTTAGAAAATAGATTTGATGACTATATTGCTGAATTTGAAAAAACGAGAAAAGGCCTTGGTCTCCCCTTAGGCTGGGTTGCGGCGACTGAATACTGGTGGGTAGAAGGAGATGAGTTCATAGGTAGAATAGATATTCGCCATAGATTGACGGACGCCTTAAAGAAATTTGGCGGCCATATTGGTTATGAGATCAGAAAAAAATATAGGGGTAAAGGGCATGGAAAAAATATGCTTAAAGCAGTTCTTCCCTTTGCCAAGAATCTTAATATTGAAAAGGTTCTTATCACCTGTGACTCCACCAATATCGGATCCCAAAAGGTAATCCTTTCAGTTGGTGGAGTCTTACAAGATGAAATTAATAACGAAGGAAGAGATGAGCCAACCCAGAGATACTGGGTTGAACTTTAAGCTTCCTGCTCTTGTTCTTTCTTCATTGGATTTGGTTGTCTCGCTACTTCGCTTCGGTCATCTCTAACTTTTTTAATCAAACAACTCTGACAAACCCAGGCAGTTTGACCATCTTTAGCTAATAAGACCTTCTTAACAATTGAAAAGCCTTTTCCCGTACATTCTTCAAATTTAAGATTACATTTACCGATAGTTCTTGGACCGACTTCAATTAACATATTTCCCTCCTGGAAACAGTTTCTAGCAGGACGCTAGTCTACCTTTATATAGAGCAATTCTTTTGCCAGATTACTTATTAGATTTCAGTAATTTACCATGTTTAAAGTGACAAAATGATAGTCAGTGGCTAAACAATAAACATGCATAACTTAAATGATATAGACCCTGGAATGACAATCGATTGGGGAAAGACCTCAAGAGATTACGCCCGTTATAGACCAGGTCCACCTCCTTCTTTTTATTCCAAGATGCGAGAAAATGGAATCGGCTCTGAAGGGCAAAATATTCTAGACCTCGGTACAGGAACAGGTGTACTTGCAAGAGAGTTTGCTAAAAACAAAGCTCTTGTTTCTGCTCTTGATATTTCTAGCGAACAAATTGCTATGGCCAGTTCTCTAGCAAAAGATGAAAACTTAAATATCAACTTTGTCACATCAGATGCAAACATACTTCCTTTTGAAGACAATGAGTTTGATGTCATCACGGCCAATCAGTGCTTTCTTTATTTTGATAAAGAAAAAGTTATTCCTGAAATAAAAAGACTTTTAAAAAAAGATGGGCTTTTTTCAACTTCACACTTTTGCTGGATGCCTCTAATTGATAACATCGCTAAAAAAACTGAAGAGCTCATCTTAAAACATAACCCAAATTGGACAGCCCATAGTTACACCGGTGAAATACCTAAGTTCCCTATTTGGGCGCAAAACGATTTTGAACTGGTCGGAAATTTTGTATACGATGAACAAGTTCCATTTACATGGGAGAGCTGGTGCGGGAGAATAAGGGCCTGCCGTGGTGTTGGTGCTGCTCTTTCAGGAAAAGAGGTGGACGCTTTTAATAATGAACATATGGAATTATTAAAAAGTCTGGTTCCAGAGAATTTTACTATTACACATCGGATTGATGCCCATATTTATAGAACGAGGATATAGAATGCCCGCTAAGTTTATTGTTATACTAATGGTTATTGTTTTGATCGTACTTTTTATAATGTCTAAGAAGTTTCGTGCAAAAGAAATTGAAAATGAAAAGAAGGAAGCTTTAGATTTTGAGGCCCTTCAAAATCAAGCGGATAAGAAGGACCTCTAAAATATTATTTTGCTGTTAAATTAACTTTTAGTTCTACGTCGTCATAAATCATTTTATCACCAAGATTTTGGAAGAATTTTCCTGAATTATATTTAACCCCATAATCTAGCCGGTTAAATTTTATATCAGCAGTAGCGACAACCATTCCGCCTTTTTTAGTCACATTAGCTTTGAACATAATTGGCTTGGTAATTCCTTTAATCGTTAGGTCACCGTTTACATCCCAGTGTCCACCTTTTCCAAACTGAGCATCTTTAATAACTAACTTCGCTGTTTCATGTTTATCTGTTGCAAAGAAGTCTGAATTCTTTAAGTGGTTATCAAGTTTCGTTTTCCACTCACCTGAAAGATCTGTTGTATTAATAGACGTCATATCAATAACAAACTCTCCGCCTGTTAGGTTGGATCCATCATACTTTAAATTACCACTCTTAACTTTTAACGTTCCGGTATGTGCACCAGTCACTTTTTTACCGGTCCACACAAGCTTACTTTTTTTCGTATCAACTTTATAAGTCATCTTTGCTGGTAACTTATCTTTTGTTCCACTGGCAAAAGCCGTTAGTGAGATAAGTGAAATTACAGTCATTAAATATTTTGCGATTCTCATTTTTTCCTCCGTTAATTTTAGGTTTCATAAGCCTAGATTTAGTCTAATTAAATTGCAAATACTTGACTTAAAAATGCCATAGACAACTTAAAGCTGCGTCAAATATTGGTAAACTCGCTGAAAACTTACTCACAAAATTAATAGCTCTTTGCGCTAGCACTACGCAAAATGCAATAAAACGCCATTTAACGGCAGAATTCGGTTGATTTCATGGCCTTTCTTAATAAGAATAAATTGAATTAATAATTCAAAACCAAACAGGAGAAAATAATGAGTAAAGAAAAAGACATGCTACTAGTTGGATCAAAAACAAAAGACGCCCTTAAAAGTGGTGGATTAAACGTATCTTCAGACGCTCTTGAGAAACTTAATGAAAGAGTTCACGCAATGGTTAAAGATGCTCAAGATCGTTGTTCAGCTAACGGACGTAAAACTGTTCGTCCAAGCGACTTCTAGAAACTAACTAAAAGTATCTATAAATTGGCCAAGGTTTACCTTGGCCTTTTATTTGGAAAAAAATGTCTGAAGAAAAGAAACAAGAAACAATTGAAGAATTAAAAGCTCTGGTTATAAACGGTTCTTGGAGTGAGCTAATTAACTACTTCCAAAGTGGAAACCTTCTTATCTGTGCCCCAGGCACAAATATGATAGAAATCGGCGCTATGCTTGTTTTAGATAAAGACGAAGAAATTAAGAAACTTGCGGAGGCTGGTGCGATCAATCCTCCTAGAAATGAAAATGTCTCGGAGTGGAAGTCTATCCCCGATGAGAGAATCTTTGATTTTCTAGAAATACCGCCCTATTGCTTGGCTCAAGTTGATGACAAAGGAAAAAAGAAACGTGGACCTCTTTAAAATTATAATTATTGCTATCTTAACCGTGTCTTGTTCTGCCCCAATGCCAAAAGGACTAGGTGTTATTGATAATAAGCTTAGCAAATGTCCAGATAAACCCAACTGTGTCACAAGCTTTAAGCACGACGAAGAGCACTTCCTTGACCCTATTGAAATTGTCTCAAACAAGGAAAGGGCCCATCAAAAGATTACAGGAATATTAACTAAGAACTCTAGCGCTAAAATCATTTCATCAAGTGCTGATTATATTCACGCTGAATTTACTAGCGCTATTTTCCAGTTTATTGATGATGTTGAATTTTACTTTGGAATCGATAAGAAGGTTCACTTTAGATCTGCTTCTAGAAAAGGTCATTCTGACATGGGGGTAAATAAAAAGAGGATTGAAGATATTAGATTTAAATTTCAGCAGAACGATTTCTAATCTAATCTTTTTACAAAGTCGCTATTATTGAAATCATTCTTACTCTCAATATAAGAATTAAAGTGTTGTCCATACCCCTTCAGCTCTTCAGGGCGTAACTCTCTCACTACTTTTGCAGGACTTCCCATAATCATACTTCCACCGGGAAACTTTTTTCCGGGCGAAACCACAGATCCCGCTGCCACCACAGAGTTTTTACCAATGACGGCACCATCTAAAACGATGGCCCCCATTCCAATAAGACAATTATCTTCAACCGTACAAGCGTGAAGAATCGCATTATGCCCAACACTAACTCCGGCACCAATAATAAGAGGAATATCTTCTATTACATGGAGCATAGTTAGATCTTGAATATTTGTATTTTCACCGATAGTGATTTGATTTATATCACCTCTGGCGACAACTCCATACCAAAGGCTAGAATTAGCCCCCATTTTCACTTGTCCAATAACGTCAGCAGAAGGAGCTATAAAACAGCCCTCACCAATTTCTGGCTTATGCTCTTTGAAACTATACAGTGGCATGGATTACTTTCCCCAAGGAACTTTAGATAGATAAGCAGCCAGATCTTTAATATCTTGATTACTTAACTTCTTCACATAAGGAAGCATTTTCTGATTAATACGCTCGCCATCACGCATGGCCGTGATTTGTTTTTCTAAATACCAATCGAACTGCCCACCAAGGCGAGGAGCATTTTGAGATTTCTTACCTTCAGCTCTCTTACCGTGGCAAACAATACACTTTTTATAAAGAGCATCACCTCTTTGAAGCTGAGGTGAATCGAGAACAACAAGTGGTCCCTCTTCTTTAACTTCTTCTACAACTTTCTTTTTTGGTTCTTGTCTTTTTGCAAGTTCAATAAGCTCTTTCTTATGAGCCTCGTGTGCCTCTTCTGCTTTTTTCATATCAAACTTCTGATTTGAAATTGGAAGAGATTTATAGTTTTTTAAAGTTAAGACGGTTACTAAAGAAGCCATCAAGATAATAAAAACAACCAATCGATTCATCGAATTCTCACTTAAATTGAACTAATGCGTTAATAGTTTGAAATTATAGGCGACTGTTTACAAAATGAGAAGCTAGATTTCCTTCAGAAATGCTTCCAACAGCTTCTCAGGACCTTCTATCACCTTGATCCAATCTCTATGCTCCTGACTTAAAAAACCTTCACTAACGGCCAAATCAAAGTGCTTTAGCAGATGATCAAAGAATCCAAAGTCACTTAAAACGTAGATTGGCTTCTTATGATACTTAAGCTGGGCCCAAGTTATAATTTCACACAGCTCGTCAAGAGTACCCATCCCTCCTGGGATCGCCACAAAGCCATCGGAAAGTTCATACATTTTAGCTTTTCTATCGTGCATCGTTTCAACAACTGAAAGCTCAGTAATACCCTCGTGTCCAACCTCCCAGTCCATCAAGGACTTGGGGATAACTCCATATACGCTCCCCTTCCCTTCAAGACATGCATCTGCCAGAACTCCCATGATTCCAACTCTACCTCCGCCATAGACAAGGCCAATATTTTTTTCTGCCATTAGACTTCCTAGAGTCTTTCCAAGCTCCACGTATTTCTTATCATTTCCATTTTTAGACCCACAAAAAACACATAAATTACTCATTCACTCTCCAAGACTAATTCTTTTAATTCTTCCAACTCTAAACCAGGATTATTCTTACCTTTAACATAGTAAAAGAGAAATTCAATATTGCCCTCTTTTCCTTTTATAGGACTTACGCAAGCGGCTTGAGGGTTTAAAAGCACATAGTTTTTTAATAGGGCTTCGATTATCTTTTCCTTGTCTCTCACTATTCCTTTTTTTCCTAGAGAACTTTTTGAAAGTTCAAACTGAGGCTTGATTAAAAAAACACCTTCTCCATTTTCTTTTAGATGCTTATCAATGTCTTTGAAAACAATTTCTAAAGAGATGAAACTGAGATCGACAACAACGATATCCACGAGCTCACCTAAAGATTCACATTCTCTAATATTTATTCCTTCTAAGTTTTGAACTCTCTCATCTTTCACTAAGATTGGATCAAGTTGGTCATGCCCCACATCGAGCGCAAAAACTTTCTTAGCTCCATTTAGAAGAGATATTTCTGTAAATCCTCCAGTTGAAGCTCCAATATCCGCGACCGTTTTACCCTTAAAATCTATCTTGAATTCCTCAATGGCCTTTAAAAGTTTATAGGCGCCTCTTCCAACATAAGTATGTTCTGAGGTGACCTCTAGACCTTCGCTTTCTACAACTTGGGAGGATTTTTTTAAAACTGCACCTTTATATATAACCTCTCCGCGCTCAATCATTTGTGAAGCTTTTGAACGGGTCCCCGCCAAACCAAGCTCGACAAGCATTTTATCCGCACGACATTTTTCCATTATTCTAAATAAGGTTTAATTGTGACTTCAAGAAGTTGACTCTGACCTTTAAATCCAATCACAAAAGGCTCCCCAATATTAACCTGGGTTTGTCTTCTTTCTATTTGCTTAGCAAGCTCTCCGTTTGGCTTGAAAAGCTCCCCTTCTAGAAAAATTTTTGAACTAGGTCCCACCTCTTCAAGTTGAGCAATAGGACGTTCCCAGAAACCTGCTCTTAAATTTAAACGGGCCCCATTCTTCATGGTTAATTGAATCCTTCTTTTTCCCCATACTTCTTCAATTGAATGTAGTTCAGATTCAAGAACTAGGTTTTTATCGATTCCATTTTTATATATCATACTAATATTGACCATCAATCCGGCCTTAGCCGTGATCGGTAGTGAAAAAAGTAAAACAATGACAAGAATTCGAGACATGCTCATATTTTATTCCGTATACTAGAAGACGTCTATGGATGCTTATCGTTTGAACAAATTATGGTGGTTTTTTGGCTTTCTAGGGATGGCCATCATCACAGGCGGCTCTCTTATGCCCAGCGAGCCAGGGCCGGAATGGGTCCCCAACTTCGATAAAGTGATTCATTTTACTGGTTATTTTATCTCAACCTTTTACTTTCAGCAGCTGACTAAGAACCAAAAACCAATTCTTATATTCGTACTTCTTTTCGCTTATAGCGGTGCTATTGAAATCGCTCAAGATTTCTTTCCGACAAGACAAATGAGTCTTTTAGATCTAATTGCAAATGGATCGGGCGCTCTTTGTGGTTCACTCTTAAGTATCAAAGTTTTAAAAAAGTTTTTACTTAAGGTCGACGGTATTCTTTCTGATCGATTGATCCGTTAGTTATTTTTTCTACTTTTCCACATAAGAAAATCTGTGAAAAGTTTCCATCACTTCCTTCAAACTGAATAACAAGCTCTCCGCCAGGAGCCTCAATCTTTACTTCATTCTGAAAGCCAAAGAACTCATTACAAGCCAGCGCTACGGCCGTGGCGCCTGTTCCGCAGGCAAGGGTTTCACCTTCAACTCCCCTCTCATAGGTTCTCATTTTTATATGATGATCACCTAGTTTCTCAATGAAATTCACATTAGTTCCGCGCTCAAAAACCTCGTTATATCTAATGGGCGCAGCGTGCGCCATAAGATCAACTTCATCAACTGAATGAACTAAATAAACACAATGAGGCACACCTGTTTTCATATAAATTGATTTTTCCGCCGGGTAGTATGGAGAGATATCAAACTTTTTCCATTCATCGAATTCAGTCATATTCAATCTGACAAAATCACCTTCAACTGAAGAGTTATAAACTCCCTCAAGTGTTTCAAAATCATAAATATCTTCTGAATTATTTTTTGGACTTATCCCCAATTGGGTTTTGGCAAAATGAGAAATGGCCCTACCGCCGTTTCCGCACATCTCAACCTCGCCTCCATCCGCATTCAAGTAGGTCATCTTGAAATCAGCCTTAATCGAATTACGCAGTAATAGGATACCATCCGCGCCGATCCCCTTCTCGCGATCACAAATCCCCTGCCAATCGAGTTCAGGAACATCTCCTGCCCTATCATCAAAGACGACAAAATCGTTTCCTGTGGCGCTATATTTCCAAAACTTAAGCATAAATCCATACTACGCACCGTGCAATCAATTTACAAGACTCAAGTCACAAGTGTATAAATATGTGCAATTCAACCATCTGTGGGACATTAGCTCAGTTGGTTAGAGCCCCCGGCTCATAACCGGGTGGTCCGGTGTTCAAGTCACCGATGTCCCACCATTTACAATCTTTTTAATTACAATCAATTTATGTTCTAATCTTTCAGAACATAAAAATTACCAAGGGAGTTTATATGAAATTTATTATTATCCTTGCCATACTTTTTTCAACTTCATCATTCGCCGGAAAGTTTGATTGTCTAAAAAATGATGCAAATTTCACTATGTCAGTTAATCCTGATGGAACCTACAATCCAGATGATTCAATGGGAGATATCGTTTTTTCTTTAAAAGGAAATGGTAAATATCTAGTTCTTGATACTAGAGGCCCTCATTATGCTTGGGATCCAAATGGAGCCTACATGGTTTTAAAAAAGAAAGGGGCAAAATTTGTAAGCTCTCAAGGAAATACTATTGTTCACCCATTCTGTAGTGATGAAGAACTATACGTAGAGTTCAAAAACTCCCCAAGCGGCGGTTTTTTCATGGGTCTTATAAAATAATAAAGTCAAGTTTAAGTAACTCAACGGTGGGTTATCCAAGTGACCTTAATAACCCACCAACTTTCTTTACATGTGATTTTTTCAATAGTTTAATTTTCTTATGAAAAAACTTCTAACACTCGCCCTAATAAGCTTTTCAAGCATCGCTCTTTCTACAACTCCGAGGGGAAATCATTATTCTGATTGTCATCTCATCGGACAAAATGATCGGCACTCTTTTAAGATGACGGCCTATATGGATAAGGGTGATTTTTATTCGGCTTTTCAAATGTTTAAAGACAAGAGCTGTGAAAAACCATCACTTACTGTGATTTATGGATCAGATTTTTCTTTAGGATTAGAAAGTAATGGGCTTGTCGAATTTGATCATACGCCTACTCATGTTTTTATGGTTCTTCTTGATGAAGATGTTGTTGATTTTTATAACGACGTAAATAGAAAAGAAGGTTGCGGAATAAAAGACTGGAAGATTAACATGCCAAAAGATGTGAACGGACTCTACTGTCATCCCTACCAAATGCCGACCATTGGTGAAACTCTTTATGATGTAATCAAATATGATGACTCTGTTTTACAGTTTGGTGGAATTCCTTACTCATGGGATATTACGGACTCAGCAAATAGGCCGACTAAAGTGCATTCATTAAAATTTAAAAAATAATTTTTTCTGATTAATTTCTTATGAAAAAAATTAATACTCAATGGCCCTTTACTTAGGGAAAATCGTCCATTCGAAGCTTTTTGGAATTAAATTTTTTAACTCTTTTTAAACTTACTATAGAGAGAGAAATTTTCTATAAAAAATAAAAGTCAAATTTATTTTAAAAAAAGACTAAAAAAAGTTTGACAATAATTTTTAATGCGTTACTTTAGAAACAAGTCAAAGACATTTACGTCTTTTTCGAATACTCAATTAAGAGGAGGTCCATTATGGATAACATTATCATCTCGATTTTAAAATTCATGGGAATGGTAAATGGCGGAAATTCCGTCTGCGTTGTGATGGCCTCTGATCTCAAGCCGTCAGGCTTCGCACTGAGCGATTACTTTAGAATAAGAAAGTAACCCTCAGACCCAAAAACTAAAATTTATAAAGAACTGAGCTGGAAAGGATTTTCCCGGCGCAAGGATTCGCCTTTTCAGTTCAAAAACCGTCAATCGTTTAAAGTTCTACGATCTCTAAGGCCAAGATCGTGGGTCTCCAAAACGGATGACATAAACAAAACTAAATATTGGAGAAATATATGTACCGCAGAATGGAATTATTGAAAGTTAGCAGTGAGCTAATAAGTTGGATGAGAGCATGGGAGCTCCTTTGGCGAAGAAGCTGGAGACTCTTTAACCATACGACACGGAAAATACTGAGAGGTTTCAAGCTATTAGCAGAGACCCTTCTAACCGGAAGAAACCTTAGAAGATCAGTAAGCCCTGGAAAGTATGAGAATGTACTGGATAACGCACCCTCGGGTCATTATGCCAATTACACTCATCCTCCCAATTTAAACTAAGTTCGAGTGAATCGGACCAACAGGATTAGAAAGAAATGGAAACGTTAAATAGAAAACAACAGTTCATTAAGACCCACCTTCGGCAAGAAGGTGGGCTTCCAAAGGAAGTTAAAAAGCTTTTGGAAAGAATGGAGGAAGACCCACGGATTCAGCTTTATGGGCTATCCGATTTAGATGAGAGGCTTAAGTTTCAAGAAGCCTGGGTCATCCTAACAAAGAAGAACCTCTTTATTGTGAAAAGACATGAAGAGGATGAAAGATTGAAGATTGAAGTGCGAGTACCAATTGAAAGGATCAGCGACATTAAGGAGAACTCTTCTTTAAGTTGTAGCACTTTTATCTGTTTGACCTCAAATGACCTTCCACCTGTGGCAACCTGGCGGTTTACACAGAGGCAGAAGATTATTATGGGTCACCTCAAGTATTTGATTGAGGAAAAAATTAAGGATCAGAGTTACCAAACGGATCCGGGAGTAGATGCAGATGAGGAATATGCAAATTCTGTACTGAAGCCGGTTCTTGAGGCACAGAACTCCGTGAGTACAGACAAGAAGCAGGCCCTCTGGCGATTGCTCGCCTACCTCCTTCCGTACAAGCGTGAGCTCGCTATCGGGACGGTCGGTGCTGTACTAACAACGGCCGTCTCCTTGGTGCCTGCGTATGTATCTGGTTACTTGATTGACCAGGTTGTGAAGCCCTTTCAGGATGGAACACTATCCGTGGATGAGGCTTCCACTATGGCCTGGATTTTGGTTGGTGCACTGACGGCAACTTACCTATTAAGAGAGTTTTTTGTTTGGCTACGGCTTAATAAAATGTCGATCTTGGGGGAAAAAGTGGCTAGGGACCTAAGAGATGAACTATATGCTCACCTGCAAACTTTGAGCATGGATTTCTACTCTAAGAAACAGACAGGTTCCATTATTAGCCGGGTAAGTTCAGACACTGATCGCATTTGGGACTTCGTCGCTTTTGGTGTGGTTGAGGTAGGAATCGCCCTCATCACTCTATCAGGATTAAGTGCTGTCTTGATTTCAATGGACTGGAAACTAGGTCTTATTATGACCATCCCAGTTCCGCTTCTCTTGTTTGCGATTT
>JAIBDQ010000166.1 GCA_024686135.1 Halobacteriovorax sp. | reverse complement strand
GATACAAACCTCTCGAACTAAAAACGTCACTTTGGAGAGAGGCATGAAAAATATGATTAAAGTATCAGTACTAAGTTTTTTCCTTTTATTAAGCTCAAACGCATTTGCCTTGCAGGGGAAAGAAGAGGCTTTTGTAGAAAAAATTGAAAACACTCTAGAAGAAACTCAACTTGAGGTTCAAGAAGAATTAGCATCTGCAACTGATGAAGAATTAATGGAAAAATATGGAGATGTATTATTAGAAGCGATCTTCGCTGAATCTCCAATCGTAGAGAAGACAGGAATTTCAATTGAAAACGATATTAGAACTAATGTAGAACTTCTTTTTTCTAATGAAGCAAAAAACTTTCTTGTTTCAAACCTAAGAGAAAAGCTCGAAGGTGCAGGCTCTTTAAAAGCATTTAAACAAGAAGCTAAAAAAGTAGAAAAGAACCTTAAGAAAAAGCATAAGGGACTTGGGCGTGTTTTAGTTGTTATCGTTTCTTATATTACTGCACCTTTTTTCTTTATCTTCGGACCATGGGGATGGGTTTATTGGTCAGTTCTTTTTGGATACTGGAGCTAATTTATTAGAACTCTAACTGCACTAATCATTTTATTGGCTTCGTCTTCACTAATGGCGAAGCCTTTTTGCGTTTCTCATAGGGCCAAGGGCTTTGGAGAAATAGAAAACTCCATGGCAGCCTTAATGGCCGCTAGTCAATTTGGAGCAAGTGCAATTGAATATGATCTTCACCATACTAAAGACAATAAAACGATTGTTTATCATGATGAAGTTTTTAAAAGACTTATAAAAGGTGGGGCTTGCCCAAAAGGATTAAATGTTAACGAAGTAACTCTTAAAGAGATTGATGAAAAATGCCTTCTTGAAAATGGAGAAAAGGTTCCAACATTTGCTGAAGCACTAAAAAATCTTTCATCTTTTGATTCTACTCAGTTTGTTGAATTAAAAGATACAATTACTGACGAAGATTTTGAAACGATTAAGAAATATTACTTTGATCGACCTGAAAAGGTTTTGATTATTTCTTTTAAAGCAAGCGCTCTCGCTAAAGTGGATAAGAAACGTCTAGAAGATCCTTTCTTCAAAAAGATAAAAACAGTACTTTTAAAAAAATATGGTTACTTCGGAGACTTTAGTAAGTTCGATGGCGTAGATCTTAAGTATGTCCATAAATCGAAAGTTAAGAGGCTAAAAGCTCAGGGCAAGCTCGTAGGCGTTTATACTAAAGACTCAAAACGTAAGATAAAAAAATACCTGAAGAAAGGTGTGGACTTTATCACCACTAATAATACGCAGCTTTGCCAGGAAATTATCGACAATTTGAAGTAGAGTAGTATTCACTGTTCCTGTATAATCAAAACATGGAATTTAATTTTATAAAGATTTTTGGTGGCGGGAAGACCCTTATAGACGTAGGTCTCTTTATCCCTGATAGTGTAGAGAAGATTCTATTGGCTCTTTCAGATGGGGAGCAAAATCAAGAAACCATTCATCAAAGCTTTGGGCCTTGGCTTGATGCCGCGAAAGAAGATAATTGCCTTATCTTGGCCCCATGCGCTCCTGATGGTGTTCTTTTTCATAATGGTGGAGAACTCCTCGTTCCAAGAATGATTGAGGTATTCTTTCAAAGCATGGAGCAAAAACCAAGAAAGATGGCCATCGCCGGGGTTGGTGAAGGTGCTAAATCAGCAGAGAAAATCCACACTTCCTTTCCTCAGCTTTTTACAAAAATATCTACTCATACTGAATACTCAGAACTGACAAATGAATTAATTAAAGAATCTTGGGATTATTTAGAAGCGATGGGGTAAGAGCCAAGAACTTTAATATGTTCAGCATCGTTTCTTAAATTTAGAAGAGTTTCTTTTACTTTTGTGTCGTTTAAGGCACCCATAAAGTCCACAAAGAAAATATAAGCAAAAGGGTTTTCAGGAATTGGTCTTGATTCTAGGCGAGTTAGGTTAATATCGGCTTTAGCAAACTCCTGGAGGCAACCAAGTAGTGCTCCGGGATGGTGTTTTGTGGTAAAAGCGATGCTGGTTTTTTCTTGGAGTATGCCATCTGGAATATTACTTTCTTTAACAAAAACCTGAAACCGAGTGATATTATGTTTAACTTTCTGAACGTCGTCATCCAAAATTTCAAGGCCATAATATTCTGAACAAAGTCTTGATGATATGGTTCCCTGATCTTTAGATTTTCTTGCGACAAGGTTCTTTGAAGCCCCTGCCGTGTCGAAGTCTGGAATAGGTCTTATATTGTGCCTATTTAAAAAGTCTCTGCATTGCTCTAAGGCCACAGGATGGCTATGAACACTTTTAATATCTTCTAGTTTAACGCCAGGTCTTGCCATAAGGCAGTGGTGAATTGGAAGGTAGAGTTCACCGATCACAAAGAAGTTATGTTGATAAAGAAGATCCATATTGATAGCAACATTTCCAGCAATTGAGTTCTCAACGGGAAGAATGCCCATGGCCACTTCTCCCGCCTCTAGTGCATCTCCAACTTGTTCTGAAAGTTCAAAACCTACGGGCGTTGCGGAGTCACCAAAATATCTCTTGAGAGCTTCTTCTGAATAAGCGCCCTTTGTACCTTGAAAGGCGACTTTCATTCAGTAATCCTTTTATTGACTTTATTTAATGACTCTAAAAATTCTTCTCTAGTTGATTCACTATAAGGATTATATTTATTCATATCCACAAAGAGCTGCCAGGAATCGTTTTCTACGGTTTGAAGGATCTTCATAAGTCTTCTATAACCTTTTGTGTCGATATCTAGGTTTTTTGTTCCTAGATCCATTAAGGTCCTTCCAATAAAATGAGTTAAAAGTAGGGAATGACTTATTTCTTCATCATGCTTTTCAGCAGTAGATTCGATTACCTTGAGTCCATGGTTATTAAGATAACTTAAGATATCTGAATATAATTGATCTTCCATTCGAACACGACAAACAACAATTTTACAGCCGAATAAGGATTCCTTAGCAGAGTCTGGACCAAACATGGGGTGTGTTCCAAGAATCTGTACATCACTTGGAAGGTGCTTTTGCATACTTTCAATTGGAAGAGTTTTAACCGAACAAACATCTGCAACTAAGGTTCCGGCTTTTAGAAAATCCTTCATTTCGATAAGTGTATTTTCAAGCTCACTGATGGGTACAAATGGAATAACGAGGGGGCATTCGCAGGCCTCTTTTAAGCTACCTGATTTTGCTCCAAGACTTTTTATTTCTTCTTCAGTGTTTTCGGTAGGGAATTTCTCATAGACGATGACGTCAGCATCTTGTGCTATGTATTTAGTAATAAGTTTTCCGAGGCGACCAAAGCCAATAAGACCTACTTTCATTTCAAGGCCTCCTTGATTCTTTTAAGAGCCTCTTTGATAAGATCTTCATGGCTAGCAAAAGAAATTCTTAGATAGCCATCTATTCCAAAAGCAGAGCCTGGTAGAATAGCTACCTTTGCTTCTCTTAATATAAACTCTGCTGCTTCACTACATGTTTTAAACCTATTTTCATATCCATCTAGACTAGGAAAAAGATAAAAAGCTCCTTGTGGCTCATGACACTTAAAAATTTCTTTAGTTAGGCCATAGGCAAGGTCTTTTCGTTTTACCATGGTCTTAACCATGTCCTCAAAATAAGTTTGATCCATGGTAAGGGCTTCTAGTGCTCCGTATTGAGCAAAGGTGCAAACATTTCCATTTAAATGGGATTGTAATTTGTTAACTGGCTCGATGAATTTCTTTGGAGCAATCATATACCCCACTCGATAACCAGTTAAACAATGTGACTTACTTAGAGTTTGTACTGTTATGGTTCTTTCAAAAAGGTCTTCTGAAAGAGAGGCAATACTTGTATGAACATTTGGTGCGAAAACAAGGGACTCGTAGGCCTCATCTGAAACAACGAGAAGATCATGTTTCTTTGCCAATTCTCCAACTTTTAATAAATCTTCTTTGGCATAAACAGCTGAAGAAGGATTGTTGGGAGTATTAAAGAGAATCATTTTTGTTTTTGGCGTAATCGCAGCTTCTATGGCCTCAAGGTCTAAACCTAGATCATCTCTAGACTTAACAATGACGGGAGATCCGCCTGCGAGTTTAATCGACTCAGGAAAAGTTACCCAATATGGCGCTGGAATTATAACTTCATCGCCCTCGTGAATAAAGCACTGAAAAAGATTATAGAGAATTTGTTTTGATCCATTACTAACCAAGATATTCTCAAGATTGACCTTTTTTCCTGATCTCTTTGAAAATCGATCTGCGATAGCTTCTCTTAGTTCAGGAATTCCTGGAACAAGAGAGTAGCGAACCTTTAAGTCTGTTAGGGCCTTTTGAGTGGCTTCAATAACCTCTGGCGGCGGGGGGAAGTCTGGCTCGCCTACATGAAGACCTATAATGTCATGCCCCTCACTTTTAAGTTTTCCTACTAGGGAAGCAAGTCCCACCGATTTTGAACCTTCGACTGCTTGTATTCGATGGGAAAAGGGCATCTATTTTTCTTCTTTGTTAGGATGAGAGTCGTTCATCATTTCTGTTTGTACTTTTACAGAATGGTCATGAATCACATCATATATTTCTTTTATATATTGTGGATTAAGTCCTAACGCTTCGGCAATCTGCATTCTCTTTTTCATAAGTTCGTCCATTCTATGAACCTGGAGTGCAGTGATGTTTGCGTTAATTTTGGCTTTACCTATAGAGTCAACAATCTTCATTCTTTCTTGTAGGCTTTCAAGAAGGTCGTTATCGACGCGGTCAATCTTATCTCTAAGGTCATCCAGCTCTTGCTCAAAATTTCTATCGTGAGAGTACTCAGTTCTTACTGAAATTGTAGAAAGAATTTCTGATAAACGACCTGGAGTAACTTGTTGCTTCGCATCTGACCAGGCTTCATCTGGGTTACAATGGGTTTCAATCATTAGTCCTTCAAAGTCTACATCCATTGCTTTTTGTGAAACTTTTTGAATAAGGTCTCTTGTCCCTGCGATATGACTCGGGTCACAGATTATTGGCAGTCCAGGTATTTTACTTTTTAACTCAATAGGAATTCTCCAAAGAGGTCTATTTCGGTACACCGTTTTTTCATGTGTAGAAAATCCTCTGTGGATTGCACCGATTTTAGTGATTCCAGCTGTTGCAATTCTTTCTATGGCCCCAACCCATAAGGCGAGGTCAGCATTGATCGGGTTTTTAACAAGCACTGGTACACGTGTCCCTTTTAAAGCATCAGCAATTTCTTGAACCGCAAAGGGGTTGGCCGAAGTTCTCGCTCCGATCCATAAAATATCAACTCCGTATTTTAATGCTAATTCCGCGTGAGCAGCGGTTGCTACTTCGCAAGAAGTTAGAAGTCCGGTTTCTTCTTTTACTTTTTGAAGCCATGGTAAACCTTCTTCTCCAACACCTTCAAAAGTACCAGGCCTAGTTCTTGGCTTCCAAATGCCAGCTCTAAATACTCTTACGTCTTCTTGCTGAACAATATTTCTGGCTACACTTAAGCACTGTTCTTCAGTTTCAGCAGAGCAGGGACCAGCAATAACAAGTGGTCTTTTAAGGTTAGGTATCCATTTATTTAGAGGTGTGATTTCCATCGCATTTTCCTTTTTCTTTAGCCTTTGAAATCCGTCTCTAGAGCTTTGTTATGGCTCTTATACTGCAAAACAAGTGCCTGTTCCTCAATACCTACTTATGGATATAAGTAGCCGATTTTATACTTTAAGGAGGGGGCATTTTGCTACCCCCTTTTCGTTGTTTAGTGCCATGATGTCAATAACTTAGACACCGATCTTATTGAAGGGCATCTTGGATTAGACCTTTTCCTTGGTCATCCCCTAGGATGAAATAAGTTACGTATGGAAAACCATGGTAGGTTTTTGCTGCAAAGTAACCTGAAATTCCGACATTCTCCTGTCCAAATATAAGCTCTAAGTCATTAAAGCCTCTGGCGTATTTTGCAATTCCACTGATGAGGTTTCTAAGTGCTCTCGCACTTACTCTTGCTTCCTCATCGAAAACTTCTTTATAATCGGCGAAGCTATCTCTTAAGGCCTTTAAACATTTCTTTTGAACTTTCTTTAATCGACCGGGGTCATTATCTTCGTTAACTCGAGCACAAACCCATCTTGAAACGCCATTCCACTCTTCAAGACTAAAAGTCTCAAGGTTAGAAATACCTTGTCCACCAATTTCAGCATTTACACTAATGGTAGCGCTTCCTTTTAGATGACCGTCTGTCAGGCTATCCCAAACTCTATCTTCAATATTAGTATAGACCTTCCCAAATGAGACGAGCTCTTTTCTGACTTTCTTTTTTGAACCACCTTCGATCTTTGGTGCATTGATTTCTTTACTAAATCTTAGATATGCTTTGTCAGCGCTATCTAACTTTAATTCCTCTAAGTTAAGATGTCTTTCTCCGTCTCTAACTTGATATTCAAAATTAACCGTATCTGTAATTCTTCTTTTATATTTGTTAATTTTCTTTGAGCTAAAAAGGGCCTGTAGCCAACTTTTCTTATAGGTAGATTCTTCTTCGTTGTGACGGAACATGTATTTTGTCCCCGTGCTATTTCTTACTGTTACTTCGCTCGTCGAATTACCTTTAACTTTATCAAAAAGGAATAGGTGAGTGTTCATTGACTCGCTATCTCTTTTTGTGTCTTGTTCAGAGATGATAAATGGCATAAGTGATAGATTGTTCTCAGGAAGTTTTCCTCTTAGAACATCTTTTACTTCCTGATGAAGTAGAGAATCTTTATTATCTAAAAGTTCTTCGTCATGTGTTCTGAAGCTCATTGATAAGAAGCTTGATTC
>JAIBDQ010000242.1 GCA_024686135.1 Halobacteriovorax sp. | reverse complement strand
GGAATGATCTTAGGCAAAATGTACGGGCCAACGGTCGGGATAAAACCAATGTGCATCGGCCCCGTCATCGCTTCACCGTGTCCACTTGCCATATCTTTAATAACCGCAGAATATTCCACTGCCCAATAGCAATCTGATTTGAGTAGGCATAGCGGCCATTTTTATCAATGGAGCTAAAGACTTTGTTCTCACGAAATTCATCCATAAAAGCGCAGGGACCGAAATCAATTGTTATACCTGCCACAGAAAAATTATCCGTATTCATGACTCCGTGTATGAAGCCTAGAGACATCCAATGGGCGATAAGTTCAGCCTGACGTTTTCCTACTTCTTTTAAAAACTGAAGAGCCTTTTTAGATTCATCTTCTTCACTAGAGAGATCTGGGTAATGGCGATCAATGGCATAATTCATAAGAATTCTTAAAGACTCTTTATCTTCCCGCGCCATAAAATACTGAAAGGTTCCTACTCGGAGGTGGCTTGAGGCAACTCTTGTAAAAACTCCACCAGGTTCCTGTTCTCCTCTGTAAACCTGCTCTCCGGTCAAGACCGCGGCTAAAGCTCGAGTCGTGGGAACTCCTAACGCGTGCATGGCCTCGCTAACAATATACTCACGGACAACGGGACCTAGGGCCGAGCGACCATCCCCTCGCCTAGAAAACCTTGTTTGACCGGAGCCCTTTAGCTGAATATCCAGCCCCTGAGTTTCCCCAAGAAGGTGTGCCCTGCCATCCCCAAGCTGAGGAACAAAGTGACCGAACTGGTGGGCTGCATAGGCCTGCGCCAAAGGTTCGGATCCTTCTAAAAGCTCCTGACCCGAGAAAACCTGGGCCAGCCTTTCCTCTGTGGACGATTCAAAATCTATTTTCAGCTCTTTCGCCAGATCCTCATTAAACATAAGGAGCTTTGGCCCAGAAAAACTGGCCGGCTTCACCCTTTCATAGAAAATATCTGGGAGTTTTGAATAAGAATTATTGAAGCTGATCATAAACAAACAATGACACATAACAATTTCAAGGGCAATCAGATGCATTTTAGACAGTAAAATCTAGCCAAATGGGCTTAATCTTTAGATAATAACAGAAAGCATCAAGTTGGGGGACAAATGCCAGATATTTCTATTACACATGACTTGGAATATTTAGCTATTTTCTCCCTTGTTCTTATTTTCCCCAAAGTCCTTATGCGCTTTAAGATTCCTTCTGGAATCACGGCCCTTTTAATTGGTATAGCCATCGCTGTTTTTGACCCTGAGCTCAAGGCCGATAAGCTTTTTAGATTTTTATCTCAGATCGGTATTACTTCCCTCTTTTTATTTGCTGGTCTTGAAGTTGATTTTGATGAGTTAAAAGAAGATAAGGTCTATCTCACCAAGTATTTAACGAAATCCCTCATCATCTTAATCGCCATTGCCTATGGGATTTCTAGTTATTTTAAGCTTCCTTTCCAAGAGTCGTTTATTTATTCCCTAGGTATTTTTACACCTTCTGCGGGATTTATTTTAACTTCGCTTCATTCCTTGAACATTGGAACAGATCACGAGTACTGGGTTAAGTCTAAGGCCATTAGTAAGGAACTGATTGCCATCGTTCTGCTTTTTTTCGCCCTTCAGGGGGGAGACCTAAAGAGCCTTGCTATTTCTAGCGTCTTTTTTGTGGTTCTCTTTTTACTTTTACCGGTTCTTTTCAGACTCTTCTTTAAATTTGTGTCTCCCTACGCTCCAAACTCTGAGGTTCCATTTCTCGTGGTTCTCTCACTTATTGCGGGAGTTCTTTCAAAAGAGATGGGAGCTTACTATCTGGTAGGTGCCTTCGTTGTTGGTATTGTAGGTGGTCAATTTAAAAAGCAAATTTTTAAAGAAGGTGAAGAAAATATGCTTCACTCACTTTCAAGTTTCTTCAAAACATTTCTTCCCTTCTACTTTTTCTACGCAGGGTTAAATATCTTCTTTAATGAGATTACTCTTGAGGCCTTAAAGATTGGTTCAATCATGCTGGTTATTTTTATTCCTCTTCGCCTTCTTGTTATTGGTTCAAGCATGAAGTTCTTTATGGATGAGGTTAAGAAAAACCCGTATAAGATTTCCCTCTCGCTCATGCCTACTCTTATCTTTGGTTTAGTTATTGCTGGAATCCTAAAAGAGCGTGGGATTATTCCTTCCGTTCTGGTTTACTCGCTTCTCATCTATACACTGCTCAATAGTATTATCCCTTCTCTTGTCTTAACGGCAGCAGGCTCAAAGGATAATGAGAGCGAACCAGAGGCTATTTAGCCGTCCGACCAAACCACGCGGGTAATGCTCATATTTACCCGTTATTGTTCCGATAAGACCTTAATGGGGTCAAGCTTTCATATAAGATTAATACTATTATCAGTCGTCACTTTTGTGATGGGCAGCTTTGTATTCCTAGATAACAATTCAAATTTAACAACCAGACTTCCGGCCACAGATGATGACTGGGGACAAGTTAGTAATGGCGGTCATAGCTTTAGACAACTTGGTGAAGATTTTTTCGTTCCTCTTTCCATGAGAAAGGTGGAAGGAGCTCAGGTCGTCCTTATCAATGAAAGAGTGTCCAAGATGCTTGGGCTCTCGACTCCAGAAGATATCAGAAGATTTGAAAACATCATCGTCAAAGAGTTCGCCTATATGGTTGATGATGATCCTAACTCTACTGCCACTGATACAAAGAACTGGTTCGCCACTCGCTATCAAGATTCAAACTCAAAAGGCCCAGGTGAGGCCCATGGTGATGGTCGTGCTGCTTGGGCAGGTGAACTTGTCCTAGATACGAGTGAAGGAAATAAGAGGCATGTGGACTTTGTTT
>JAIBDQ010000008.1 GCA_024686135.1 Halobacteriovorax sp. | reverse complement strand
TCTAAGCGCCATTAGATACTTTTTCAATGATGTCTTTTTCTAGCTTTGAAACCACTTTTTCATCAACTACGGCCCGCTCATTCATAATTTTCTTCATGGCCCTACTCATAAACTCAACTTGTTTTTTATACGCAGAGCAGGCCTTACAAATTCCTAAATGAAACCAGAACTTTATGTTTTCAATAAAACCAAGTTTTCGATCTTCATCACAACATATTTCTGTAATCTCTTTACAACTTAACATCCATTTCATGGACCCATCTCCCATCGAACAATCCATGTTCTACATTTGAGCCATCTTTTCAACACACTCTCTCAGCCTATTTTTCCCTCTATAAAGAAGCTGTCTTAAGTTAGTGTTTGTTACATCTAAAATGTTACAAACCTCTTCCGTGCTCCTCTGCTCGACCACTTTTAATGAAAAAGCAGCTTTTTGCTGAACAGGAAGTCCTTCCATGCATTTTTCAATAATATCAATCATTTGTGCTTGATTAACATAACGCTCTGGTTCACTAATCGGATTAGACCAATGATCATTGTCTTTAAAGCGTGACTCCATGACCTCTTCAATAGGATCAGCTTTTTCAAACTTTCCATTTTGTCGATAGGCCTCTGAGCACTTGTTATAAAAGATTCCAAATAAGAAAGTCCTCACATGAGACCTTCCTTCAAACCTTGGTAAGATCTCAAAAAAAGTCGCCCAGGTATTGTGACAAATGTCCTGAACCTTCTCTTCAGAGATCCCCATCCCCATCCCCGCTTTGTAAAGATGGGTAGTATAAGCGTTCACTACTTCGGTTACGGCCAGATCATCCCTATTTTGAAGCTTTTCAAGGAATTCTGGACTACGGAAATGTTCATTTTTCTTTGCCATAAGTGCTAAGTATATATTATTACAAGTATGTCTCAATAGAATTATATTGCTACTTGTGTAACAACGACCTATGTTAACACACTAACAAACAAAGGCTAATAAAAATGACTGAAAACAATAAAAAGAATATCGACGTACAAGAGTATTACGGAAAAGTGCTTCAAAAGTCAGAAGACTTAAAAACGAATGCCTGCTGCACAATTGTAAAGTATCCGGATCATATTAGAGAAACCATGGCCCTAATTCACGATGAGGTCATGGAGAAATACTATGGCTGTGGACTAACAATTCCTCAGGGTCTTAAAGATTGTAAAGTTTTAGACTTAGGCTCAGGTTCTGGTAGAGATTGTTTTCTTATGAGCCGCTTAGTTGGAGAAAAAGGCGAAGTTGTCGGCGTTGACATGACCGACGAGCAACTTGAAGTCTCCAGGCGACATGAAGAATATCACGCTAAGCAATTTGGCTATGCCAAGCCTAATACCAAATTTCTTAAAGGTTATATTGAAAAGCTTGATGAACTAAATTTAGAAGATAATTATTTTGATGTGATAGCTTCAAATTGTGTTATCAACTTAAGTCCAGATAAAGAAGCTGTTTTAAAAGAAGCTTATCGAGTTTTAAAACCTGGCGGAGAATTATATTTCTCAGATGTTTATTCAGACCGCAGAGTTCCCGAGCATTTACAAAATGATGAAGTCCTTTGGGGTGAATGTCTTAGCGGTGCCCTTTACTGGAATGATTTTTTAACAATTTCTAAAAAAGTAGGATTCTTAGATCCAAGAACTGTTGAAGTTGCCCCTATTACGATTGAATCAAAAGAGGTTGAAGATAAGGTTGGAGATATTAAGTTCTACTCTGTTACGTACCGTCTCTTTAAACTACCAGAACTAGAGGCGGCCTGTGAAGATTATGGTCAGTCCGTTGTTTACAAAGGAACGGTAGAATTTGAGCCAGAGGTCTTTGTTCTTGATGGGCACCATGCAATTGAAAAAGGAAAAGAATTTAAAATTTGTGGAAATTCTTGGAAAATGCTGGAGAAATCGAGGTTTAAAGATCACTTTGACTATAATGGAAATTTTGAAAACCACCATGGAATTTTTGAGGGATGCGGGGGAGAATCGCCCCTAGAAAATGCTCCACAAAAAGGTGGAAACGGTGGGAGCTGTTGCTAATGAAAATTTTAATACTACTTTGTCTATTCAGTTTTTCTTCCTTTGCTTTTGATCAAGATCACAAAGCCCTAGATAAGGTGTTAAAAGATCATGTTATCTTCAAAGGTAATCAATCTTTAGTAAATTATAAGGCCATAAAAAATAAGCCCTCCGAACTTGAACAATACTTAAAGGATCTTTCAGCAGTAAAGAAGTCGCAGTTTGATAGCTGGACCGCCGGTAATAAGTTGGCCTTTTTAATCAATGCCTATAATGCTTTCACACTCAAACTGATCGTTGATAACTATCCAACCAAAAGTATTAAGGATATCGGCACACTCTTTAAAAGCCCTTGGAAAAAGAAGTTCTTTAAACTTTTTGGAAAAGAGACTCATCTCGATGAAGTAGAGCATGTCATGATTCGAAAGAATTTTGATGAACCGAGAATTCATTTTGCCGTTGTATGTGCCTCAATTGGCTGCCCTCCCTTGCATCGTTTTGCTTTTACCGGCAACCAGCTAGAAAAACAGTTAAAAGAAGCCACAAGAGTTTTCCTCATGGATAAGAATAAAAACTCTTACGACCCTCTAAAGAAAAAGCTTAGACTCTCTAAGATTTTTAAATGGTACGGCGATGATTTTAATAAAAAGTATGGCAGTTACCTTAAGTTTGTTAGTACTAGAATTACAGAAGACAAGAAGGGACAGGCCCTAATTGCCAAAGATGATGTGAGCTCTAGCTGGAATAGTTACGACTGGGGATTAAACGAAATTAAATAATGACCGAACTCAACCCAGCTAAATTTAAGGATAAGTTTTTTACCGCTAAGGATGAAAAACGAGCATTTGTCCCTATGGAGAAGATGGAAACCCTTTGGTTCAATACGGGAACTCAGTGCAACTTAAAATGTGCCAATTGCTATATTGAATCATCCCCTACTAATGACCGTTTAGTTTATCTTACGGCCAATGATGTTAGACCCTATTTAAATGAGATCGTAGAAAATAAAAATAACAGAATTTCTCTTGATAGAGTTGCCTTTACAGGTGGTGAACCGTTTTTAAACCCTAATATGTTTGAGATTTTAGAAGAAACTTTTAAAGTTGGCTTAAAGGCACTTGTCCTCACCAATGCTTATAAAGTCATCTCGAGATCGGAGAAAAAGTTTCTTGAATTACATGAAAAATATAATTCAAAATTAAGTCTTAGAATTTCACTTGATCATTACACTAAGAAGGTTCACGAGCAAGAAAGAGGGGTGGGAACTTTTGAGCCGACTCTTAAGTCAATTAAGTGGCTTTTTGATCAGGGATTTAATATCTCTATCGCTGGAAGAAGTATAACCGGTGAAGATTCAGATACGGCCAGAGATGGGTATCAAAAACTTCTAGATGAGAATAAAATTGAACTAACTTTAAGCTCAGAGAACTTAGTTATCTTTCCAGAAATGGATGCCATGGAAGACGTTCCTGAAATTACAATTGATTGCTGGGGAATCTTAAAGAAAACTCCACAGATGCAAATGTGCTCTTCAGAGAGAATGATTGTTAAATCTAAAGAAAAAGATAAACCACAAGTTCAGGCCTGTACCCTTATTGCTTATGATGAACAATTCAATATGGGAGAAACTCTAGAAGAGTCTTTTCAAGATGTTTATTTAAATCATCCCTTTTGCGCCAAATTCTGTGTTCTTGGTGGTGCTAGTTGCTCTTCCACTTCTTAGAAGCTCCCATATAGAAATGGGAAACCATATATGGGTGAGAAACTCTCCGATATAATGGTAATCTGAGTATCCGTAATGGGTATAACAAAAAACAGAAAAAATCCCGTAGATAACCCCGGTCTTTAAATTTAGAAGAAGTGCAGGAAAAATAAACCAGATGGCGTACCAACCGTTATAAACCGGTGTAAAAAACATAAGCCCAGCAAAAATAAGATAGAAAAGCTTTGTGCAAAAGGTTTGATTTAGGTTCCAGTTATCCTTTAAAATTTTTCTAAGGCAAAATATAGTTAAGATCAATAGATAAAGAACATAGGCTATACCTGTTATTTCCCTGGCCTCTGAATCAAAGAGGTTTAGAATTCTCGTTAAAATTGAATAAAAACCAGGATTCCAAACCCAATCAATTGTAAATTCTCTTACCCCTTTTAATTTATCAAGACCAACAATCCATTCTAAAAAAAGAGGAAGAGAGATTGCGACTACGGTCACGGGAAGCAATCTTTTTAAGGATTCTTTGAGCCCTCTTGAGTTTTTAAAGAGAAGAAAAGGAAGAGCTGCAACTCCTATGACTTTAGTCCAGATAGAAAAGAGAATAAACACAAGCCCTTTTTTAAAACTCTCATTTTTCTCAGTGAGAAATAATAGAAAGAAAAATGCTGCAAGCAAATCAATATGAATGGCCTGTATAAACTCTTTTGCGAAAATAGGAAATAAGCTCACAAGTAGCCATGGAGTTACGGATTTTTCTATTTTTTTTAAACAAAGAAAAACAAGAAAAGCATTAAAGAGCATTAAGATTCGAAGGCCAATATCCAGACCAAAGATTCCACCTAATCCAAACCAAATGATAGCGATAGGTGGATAGACCGTCGTTAAATGATCAAAACCAATCCTTTCTCTACCTATGAAAATTAAATGATCTAAAAGGCTACTATTTGGGGGATTTAAATATGGATTCTCACCTCGCAGTAGTGCATTTCCCTCCCAAAGATAACGATAATGATCGTTTTCAAACAATGGTTCGCTAAAAAATAATGTAACAGCTCCGATCATAAAAACACTAAAAGGCAGCTCAAAGCTTTCTAGTTTCTTGTTTTTAGCTAGAAAGATGGTCACGACGAGAAATACGAGGGAAAAGAGAATATAGCTGGCTCCGCCTTCATATTCTGGACCAGGGCTTTTATAAATAATTCCCATGGCCGTTAAAAAAAAACATGAAAGAAGCCAAAGGATAGATATGATGGTAGAAGTTTTCACTAATTTATCTTAACAGGATTAAACTTGAATAGACCAGAAAGAGATACAGTTGTTGTTATTCCAGCTTTTAATGAAGAGGAGTCCATAGGCCTAGTTCTAGATGAACTTCCTAAAGAAAGACTCTTAGAAGTCATCGTCGTGAATAACAATAGCACTGATAATACGGCCTCTGTCGCCGAGAAACATGGGGCTAAGGTTATTCTTGAGAAGAGGATGGGTTATGGTCAGGCCTGTCTAACCGGTATTGACCTAGCTCATAGCTATAATCCTAAGATTATTGCCTTTATCGATGGTGATTATTCAGACTTTCCTGCTGAGCTTACAGGTCTTCTAAAGGAAATCGATTCTGGTGCAGATCTCGTTATTGGTTCAAGAACCAGAGGAAAAGCTGAACCTGGGGCACTTTTACCTCAGGCCATATTTGGTAATTGGCTTGCAACGACCTTAATGAAAATATTTTATTCAGGCTATAGCTTTAGTGACCTAGGACCTTTTAGGGCCATAAAAGCACAAAAACTGATTGATATAGGAATGAAAGATACAAACTTTGGTTGGACCGTGGAGATGCAAGTAAAGGCTTTAATTCATCAGCTTAAATGCTCTGAAATTTCTGTTGGTTACAAAAAAAGAATCGGGGTAAGTAAGATAACGGGAACCATCAAAGGAACCTTCAAAGCCGGCTACAAAATTCTAGGGACCATTTTTTGGCTTAAATTATACAGCTTTTTTAGGTGAAACAGTCTTCGCAAACAATTCAAGTAATTGCTTATCAAACTTCCCATGACTTTCGCGCATAATGGAGATGGCCTCCCCAACATTAAAAGCATCTCGATAGCTTCTTTTAGTAATAAGTGAGCAAAAAGTATCAGCGATGGAAACGATCTTAGCTGGATGATAGATTTCCTTATCTCTTAAACCATTTGGATAGCCATTGCCATTAGGTTGTTCGTGATGCTGCATAACAATCTGTAACACCTCTGAACGTATTCCTTTTACTCTGTCTAAGAGTTGTCTTCCAATTTCGGGATGTCTATTCATCTCTTTTCTTTCTTCAGGTGACAGCTGATCAGTGTCTTCAGGATCAAAGGTCAACTGCCCCACTCCTACGTCATGTAAAAAACCACCAAGTCCAATGACTTTTAGGTTTGTATCCGAAGTGATTCCATTTGCTTTTCCAAGTAGGACAGAAAAAATACTAACCATCACTGAATGCTTTAAAATATAGGGTTGATTTGAAAGCATGGTCATAATACTTAGGACCCCTTTAGAGTCCTTACTTAAAACATCGATACAACCTGAAACGACATTGCTCGCATTATAAACCGACCTTTCATCCACTTTCATTTCATCGATCATTTCGTGACAGGTGAATTGTGCTAAATCTCTTAATAACGTAAGCGATTCTTCAGAGCTAAATCGATCAGAATTATCAATTAACTGTTCCCCTAGCCTTTCAACAAATTGTCCGTAAACTTCGTATTCCTTTGCGGAAATAAAAAAGTGCGTGATCCCTTTTTCTTCGTATAAGTGAACACGTTCCCAATCAATGACATCACCTTTTTTAAAAATCTTTGTAAATGAGGTTTCAGTTCTTTGAATATAAACATCAAAACTTAAAGCACGATTAAACCGCTTTAAAATACTTAATGAGATATCAATATGACTTCTAGTTTCTTTTGCCATCTTAGCTTCTATTATAATACGCCGTAGAACAGACTCAACTAGGCAAAACTAACAATTTCAAGGCTTTAAGATGATGGCCCGAGAGAATCCCGGGCCAGATAATTTTTACTTTAAAACTTCAATTCTTACGGTTGCTGGCATATCTGAGAAGCCATATTCTTCCAAATCGATATCTCCAGAACCTGTCAGACCTTTAAACTCAGATACTACCCCTTCGGCGTTGTTTGTATCTCTGGCATTATGGCTACCACAAGGAGGTCCAGGAACGGTATCACAGGATTCGCTGTTAAACTCTGTCCCAGCATCATATACGGCCACACTAACTTCTTTCATTCTTCTAGGAAGTTTTACACTTTGAACACCTAGGAATGCATCGTTAGTTGTGGCAAGCATACTAACTAAAGATAGCCTTACCTTGGAAGCGTTCTTTGTTTTAATCAGAATCTGAACTGATTTCCCAGGACGAATATTATTATCAGCCGTTTCATAATTATCAACTCTACTTCTTCCAAGCGATCTTAACTCGTCTTCTAAAACGCTAGTCCCACCATCTTCAGCGAGTAGAGTTAGTCCAGATGAAGCAGGCTTTCCAACTTCAAAAAGTTTTGTGCTAGTTGAATGAAGGGCCACAACTGGAACGGTCAAGACCTGAGCTTTAGTTGTGTTGGTAATCGTAACTAGGAACTTCTTTGTCTTACTACCTGAGGCAAATGCCATACAAGGGAGCAATAATGACGCAATGAGTATCTTTTTCATATAATCCTCCAGGATTGTTTATGCATTGGTGTAACAAAATCAAAAAACGTGACACATATTTATAGCCAAGTTATATTTGTTAATATATTTACAAACAAAACAAGGCCATGGTCAAGTAGGAAATTTATGAAGAAAGTATTTTTTATTTTAATGTCGATAAGTTTTGTTAGCTGTTACCAAGTCGATAATCTTCCGGCCTTAGATGATGGGGTGGTTGGAAACCTCTTGGTTTGCGCTAAAGACAATACGACAGGTCCCTTTAAAACTTTCGGTTCTCTTGAAGCTAATCTAGAAAGTTTTTTTAAAGCTTATGTCGTAGCTCCAGACAGGTCAGCACTTCCGGAAGATTTAGATTATGCTTCTAATATTGCCTACGATAGCCGTGTTGATTATCAAAAACTCTTAGCTGAAAAAGAAAGTCAGGCGACCAAAGATCTTCGCGCCTCTATCCTAGGTCATATTAACGCCATTGATTTAAACTCTGGAAACACAGATGAAATAGTGGCTGATCTTCTTAATGCCTATAATTTTATTGCCATCGATATCGTCATCCAAAATAGCTGTGAAGGTCTAATCACCTCCATTGCAAATCTTGGAGGTCTCAATTCCTTTAAAGCATTCTCTGATATTGATAATTTTGGTTACCAGGTCGCTGGCAAGACCATGAGCTTAGATACGATAGAAAAAGAAAAAATTGCAGAACTTACCAACTACGAGGATGCTCGGATTCACTTCGCCGTCATCTGCGCAAGCGGGGGCTGCCCAGTCCTTCTCCATAAACCTTTTAGGGGGGAAGAACTTGATAAGCAGCTTAGTTTTATAACAAGAGCAGGCCTAAGACTACCTCGTATGTTTGAAAATAGAGATGGAACAAGTTATATCAGCCAAATATTTGATTGGTACCTTGATGACTTTATCTCCGACGTTGCTAGAACTGAAGAGTTTGATACCGACGAGGAGTTCATTCAGGCTTTTGTAATAAAGTATACACCTGAAGGAACCAGCTTTAATATTGATAATATAGAATTTGTTAACTACGACTGGACGTTAAATAGCCCATGAAAAAGACACTTATAATTTTCGCTTTATTATTTTCAAGTAATGCCATCGCAAAGAAGAAGTCGCTCCCTATTACGATTGAGCTTAACGCTCAAACAAACTCTAATATTGATAGAGTCTCCAATCCAGTAAAAAAAGATATTTATAGCCAAAAGGCTTCTTTAAAAACAAAGCTTAAGTTTAAACCCATTAAAAAGTTTATCTTGATAGACCTTCCTACTGTTGATTTAGAGTACACACCTTCCCTATCTGAGAAGGTGCGAAACTTTAGTCTGAGTAATACTCTCATTGGTCTTTATCTTCCAAAACGTGGACTTATCTATAGTGGTTCTTTTAATACCTCTTATACAAAATCAATCTTTACCAATGAAGACCAACAAATTGAAGATTCAAAAAACTGGTCCGTTAGTTTAGATGGTGGCGTAGCGAAAGACTTCACAAAAAAATATAACTTTGGAATAAACCTTGGGATAAGAAGTCAGACCTATCTTGAGGTCTCAAATCCTCTTGAAGCGCTCCCTCTCAAAGATGATAACTTAAGGCTAACTGGAAAGATCACCCAAAAATATAAAATTAAGAAAGGTCATACTTTAATAATGCCTCTTAGCTTTACGGATAAGATCTTTAAGGAAAAACGAGCCCTAAATGCGACGGGAAATCAGGTCAGCACCTCTGCTGAAACCATTCATACTTATAAAACAAGTATCAGTTACGCCTTTAGACAGCCCCTATTTAGAATAAATCCTAGTCTAGGGTACACCTATAATAAAGACACCGTTGAAGGTGGCAGAACCTATAAAGGTCCTGAGTTTAAGCTTGATTTTACCTACTTTTTTAAGAAGTTTAGCCTAAATTCAAGGCTTTCTTACAAGGTCAGGGACTACAAGTCCCAATTGGTAGACACCGTTAATACAACAGGAACTTCCCCTCTATTAGAAGCTAAGATTATTGGTTTTAGTGGTAATATAGAGGTTCCTTTTGGGAAGAAAGGACGATATCAATTTTTGACGGGCTATGAGTATCAAGGATTAAAATCCAATAGAATGTCAGACGATAATGCTAACGAAATAATGAAAGTAGGCCTTAGGCTTAAGTTTTAACGAAGGAAATTATATGAAAACTCTTTTATCACTTTTTACTATCTTTCTTATTACTATCTCAGTGGCCAATGCTTCAGGTGGCGGCGGAGGCTCTTATGAAGGCGATAGTGGCTCATCAGATCTTGCTGAAGAACTAGCGGAAGAAGAAATTGAAGAAGCTAAGAAGCAGGCTCAAGAAGAGGCGGTTGAAGAAGCGAAAAGAAAAGCGATGGAAGAAGAAGATGAAGAAGAAGACGAGGAATAATAATAAAGGCCAGGCTTAAACCTGGCCTATTTTTTACCTATTTAGTTTCTATCTTCAAAGTCAAAACGAGTTCCGTCGATATATCCGCGCATTCCACAGTTATTCCACTTACAATGACCTTCAATATCTTTGAATTCAATTCCATTATTATCTTTTATAATTTCTAATCGACATTTATCACCATCAAAAGTCTTCTCTCCTATATGGAGGAATTTATTTTTTGCAATCTTCTTAGCAGTCCCTTCCATATAGCAGCTATGTCCGTTAGTGAACCAAGTATCCATAGCGAATTTGATCTTTCTACGACTTAGCTTTTCTACTACAAGCTTGTCGGTGACCATCGTTTCAACCCAACCTGATTCTGCCTCTTCACTATGATCGATTACCATTACGGCGTGATCATATAAGTAAGTACCCTCTACTTTTGAGGCTAAACTCTGAAAAAGTCCCGCTTGAACAGCTGATGACATAAAAAGGACAGATAAAATTAGTGCTTTCATAAATTCTCCTAGATTTTTAAAACAAGTCATAAGTACCTGATTTCAAAATAAAAGCCACCGAACCTGTAAAGTATTCAGAGGACATGTCGTCATCTCCCCCTTTTTACGGCCTGACATGTCCGGGAAACGAATAACAAAAAACGGTTTTTTTGGATTTTTTTTTAGTTCCCTCGTACAACCCTTTCAACAAAACAACACAGGGCCTTCGGGCACACATATTAAACATATCTGTAGGAGGATATATGAAAAAATTATTAGTTTTACTTGCACTTGTTTCAACTTCAGCTTTCGCTCTACCTTACAATGCCAAAAGCATGTCAGGTGACAAAGTTCACTTTCAAAAAGCATCTACTTGGGTAAATTCTTACTACTCAAAGTCACTATGTTTTGACGGTACTGATTTTCATGCTGTAGTTCGTAAGTGTGCCGAATGGGAAACTTCAGACGACAACAGAAGATGTGTTAAGTACATCAATGTTAATGCTACTCAACCACAAGAGTCTACACGTCAAAGATGTTCTTCACGTCAAGGCGGAGAAGATGACAGATGTACTGAGTGGGAAACTGTTCGTTACTTCCAGTCTGAAAACAAGACTATCAAGTTCTACCGTGACGAAGACATGCAAGACCTTGTAAAAACAGTAAAAATCACAGTTCCAAGCTGTAACTAGTTAATACGACTAGTCTCTCCTTTATAAATTGGGGCCCGTGACGGGCCCCTTTTCTATAAAAATTACAGCGAAACGGATTTAACAATGGCTTATGTTAACAATCTAACAATGATTTCAAATTCAGCTACTCCCCAAAGCGGCTGCGAATCTCGGGACCTCATCAATCAAGTGGCCCTAGATCTGGCCAATTACCTTGATGGTTTTTCCAACAAAAACTTTGGGATTCGTATACTAGCAAATGAATCTGATGTTAACGAAAGAACAATCAAAAGACTTTTATCTAGAAAGAACCACCCTTCAGGGGGGACTCTTTTAAAACTTTATACCGCCTTCACTGGAAAGTTCGAACTAGAACAAGTACTTAGAGCTTGTCCAGAGCCTGTTCGAAAAGAAATTGAAGCCCGTTGTCCGGACAAAAAAGGTAAGAAAAAATACTGTAAAACAAACTTTCTAGCACTTATAGAAAAAGATCCACTTTTAGGTGAACTCTATGTTCTTGCCGGGACGGGACCTTTATATAAAGATTCTGTTGTTTTTAGATACGGGCAGTATGGCCTAGAGTTATTAGAAAAGCTTGAATCACTTCATATCTTAAAACTAATTGATAAAAACACCTATGGTCTTGGACTTAATAGCCCAACCTTTTCAGCTGACGTCATCAAAGAAATAGGAAGTCGTTTTGTTTCAAGATACTCAAAACCAGAATTAGCCGACGTAAAAGGTAATAATGTTATGAACTTTTACGCGGAAGGATTAAATGAAGAAGGACTCCAGGCCTGGATCAGGACCGACGAAGAGGCCTTCATGGCCAAAGTAAAAATAGCAAATGACCCTAAATTCAAGGGTTCACTACCTGTCTTTACTTTTAATACGACAGATACAATGGAATCGGAGAAGTAAAATGTATAAATTTATAATCTTAATCGCTCTATTTTCTCAAAGCCTCTATGCAGGAGTTGGTGGAATAGAAGGTGGTTCAGTTCACTTTCAAAAAGACTCTACCTGGGTAAATATGGTTTATAGCCGTACGCTTTGTTACAAAGAAAAAGCCTATTTTGCTAAAAGTAAAAAATGTAAAAAATGGGATAGGGATAGCGATGATCGAAGATGTGTAAAATCTAAGATTGAAACTATTATCCAGCCAATGCATTCAACGAGGCAGCGCTGTAAAAAGCAGGAAGACGATAAATGCGTTCTCTGGGAAACAGTTCCCTTTACGCAAAAGCGTGATCGAATTGTAAAGTTTAAAGATGAAGATGGAAATATTCTTAAAGTAGAGAATTTAAGAGTTAAGAAATGTAACTAAATCCCTAGAGGCGGTTATCTTTGACCGCCTCTTTATATCTGTTTGAGATAATCTTAAAAAGATCCATAGATTTATCAAACCAGATCTCCCGGCCAACCCCTTTAGGCCCAATTTTGACTAATTTTTCAGCTTTAGTGCCGCTTAAATTTGCCTGTCTTTGACGTTCACTCATTTGCTTATATTCTAAAACCGAGTCATATTCCTTTTTCTGGGCAACACTTAACTTATCAATTGGAAATCTACCAGCTAAGGCTAAGTTAACGTTAGCATAAAAGTCTTCATCAAAGACCCCATTGCTATTCTTTTTCCCTTCGAAAATAAGAACCTTACTCCCTCCAACAGCACTTCCATTGGCACCGCTAAAGTTCGAACCACCATAGGAAGCATAGCTTGTGTTTAGATTACTTTTCTTTGATCTATTAGAATTAAACTTAAGACCTTTTCCGCCACTTATTCGGCAATTGGCACCTTTACAATCAGCCACATTCCCATAACCCATTCTATTTTTAATCTCTGAACTTCCGCGGTCCTTTTGCCCAACAAATTTTCCAATTTGTCCGTAGTCAACACCGCCCTTTCTATTCCTAAGTGCGCCCTTGCCAATAAGACTAGACTGATTGAGAAAGCGTCTTTGCTTATCATCAAGTGAAAGTGCTTTTAATCCTGCTTTCTCCACTACGGCAATAATTTGTTTTCTAGCTGCAATATTTTGAACCATATTTGTTCGCATAAGCTTAGCCACGGAGTCACAAGGGTTGGCCGTTGGAGGAACTGACTTATCAGCAACATCTAAATGACCTAAATAGAGCTTTAAATGTTTTTTTCCCATATCTCTTCCAACCACATAAGACTTACAATCACTAAGAATAGAGTTTCGATTAGGCATTGCCGCTTGTATAGAATTAAGCTCTTGAAGTTTGGCTACCTGAAACTCACTTCTTGCTCCGGCGAGATTAGCCTTCATAGTTGTGGCATTTTTTTGAACGACGGCAGCACCGAATTGAATATTATTTTTATTTTTTTCTAGCTGTTCTTGTTGTTTTTGATTTTCTTCTTTGAAAGACTTTGCCTGACTCTCTTTTAATTCTTTTTCTTTTTTCAAGGCCTCATTCTGTGCTTCAACAGCTTCCACACATTTCCCATAATCTTGAGATTCAGCGCTTTCATACTTACAACAGATTTTTTTACCTTCGTCATTTGGCTCAGAGCACTTCTCTTCAGATTGATCAAAGTTTTCCTTATCAAAGTCAGTATGTTGATGCATGCGAGCTAAAGCTAAACATTGCTTATTAGAGTTATAATTGGCAATTCCTTTTGATTTAGCCAGAGCATCTGTGGCCATGGGCTGCTCTTCCAAATGTTTCTCTAGCGCTTTATATGTTCCAATAAAGTACTGCTCTGGGGTTCCGTTAGGTTTTTTTGCTTCTGCCACCACAACCGACCAAGGAGCAGAGGCCCTATTCTTACAATCCTGAAGTTCTGCTGATCTCGTTCCAGGATTAGTTAGCTCCTCACTAAAAGTGTTTTCATTATTCTCGTCTTTATCAGGGTCATACCCCTCCATCTCTGACATAGAAGGAATGGCCGCATCTGTTCCTAATGCAGAAAATCCACCTCCGGCAAAGTCGATTGGGCCACTTGGGCCTGCAACATCATTTAGTTCGGATACTGATTCGAATCCTTTATAATTTGGATCAGTTTCTGGTCCAGAATCGTATTCGGTGCCGGGGACACCATTGATATCCGCCGAGGTAACATGCCCGCTTCCTCCCATAAAAGGATAATAGTCGTGATCCTTTCCATCGGCAGAATATATAAGTGTGCCTGGTATTAATAAATTTTTAACAGGCTCATACCTCTCTGGATCAACCGAAAGACAGCCAAGAGAAAGTCCATTTCTTCCGGCCCCTACACTTCGGCTTTTATGAATTAAGATTTCTCTATTTAAAACTTGATCGTTAACCTGATCCTCTAACCCAATGAGGGCCCTATAAGGACCTACTGTTCCACCAACGCCAGTTCCTCCAGTCTTTATAAATCCTCGACTACTTTTGTAACTTTCGCCAACATTGCTAAAGGATTCCGCAGGACTATAACCTGCCCCAGAATTTCGCCCATGGGCCACCCACTCTACTCGAACCATTTTCGGATTAGGTCCTATTTGAAAAATATAAAATCTTTGACCATCTGACTTTTTACTATAGTTCGCAATGGCCATAAGATTATGACCAGGGATTTTTCCTTTCTTTTTATAGTAGAACCAACCTTTTACTGCTGTTTCAAAATCTTTCTTTCTTACTTGATTCGAAGAAAAGATACTCGAATACCAGTGATCGATTGTATCGTTTAAAACCTGCTCATCAGTAAGTTCTGGAGTTGCATGGGCACAAAGGCTAAATAGAAGGCTAAGAATCAGGATTTTCATTTGAGCCAATTTTATCATGTATCAAAATAAATACGCGCACTTAACGAAATTGCCCCATAAGTAGCCGATTTAGCTCGAGTAAATTCATCAAATTTAGGAATTTTAGTGGCAATCAATTAGGGCTATTTTTGATAAAAAAGCCCTCTCTTATGAGAGGGCCCTTTTTGTGGGGTGTGAGGGCAATTTCTTGCCTTCAGCCGAGGGGATGCAATCCTCGACTTTGTGGGTCTGTATATCTTATTTGTTAAAAATTCTGGCAAATACTCTTCTGATCTTTTCTCCGGCCGTATCACTGCCATCTTCTTCTTGATCGTCAGCGACGTCACCTGTTTGATCATCTTCATCTGGAGTGTCTTGCTGAGCCTCAGGGTCTAATACTGTTGAGCAACCAGGGTACTTCTTAATATTTCTAATAATATCTTTAATACATTTATTAGAAACAGTTTTGTATGATCCTTTTTTATCAATAATTGTCGCAAGAAGCATGTCTGAATCTAACTCATGTAGAGTTGGTCTTACTGACATGATCGCTCTACAGCGACCTTTTCCATCGGCAACAGTTGTCTTAAGATCAACTTTTATTGCCATGACATTATCTTTTTCGTTTTCTGCCTGCTCCATAGTGATTACTTTAAAACCTTTTTTAGTTAAATAATCATCAGCGGCTTGAGTTACGATTTGGTTCAAACCATCATTTGTATAAGTAGGATGAACTGCAAGCTTACAAGTTTCGTGTACAAGTCTCACGTCGCCGGCCATGGCCTGGAAAGTGAGCATAGTTAGGCATAGTAGAAAAAGGTTTTTCATCAGCAAGTCTCCTTGAGGGTTTTAAATGTTGAATAATTTCAGTCCGTTGTGTCCGTGTTGAAGAACTTATACACTGCGTTGTAAAAATTTTAAAGGGCCCTTGTAAAATCTACAAGCCCCCCTTTTACGATAACTTAGAGTTGGTCAATAATTTCATAGACTTATAAAAATAGTTAACAAGAAATTAACAATTGCTTATGGTAGAACAACTTAACATTCCTTACATTTATGTCTAATAATTAGATTGATATTAACAGACTAATCTATTATTACATGAGGGGTTCAAAGATTCGAGCTGGGATCTTCCAATTTTTCATACTTCTTATGGCCTCTTTTGAAGCTCCACCATAAATATCAGCAGAATTACCTTTTCCATCTGTTGCTTGCATCTCATCGGTGATCTCATAGGCCTGAGTCATTCGTTCTTTAATATTGCTCATTAGATCTTCAACAATCTCTTTAGAACCATCACAGAAAATGGCCATCTCATTATTAAAATGATCTGAACGATTATCAATATTATAAGTTCCAATCATTATAGAATCATCATCATAAATTTGAGTCTTAGCATGTAAGCCCCATCTCACTTCTTTAACTTTCTTTTCTACCACGAGGTTATTATCTAAAAAATCTGCATTATAGATAAATGGCTTTAATCCAAGTTTTTCATAGTTAAAGACCTGATCATAAAAAAGAGCAGAAACGTAATAAGCGTCCGTTGAATTTAAGCTATTTGTTAGGGCCGTAACTTTTTTGCCGTCTGCAAGCAAATCCTTTAGGGTTTGACCATAAGGCTTATTAAGAATCCAATAAGGAGACTCTATAAAGAGAGATTTTTTAACTGCGTACATCTTATTGTAGATAACTTTTCTTAAAACGCGGTACTTATCGTAATCTTCAAATAAGACTGATGCTCCCCTGCTTCCTGGCATATCAGAGGCAAAGGTCATTTTTGGACATTGATAAACGGGGAACTTCTTTAAAATTTTCATTCCTACTTTCATAATTCTTGGAGAAGTTCTTTTAATCTCGTCAGTTACTTTAAAAAATTCTCGGGCTTCCTTTTTCTTTCTTTCATGGATCTCAAGATTCAAGGTGTTTCTTCTTCTTTGACTTCTCACTAATGGGGAAAACTCTTCTACTATAAAAGGAGTCGCTTCCTTAACCATTCTTTTATGATTCCAGTAGCCCATAAAACTATCTCTCATAGTTCTGGCCATAGGACCCTTTACCCAAACATCTCTATCAAGGAAGTTATACTCTTTATCCATATCAAAATAATCATCGCCAATATTTCGGCCGCCCGTCATGGCCTCGAGACCATCTATAGCGATCAGCTTTCTATGATCTCTAAATTGCGCCGTTAGAGGATCTAAAGCACGATTGTGATAAGCGATTTCTATTCCATACTTCTGTAAAATCTCTGCGTAGTATTCATTAATTTCAAAGATGGTTATGGATTTATCTACGATGATCTTTACTCTAAAAGGTTTATTCGCCTTTTGCATTTGACGACTTTTTCTCATGAGTTCAAGTAAAAGAATTTTACCAGTGAGATCTCTTTCCCAAATAAAATACTCCATGACGATTTCCTTCTCAGCTCTTCGAATCATATCGATCCTAAGTGCCAAGGAGGCTAGGCCATTGTGAATCATCCTAAGCTCGTTCTTTTTTCCATCTACGGCCGTCTCATGAACGTCATAATAAGGATAATCCCCGTAAGCAAAGGCCACGGAACTCAAAAGGCTGAATAGGACAACAATAAGCTTCAAACGAATCATGCCTATTAAACTGCAAAGATTTTGCCAAAATATATAAGCAATTTTAAGGAGTTAGGAAGGGAAACTGTCTAAACTTTAGACAGTCCCCTAGCTTCGTTAGCGGCAGCTAACTGATCGTAAACAAGTTCTAGTTGATTGATTTCCAAGTTCTGTACATCTGGCAACTGCAGCAGCGACATCATCACCCGCATAACCTTTTGCTGAACAAAAAGATTGGTAAGGTGTGCAACTAACCTGACGAGCACAACTTTTTTCCATGAAATTCCCTACACCCGTGCAGTTTTCAATTGCAGCAGTAACTGAATCTCCAGAGTAACCTTTAGCAGTACATCTAACTTTGCTCTCATGAGCTGTAACATTAAGACTTAAAACTAGTAATCCTAGCGCGATAAACATCTTCATAATCTCTCCTTTATAGATAGGTCTTATTAATATCTACTGCGAAACAGAGGGAAAAGGGCCCTGACACTTGTTTTACAAAGGTATAAGTATAATTTACAGAAACCTTATGCGTTGCGTTATTTTTTGATATAAACCCTTGATTCATAATTTTAAGCTCATATCCTAGGGGGATAAAGATGGCTAAGCTCATTCATAAATTGGCCCTAATATTGGTTATATTCAATTTAGTTGGGTGTAACTTCATAAAAACTAAGCACCTGGACTCACCATTTAAGATTGTCTTGTCAGAATTGACCACCGATCTTGAACAAAGAGGAACTTCGCAAGACCAGAAAAGACTAGAGAGAGCTCAGAGAATTAAAGACTTAAAGAAGGCCATTGTTCATAAGCTCAATGACAGGCCTGATCTAACCGGTCAAATGAGCAATGATATTAACGAAACTCATAACTTCGTGCAGGCCAATCAGTTTCAATTAGAAAAATGGCTTAAAGAAGTTAAGTCTCTACAGGAAGAGATGATCTCACTCGTTCAAGAACTAGGAAGAGAAAGTTTTAAAGTAGATAAGAAAGGACAGCTAATAAACTCCAAAGAAGATATAGCAAAGAATCAGGTTTTAATTTATTTTACCCTTCAATACTTAAGAGAATTTAATAAAAAGCAGCTTCAAATCATTCTTCCATTAACTCTTGGCTCAATGAAAAAAGAGTTTGATAAAGATCAGGCCATCGTAGACTTTAGAACAGAAGTCCTTGACCTTCATCTTACAATGGTAGGTTCAATTCAAGTTACAGATAAAGATATTGAAACTACTTTAGTAACACTTAAATCTTTAAATAATGAAGGTGCCATAAGTAAAAGGATTTCTAAGGCGATCAAGAAGTCACTTAGGTCTATTAAGAAAAGAGAGCATAAGCATAGAAAAGGCTTATTTCATACGACTGATATTTTATCTGAAGAAGAGAAGGCCAATTTTGAAAAACTTAAGGCCGACTACAATAAAAAAATTGCTGGAATGAGCTTCCTATTCGATCCAGCAAATCCAGATTCAGTTATTTCTAAGATTTTAGTTACCATTTCTAACCTAACTTGGGGTCTTGTAAACTCAGTTATAGGTGCGGGAGTCGTACTAACTGCGGCCATCGTTTCACCCTTCACTCGCTATGTTGATTTTCCAACAATTAAGCTCTCAGCTTCTGGACAACAACTCTATGTTGACGTTTCAGGGTTAACACCTGTGGCAGGTAAAATGAGTTTAGGTATCTTTGAGCTCGACAACCATGGTGGATACTATTTTGCCTCAGGTCACGAAGGTGGACATGCAAAACAATCAGCCCTACTAGGTCCTCTTTACTTACCTGTAGTTGTCTTTAGTTATATCATTCAAGGCCACTCTGGATCTTTTATGGAAACTTGGGCCGACAATTGGGCCGTAGATTAATATACAAACTGACGTGGGAAGATTTATGAATTCTATAAAATTTAAAATAGCTCTTCTCACGATTCTCTTTTCTTTAAGTCTTAGTGCCAACGAAGGGCTTTCGTTTCCAGAAAAATTTAACTTAGGTAAGAAGTCCAATCAAAAACATTTTGGACCTAAGAACCATATCACTGGAATTGATTCAAATAGAAATTTTACTGATTTAGATAAAGACGGTGTCTACGATTTAATGGACTCTGATATAGATGGAGATGGAGTTACTAACTATTTAGATTTATTTCCACTAGATAAAAAGAAAAAAGGGGTTGATAAAGACCGAGATGGTCTTCCTGACTTTGTAGATTTTGAGGTTTTTGGAAAACTCAAGGAAGGCATGAATACAGAGTCAGCAGACTATCAAAAAAAACTTTTTAAAATCAAAGGGATTACAATTTTTAACGGAGACTTCTTCTTTAAAAATAGTGAAATTAAACGTGTTGCTAAGCTCTACTTAAAAAAAGAATTAAAAGGATTAAGAAAACTTAAGAACTTAAAGGTTCTTTTTAAGCAACCTCCTCACGCCATGGGTTATAGGGCAAAATTTAGGCACAATCACAAGGCCATTACTCTTTATGAGAATGAAGATCATAGAGGCAATCCATTCCATCAAGAACTATCGTTGGCCCATGAAAGCTTTCATGCACTAGCTGAAGAAATCCCTACATTTTATCAAGATTTTGTTGGTCTATCAGGCTGGACTGAGCATGAGGACCAGCTAAGTTATGAGGATGACTTTTTTGATCACACAATCTTCAGAACTAAACCAGATATTATTATTCAAAGACTTAAGGCTCCTGAATTCCCCAGTGATTATTCTAAGCTTGGCCCTGAGGAGATGTTTGCGGAATGCGCAACGGCGAGCCTATTCGATAGAAAAGACGCTTCAAGCCGTTTCAAATATCCTTATTTGAATAAATATAAGACGACTCCACTGCATCAATTTTTTGTAAGCTACTTTCACACACTATTTAATTAGTGTATTCTGTAGCCTTATGAAAGAGGTAATTAAACAACTCAAATCTATAAACTTAAGCAGTGAACTTAGAAGAGGTCTTGAAAAAGAATCTTTAAGAGTCACACCTGAAGGTTATATTTCTGAGAAGCCCCATATGCAAGCTCTTGGTTCAGCCTTGACCCATCCATTTATTACTACTGATTATTCCGAAGCCCTTTTAGAATTTGTCACCCCTGTTTATAACGACCCCAAAGAAATGCTTAAGTTTCTTGAAAACCTTCATCTTTTTACTTTAAAACAAATGGGGGATGAGGTTCTTTGGGCCAACTCCATGCCCTGCCTTTTAAAGAAAGAAGAAACTATTCCAATAGCGAACTATGGTAGTTCAAATATTGGAACCATGAAGTCTGTTTATCGAAAAGGACTAAAGTCTCGCTATGGTTCAGCCATGCAGGTCATCTCTGGAATTCATTTTAATTTCTCATTAACAGATAAGTTTTTTGAGCAATATCAAGAAATTAAAGATAGTCAGTCTCCTTTACAGGATTTTAAATCCTCTCGCTATATGAATGCCACAAGAAATATACACAGGTTCTCTTGGCTTATTCCTTTTCTTTTTGGTTCATCTCCTGCGATTTGTCGTTCTTTTTTAAACAAGGCTCCAAAAGATTTTGGTCTTCAAGAGTTTGATAAAAAAGGAACTCTATATTTCGAAGGTGCCACATCTCTAAGATTAAGTAACTTAGGCTATACAAATTCATCACAAAACAAAATTAAGATTTGTTATAACGAGATTAACTCCTATGCCAAAGGTCTTAGAGAGGCCATCACAACTCATGAGCCGGACTATGAAAAGATCAATGGTTCAGACGCAAAAGTATTTAACCAGCTAAATTCAAATATCTTACAAATTGAGAATGAGTACTATTCAAGTGTAAGACCTAAAAGGGTAACGAACTCCGGGGAATCACCGACAAATGCTCTTTTAAGTAGAGGCGTCGAATATATTGAATTAAGATCCGTTGATGTAAATCCATATTCCCCAATAGGAATTGATTTAGAGCAAGTATTGTTTCTTGATGTTTTTCTAATTTATTGTCTCTTAAGAGATCATGATGGACTTTGCGATGAAAGAACAAAGCGGTTTAGAGAAAACCAGGAAAAAGTCGCAAGACATGGTCGTCAAGAAAACTTAACTCTCTTTAATGGTACCGCTGAAGTTAGCGCCAAAGACTGGGCCAAGGATTGCTTTGAGGACTTTTTAGCTATCGCGGAAAAACTAGATCTAGAACTTGGAAGTCATGAATACACAAATGCTGTAAAAAAATATGAAACCCATATCGAAGACACATCCACACTTAACTCTGAAAGAATCTTAAGAGAAATGCAAGATAAAGATAAATGCTTCTTTAGTCATACCTTAAGTAGATCACATAAGATCTCAGAACAATTGAGAATGAGTACCCTTGATACAAAAATTGAGTCTGATTTGATAGCTGAAGCCAAAAAATCTCTTCTGAAGCAATCTGAAATAGAAAAATCTGATCAATTAAACTTTTCAGACTTTCTGGAGTCCTACTTTAAGCAAAATATGTAGTTCTTGACCTCCTTAAAAGCAGTGATAAACTATTGTTATCACTAATTTAGGTTGGATCATTGTTTAAGTTTTTTTCGAAACATTCACTTCTCTCTTTTATCTTACTGTTGATTCCAACTGTTACGTCTGTCTTTTTCCTTGATCAAATAAAGTCTGACCCAAGCTTTGACCGACTTTTAATTAAGAATGATCCGGAGAAAGTATTTTATAAAGCCGTCACTGATGAGTTTGGTGAAGATAATTCAGCCTTAGTTTATTTTGAAGGCCCCGAGGTTCTAAAAAAAGAGAATCTAATTAAAATTCGTGATTTTGTTTGGGAAATCGAAGAGCTAGAAGAAGTTAAACAAGTTGACTCACTTTTCACCACTCCTCACTTTATTGGTGAAGATGGTCTGCTATCTACAACTCCGGCTTTCGAAGATATTCCCGATAAGCAAAGTGAAATCGATAGGATCGTTCAAACGACTGTTGAGAATCCTCTAATCGCCACAAGACTAATTGCAAAAGATAAATCTTCAATCGTAGTCAATATTCAACTTAATAGTAGTAAAAAAGCTCTCAAAGAAATTGCTATACTAATAAATTCCAAGCTTTCAAAGATTGACCCAAATGTAGTAGCGAAATTTCAAACAGGTATTCCTTCCATAGAACTTTTTACTTTTGGAGAAATGCTACAAAGCCAAAGAAAACTTCTTCCCTTCGTTGTTTTAGCTATTTCCTTTTTCGTATTCCTTGGCTCTCGCTCTATCCACGCGGCCATTGTACCTATAATTGTCGTTTTCATTGGTATCCTCTGGACCGGTGCCTGTATGGTCATTCTAGGTATCCCAATACAGTTACTCGTTAGCTGCGTTCCAACGATCACCTTTATTTTGGCAACAACTGAGATCGTGCATATAATGTCCGCTTATAAGGAGCAGCTCCTTAAAGGCAACTCTAAAAGAGATGCCATAAGCGAGGCCATGGACGAAGTTTCCCTGCCTATTTCTCTAACTGCCCTTACCACGACCCTCGGTTTTGCCGCCATATGTGTGAATAAAATAATTATGCTTCAAGAGTTTGGAATTGTGAGTGCTATATCTTTAGTCTCTAGCTTTATCATAACCGTACTCTATACCCCGCTCCATATTAGACTTTTCGCCACTTCCAAAATAAGAGTTGAAAAGGAGGCTTCGGATTTAAATCTATTTAAAAAAATCTCCGCGTTTTTCTTCAATCTGAAAAACTATAAGAAATTGGTCTTCACCTCCCTCTTTGTTTATATGGCCTTTACACTTTATCAAACGAGATTTGTGAAATCAGATAATGATTCAATTAATTTAATAAAAGAATCAGCTGAACCGAGAAGAAATTTAAAAAAGTTTGAAGAGCATTTTGGTGGTATCAAATCAGTATTTTTGGTTCTGGAGTTAAAGGAAAGTAGCTTTAAAAACCCTATTCATTTAAAAACTTTATTTGAACTTGAAAGAGAATTAAATAAATTTGAAGAGTTCTATGACGCAGAATCTTTTGGTGGGCTTATGGCCCATATTAATAATCAAATGATCACCTCAGTCAGTGGAAAGGATGAATACAAAACCCCCGCTTCAAAACAGCTGGTGGCACAGTACCTACTCTCCTTAACAAGGGACGATTACGAAAAGTATGTGTCTGCTGATTTTAAAAAAGCTAATCTTACTATAAGGCATAGTATTGGCTCCTCCCATAAGCAGGAACTAGCAATGATAAAACTTCAGAAATATCTTGATAAAAGGTTAGCTGGTATGCCTATTTCCTATAAATTTACCGCAAGAAGTATTCTTAATCAGAGAGCTGGAAAGACGATCATAAAGGCCCAAACTCAGTCTATTTTAATTATGATCCTCATAATATTAGTCATCATGACAGTTTTATTTAAAGACATCCGCATGGGATTAGCGGCCATTCCCCCTAACTTCCTACCAGTCCTAGGTCTCTTTGGTTCTATGGGTTTCCTTGGTATTCCGTTGAATATTGGCTCCTGTATCGTTGCCGCCATTACTGTTGGTATTGCAGTGGATGACACCATTCACTTCTTCACACGGTTTAAAGATAATCTAGAAAAGTCTGGAGATTCAGATCAGGCGATAAAATTAACTCTTGATGAAGAGTCTGCTCCTATCGTTATAACTTCTATTTCTTTATCAATTGGTTTTTCAATTTTAATGCTTTCCCAAATGGTCCCACTCAACCAATTTGGTCTCCTATCTGCAATTGTCATAATATTGGCCATGCTAGCTGACCTCATCATCACACCGGCTACAATGGCAATCATAGGTCGTATCTATGCTGAGAAAAAGAATCAAGTATAAGCTTCCCGTACATTTGCCTTTAAAAAGCTTCTAAATGTAGTAAAATTCATTAATTAGAACAATTAATTTATCAGGATGATTTATGAAGATCGCAATTTTAGTTTTATTAGTTCCCTTTTCTTTTTCCGCCCACTCTGCTTGTTCACAAGATGGGAAGGCCATCATGGAAATGCAGGAGAAAAAACAAAAAGTTAAATATGAATCTGAAGTTCAGTCTGTTGTTCTCTTAGATGTTAAATCAAAACAAAAAGAAAAAAGAACAATGAAACATTATGCGGTTAAATCAGAGGGAGGATCTGAGAAGGCACTTCTCACCTTCGTTGAACCTGCAGATATCAAGGGATCAGCTGTTCTCAATTGGAGAGATAAATCTAGTGATGACCAATGGGTGTATTTGCCTGCTCTTAAAAAATTACAAAGAATTGCAAGTGGTAGTAAGAGAAAATATTTTATGGGAACTGACTTTACCTTCGCTGATTTAGAAGGTGAGGTTTTAAAAAACTATAATTATTCTTGTGATAAAGAAGAAGCTTGCCCATCGAAGAAGGGCAAGTGTTTTGTTATTACTGCGACTCCCAAAGATAAAAAGATTAAAAGGATGACTGGATATACCAAAAGAGTTCTTTGGGTAGAGAATAACCGCTATGTTACACATAAAATTCAATATCATAATTTAAAAGGAAAGCATTTTAAAACGGCGGAATACCTTAAATGGAAGCAGGAAGGTAAAGTATGGCGTCCTAACCTCGCCGTAATGAGCCGCGAAGGCAAACATAAAACTTATATCAAAGTTAAAAAGAGAACCCTAAATACTGAGATCAAAGACGTAGTCTTTTCAAAAAGATATGTCGAAAAAGAAATGCATATTAAATAAATGGAATAAATTATTTGAAAGCGGGATATCCCCTCCTCTTCATTTTTCTCACCACACTTCCTTACTTAGCTTATGGCTATAATGCGGATGATTCTTTTGTCGGTAGAGTTGCCGCGATAAAAGGAAAAGTCATCGCTTATAACAACCGTGGAAAAACCATTCAATACATAAAGAAAGGAGACTTAATTGCTGGCAAATTAATGCTGGTTACAAGAAAGAACTCTGGCGTTAGGATTCAATTTGTTAATGGTGAAAAACTTATCTTAAAGTCCAATACAAAGGTCTTAATTAAAGGCGACCTTATTAGTCTGCGCAGAGGACTAATCAAGTACCACGACCCTAATGGTCAGTATGAAACCTTTAAGTTTAAATTTTCTAAATTTGATACGGTCTATGTTGGAAAAAGCCTTGTTATGGGTAGAACGGGAAAAAAACCATTTATAACCGCACTTAATCAAACAAAGATTAGAATTAGCCAAAACAAAACATCTAAGAAGGTTACAAGTGACCTTAGGGTCCCAGATATTAGTAAATTTCTTTCCGCCGCAAGAATACCCAAGCCAAATGTCGAAGCCAGTTCAGATGATTTTGAAACAGGAGCTACGGATAGCATTTCTGAAGTTGAAGATATCTTTGGCGATGATTCTGATGAAGAAGATTTTACAGCTGAAGGGCCAGACGAAAGCAGCACTTCTGAAGTTGAAGATATATTCGGAGATGGTCCAGAATCAACAGGAACTGAATCAAAACCCAAACCCGAATTGATTTTAAAGATGGATAGTGACGGCGAAGAAGAGCTTGTCGATTTAATCGATATCAATTGGAAGCTTAACCTCAATTCCACTTTCTATCTAAGTAAACCATCAGAGGACAGTAAGATTGATGACCGCTTTATGCATCTAGACTTTAAAGTTAATTTTAATGATAAAATAAATATTTCTGACGAGACCAATTTTTTCCATAGTGGCTGGGTTGAAATTAATAACAGAAAAGAAGTTAAGGATGATGATTTTATTTCTATTTCAGGAAGAGAGACAAAGAAACCGATAGTCATGATTAATGAGTTTTATTGGCTTAAATCAAAAGATAAATTTGATATTACTTTAGGAAAAAAAATTGTTCGCCTTGGAAAAGGAATGCTTGTTTCCCCGGTTGATAGGATCTCCCCTTCAGACTCAATTATTCCAGGGAATGCAGAAAGACTTGGTGCTTTTATTACCTCTTTTGATTATTATCTTGGTAATTCTAAATTTACTTTTTTATGGGTTCCCTTCCTCAATACTTCTAAATCCCCCCACCCTCAATCAAGATGGTCAACCAGAGCGGATGGTACGAACTTTGATATTATTTCCATTTTTCCTGAAGGATTAAGCTGGAAGTCGACAAGAAATATTTTAAAATGGGAAACAACGTTTAAAGGGTATGATATATTTTTGGCCGTGTTTAATGGTGCTAACCCAGATCCCGTTATTAAGAATAAAATTACAGTCGTTGGAAATAGACCCGAGTTTGAAATCAGACAAGAGTTCGTCCCTGTAACGAATTTAAGCGGCGGCTTTTCTACCACCTTTGGCGGCTTAGAGCTTCACGGAGAATACTTAAAACAAAATGCCTCCGAAGGTAAAGATGATAGCTATTCCCAATTTATGGGCGGTTTTAGATACTCCTTTGATGAATGGCCAAGCAAAATCGGTCTTACTCAAATTGATGTCATTATGGAGTATATTAAAGAATCCGTGGACCAAGAAATTACTTTTCCGTTTACCTTATTTAGCTCCATAAAGTCTAGACTCTTTAGAGATAATATTCTTGGCACTTTTAATTTTCAGGTTAGCGATAAGCTAAGTTATAACTTAGGTTTTAATATAGACAGGCAGCACTCTGGGACGGCCTACCTCTTAGGCATGGGTTACAGAATGGCAAACTCGGCCCAAGTAACCATGAGGTATGAGAGCTATAGCGGTGAAACAACCTCTCTTTTCGGTCTTTGGGATCATAATGATAATTTAGCATTTGAGTTCACTAAAGACTTTTAATCTTCTTTATTTATCCACTCTTCTTTTAGGGCAACCTTACGGTATCTTTTGGAGATGACTCCAAAGATATCTTGATTAGGCCTTATAAGCATATCTGGGGAGAGCTTCTTTAAGTTTCTTGGCTTAGAGTCTTTCCCTTTCCCCAATAGCTCACCACCTGCCGCCACGGCATTGCCTGCCCCAGCGTCCACATCTTCATCGAAAAGATCATTTGGATCAAAGACTTTTTTATCAAATAGAAGTGGTTTTCTCCAGCTTCCTAGTTTTTTATATTTCGTGATATTTTTTAGTAAATCTTTTTCAAGAGTAGATTCTTCTCTTAAGCTTCTTTGACTTTCCTCAAAATTAACCCCAACCACAGCTCCAGCACCTTTACTTTTGGCATACTTTTTAATGAAGGCCTTATCAAATTTAATTTCCTTAGCCCCTACCTTACGTCTCATATTATTAAGTTTCTTAAGCACTTTCTGACTATATTTTAATCTTTGAGCTGTTCTTCTCTTATTATTTCGACTCCAATCATATAGGCCGCGCTTTCCATTTGAGACGCTATTGAAGTTTCTATAAATACTCTTCATTGCAATCCCACTACTGGCCTGAGAGAGAGCTTTTTTGGCCCTAACTTTTTCCTGCTTGGTACCAGTAATGGTAACCTTAGGTGGGGCTTGTTTCATACAGGTATCTTTGGCCCTACAGGAGCAAGAGGAATCGACTTTTCCATCTGAGCTCAAGCATGAGTTAGGTCTTTTAGCACCCGAGCTAGAAAGAGTTCCCACATTATTTTTAGATTCACCCGAGGTTTTAGTACTCCCAGTTCCCCCGCCAGAAATATTCATTGAATCTTTAGAGGAGCCACCTGCTCCGCCCATTCTTTCAGCGAGAGTATCCTCTTCATTTCTAATGGTGTTGTTATGATACTTATCAAACATCTCTGTAATCTCTGTAAGTTTCCCAGCCTTTTGGCGGTTACTAGCCGCTGCTTTAGACGCTTCCCCCTTAAGACTACCGGCCATGGCCATCATAATACCGCCGCCAATTACAGCTGCAATACTTCCGCCTTTAGAACAAATAGGAGGGGTAATCATTAGCTCTACCCCACCTATTGCCGCAGCAGCAGCTCCAATACCCATGATATTTCCATAATTAGATGATTTCTCATCGTAGGCCTGCCCCATCATTTCATAACCTCTAATAGCAAAGTCAAAGGCCATACGTTGATACTCAACGCTATTTTTATCCATGGTTGCGGCTTTAGCTTCAAACTCTGCCTGCAGTCCTTTTAAGCGCCCTTCTACATCTTTAGAATGATCAACTTCATTCATCAGCGCCATGAGGGATCCTATTCCTAAAATGGCATTTGAAGGACAGCCCGCTCCCACAACAACTGAAACTAAACTTGTAATCATACCCGCGGCAGCTGTCATCGCCCCTTTTTTAGATAGGCTGGCTAATTTTTTACCTTCAGCGGCTAGATCCGCTTCAATTCCTTTACCTTCTTCAGCGGCAGATTTCATATTGGCCAAACATTTTTGTTTAATCTCTTCGGTTTCTTGATTGTGACAATCAAAATATAACTGTTTTAGTTCAGCTTCCTGCTTGGCCGTTAAACAATCTCCTGCCTGACAATTAAAATTGGTTCCAGCCGGACAAGTCTTAGGAGCATTACAAAGCTTTGTTCCAATATTGTATTCTAATTCACCTAAACATTGTTTTTTCTGCTCTGCTGGTTTGGCATCACATTGAGGCTTACCTTCAGCGTAGGCATCAACTTGTTGCATACAAATGTCTTGAGCATTGATATCGCCCTTACTTTCACAGTCGGCGATGGCCTTTTTATAATTATTGGCATCTTCTCTAAGTCCATCTTTACATTGACTCGGATTAGATTGTTTCTCGCAACCTTTAAAGTTCTCAACAAATTTATTTAGCCTTTGAAGACACTGGGTTCTAGCGGCAGGATCCGTTCTTTGCTCGCAATTATTCTTTTCTGACTTATATCTTTCACTATCCGCTTCAAGTTGATCACGGCAGGCCTGATCTTCACAGGCCGCATAGCTTTCCGCAAGCCCATCAATATTTTTTCGGCAAGAATCTTGAAGCCCAGGTGTAGGCTCATTATCACAGGCCTTAATCTCGGCCTCATATTTTGTTCTATTCTTATTAAGCTCACTACGGCAGCTCGCATCTTCACAGGCCAAGTAACTATCCATAAAGCTATTTAGACGCTCTTTACAGCTAGAGGCCTCAGGGCCACCTAAGCTTTTACAGCGAGCATCCTCAACTAAGTAAGCATCTTTATCTTCTCTTAATTTATCCTTACAGTAAGAGTCATCCCCACATTTATCGTACTCAGCTACATAAAGTTCTAGGTTATTTAAACAGCGACTCTTATCAGCTCCAGACTCAGAATTACATCTTTGAACTTCAGCGCGGTACTCATCTTTTTCTTTAGAGAGTCTCTCTTTACAGACTAAATCAGAACCACAGGCCTCATGCTTGGCAAGGTATGTTTCTAGATCTTTAAGGCATTTAGATTTTGAGTCTCCACCCATTGATTCACAGCGATTCACTTCCTCTTTATAAGCATCTTTATCTGCGTACAAGCGGTCCTTACAAGTTTGATTATCCCCGCAGGCCTCAATGGATGCCACGAATTTACTAAGGCGGTCTAAACATTTTGATTTTTCTGGCTCAGCCTTGGCCTCACACTTATTAACTTCGGCCACATATTGATCTCTATCTTGTCTTAATTTATTTTTACATTGAATATCGTCGCCACATTTCTCAAATTCGGCCACAAACTTCTCTAGCTTCCCTAAACACTCTGATTTTCCTGCTTCTGGTAGGGCCTCACAACGATTAAGTTCCGCTAAGTACTCATCTCTTTCTCTAAAGAGATCATCCTTACAAACCGTATTACTTCCGCAGGCCTCGAGCCTAGCAACAAACTTAGCTAGCCTATCAAGACAAAGGGTTTTCTCTTCGCCAGGTAGAACATCACAACGATTTTTCTCAGCAAGATACTCATCCTTCTCTCTTCTAAGGCGATCTTTACAGGATTGATCTTCACCGCAAGCCTCGTGAGCGGCCACATACTTATCAAGATCAGCTAGGCAGGACTTTTTATCTTCCCCATCCTTAGCTTCACAGGCCTCAAGTTGGGCCAGATATTCATCTCTATCTTTTATAAGATTATTCCTACAAATTAGATCCGTACCACATTTCTCATAGGAATCTACGAACTTTTGAAGCCTATCTAAACAGCTTGTTTTATCTGGATCTTGTTTTTCATTACAGGAGTTAAGTTCTGCAACATATTCATCACGATCTTTTTTAAGCTGATCCTTACAAGTTTGATTATTACCGCAAGCCGTATACTTCTCAACATAAGCATTTAGCCTATCCATGCAAACTTTCTTTTCATCAGCGGGATTAGCTTCACATTTTTCAACTTCAGCTAAATACTCATTTTTTTCTTTCTTAAGATTTAATTTACAAACTTGATCAGAGCCACAATTTTTATAATTTTCAACAAAAGTATTTAACTGATTAACACAAAGACCCTTATCGGGCTGAACCATGGCATTACAACGTTTTAAGTTTTCATTATATTCATCTTTATCAGATAGAAGTGCATCCTTACAGGTTTGATCAACACCGCAGGCCTCGTATTCTTTGAGAAAATTTGAGAGCATATAACGGCAAGTTGCTCTTTCATCTGAAGTCGCTTTTCCATCACATTTTGCCACTTCCGCTTGGTAAAGCATTCGATCTTCATTTAACTTATCTTTACAGACTTGATCTGTTCCGCAGGCATCGAGTTTTGTTACATATTTATCTAAATTTTCTAAGCAACTAGAGATTTCAGCACTAGGTTTAGCCTCGCAGCTCGCCACTTCATTTTGATAGGCAATTCGATTGGCCTCTAGCTCATTTTCGCAACTAGCATCACCATTACAGGCCTTAATCTTAGAGATATAACTCTCAAGTGTTGAATGACATTTATCACTTTCGGAGGCGGGTTTAGAGTCACATTTGGCAACTTCAGCTTCGTAGGCATTCTTTTGCTCCATCAGCTTATCTTTACAGGCCTGATCACTACAGGCCTCATAATTTGCCACGAACTCATTAAGATTTTTTATACAACTGCTTTTTTGAGTTCCACTTTTAGCATTACATTTAGCTAAGGCATTTTCATAATTATCTTTATCCGCAAATAGTTGGTCCTCACAAGTTTTATTACCGCCGCAGGCCTTTATACTCTCGGCAAAATTATCAACTTTAGCGATACAAGAATTCTTTTCTGAAGTGCTACCAAGGGCCTCACATTTTGCTATCTCATTTCGGTACTGATCTTTTTGAGCGACCAGTTTATCTTTACATACTTTGTCCGTACCACAGGCCTGAACCGAAGCAACAAATTCATCAAGCTGTTTTTGGCATTTGTCCATTTGAATAGGGTCGGACTTGGCATCACATTTAGCTTTCTCAGTTCGGTATTCATCTCTAAAACTGACAAGCTCTTCTCTACAGGCCAGATCTCCCCCGCAGTTCTCAACTGCAGCAACAAATTTATTAAGTTGATCGAAACAAGTATCTCTTGCGCTTCCAGTCTTAGCCTCACAAATCCCGGCCTCTGACTCGTATGCTTCTCTATCTGCTTCTAGTTTATCTTTACAGGCCTGATCAGAGCCACAGGCGTTATACTTTGTTACAAAGCTGTCTAGATTACTAAAGCAAGTTGTTTTTTCAGTTCCACTTTTAGAATCACAATTAGCAACTTGATTTTCATATTCAACTTTATCTTGTCTTAACTTTTCCTCGCAGGTGGTACTACCATTACAGGCTTCGTAACTAGCTACGTAGTCATTAAGTTGATTAAGACATTTAGATTTATCTTCTCCAGTCTTAAGGTCGCACTTAGCAAGATAACTGGAGTATTCAAACCTTTCTCTATTAAGTTTATCCTTACAGGCCGTGTCCGCTCCGCAAGATTCAAACTTATCAACAAAGGCCTCGAGTCGGCTAATACAGGTTTCTTTTTCACTAGGAGGTTTAACCTCACATTTTGATTGTTCCGCAATATAGTCATTTCTTTGTTGCTCTAATTCTGTTTTACAGGCAACGTCATCCTTACACGCGTCGTATTTTTCAACATACTTATCAAGCCTTTCTAGACAAAGCTCTTTTTCCGCGAAGGCCTGAGCCTCACATTTCCCAACTTCTTTTTGATAATTTTCTTTATCCGTCATTAAAGCAGTTTTACAACTTTGATCGCTACCACAGGCCTTATACTTTCCAAAAAACCTATCAATATCATCAAAGCAGCGTACTCTTTCATTTCCTTCTTTCTTTTCACAAAGAGCAACTTCTCCCTGGTAAGTGTCTTTATCTGCAAGTAACTTGTCTTTACAGGCCTTATCGCCGTTACAGCCATCAACTAATTCAACAAAAGCATCTAGGTTTTGAAGACAACGACTTCTCTCTTCAACGGTAAATTTGCCCTCACAGTTACTGACCTCACTCGTATACTGGGCCCGTTCTGATTCAAGCTGTTCTCTACACATAAGATCATTGCCGCAGGCATCCACCTTATCTACATATTTTTCAAGATTATCTAAACAGCGATTCTTATCCGTTAAATTCGTTTTTCCATTGCAACTATCTCTTGCTGCAATATAGGAATCTTTATCACTTAAAAGTCTTTGTTCACAAATAGATGTTGTACAAGAAACTAGCTTATCGACAAAGCCATCAAGCGTATCGATACACTTGCTATTGCCATCACATTTTCTAGCTTCCGTGGTGTATTCACTTAATTTTTTATCGAGGTCATCTGTACACTCTTGCCTTCCCTCAGGGGTAGCAATGGCATTACAGTTTAAGGTTCCACCTTGAAGCCAGCTATTTTGTTTTGAACTAAAACAGAACTCGTACTTACAACTCCAAGTATTACCGGTGACGGCCGAACTTGAGGTACAAATAGTTTTTTCACTAGCTAGAGAACTGCCAGCAGGATAGGTACAAGCAAAAGAACTTGCCGACCAAAGGCCGAAGCTTAGAGCTAGCAATAGAAAAGTTAGCCACTTTTTCAAAGGTATCCCTTCTTAATATATAAACTACGTAGGTTATGGATTTATTATCGGCTTATTCTGAGAAATTCCGTAACCTATTTTCATGTTATATCAATACTATCAACTACTTGAGGTATCTTTTTAGGCTATTTTCTCCTGGATCGCCTGCCTACTATTTAGGCCTTGCTCCTTTTTGCCTCCTCTAAACTGAGGCTAACAACTTGAAATATAATAGATTTATGAAGAAGCTGACTTTACTCATCTCAATTCTCCTATTCTGTTCTTGCGTCATGTCCCCAGAGACTTATGACCCGGCCACTGATGATGGAACCTACACGGGAACGGCAACAGTTTACGATGGAGAGGGAACAGATCCAGATTTTATTCAAAGAGTTTGCCCTACAATTACGGCAAGCCTAACTGTTAGTAGCGGAAATATTTCTTATAATCTATCTGATGATTTTAATGGCTATATTCACGATGGGGATGTTCAAACTACTCATACGGGAAATTCTGTCGTGAGTTTAAATAATCAATTTTCTATATCACATGACTACAGCCCTGGGGCCAATGTTCAATCAAATGATATTGCCTTACTTAAAGTCTGCGACACAAGCTTTGGACCACCAAGAGATCTATCAAATCTTAGTACTCTTACAATTAACTTTGGAAAGACCGGTTTTACCGGTGAGTTTGGTTTTAGTCAGGCCAGGGCCTCTATCTTTTATGGGGTGACTTGTTCAGATGGAAAGTTCCTTCCCTTATGCTTTTACTTCTGGGAAGGAACTAAGTAGGTACCTGGTTACTTGCTATTTTGAAACAGGGTTCTTAATTTCATTAGCCAATTCAACTAACTCAATAAACTCCTGACGGTAGCTATACTTATCAGTTCCTTTTGCATTCTTCGCGATACTTAGAACATCAGAAAGCTTCTTATCCCCTACCCTTGAATCTTCTTTTAAGATTTGAGCGTAAGTGGCCACGGCCGCAGCGAATCTAAAATCCTCGGAAGCATTATTAAATTCCGTATTCGCTCCATTTAAAGGAAACTCAACCTTCGTTGACTCTTTCCCTTCTGGTTCCTTATAACGAAGTTTTACCGTTAAAAGTTCTGAACTTCCGCTAACTTCTTCTTTTAACACTTTCTTAGGTGCAGCTTTAGCAACTTGATACTTAAGCTTATCAATTCCTGGTCCTTTGAACTTTACTCCCGCAGGAATAATTTCATAAAAGGCCGTTACCGTATGACCTGCACCAACTTCCCCGGCATCTTTTTTATCATCATTAAAGTCACGGGCCTTAAGCATTCTATTTTCATAACCCACTAATCTATAGCCAGATACTTTCGCCGGATTAAACTCCACCTGAAACTTAACATCCTTAGCAATGGTCATAAGCGTTCCGGAAAGATCTTCATTTAAAACTTTCTTCGCTTCATTCATATTGTCTATATAAGCGTAATTTCCATTACCATTTTGAGCAAGGGTCTCAAGGGTGTCGTCTTTATAGTTACCCATTCCTAGCCCAAGTACAGTTAGAAAAATCTTTGATTCCGCTTTCTTTTTAATCAGCTCAAGAAGTGCGCTTCTTCCAGTAGTTCCTACATTAAAGTCGCCATCCGTCGCTAAGATCACGCGGTTGATTCCGCCTTTAATATATCCTTCCATTGCCGTCTTATAAGCAAGCTCAATTCCAGCTCCGCCATTTGTTGAACCACCAGCATTAAGTCTATTTAAGGCCTGAATAATATCGACCTTCTTATTAGCAGGTGTTGGCTTAAGAACAAGTCCAGATGCTCCAGCGTAAACAACAATTGAGATCCTATCGCGCTCATCAAGTTTTCGAAGAAGCATCTTTAAAGACTCTTTTAAAAGTGGAAGCTTATTAGGATTACTCATACTCCCGCTCACATCTAATAGAAAAACTAGGTTTGAATTAGGGCGGCTATTTAAAGCAATCTCTTTTCCTTTAAGTCCGATTCGCACTAGCTTGTAATCTTTATTCCAAGGAGACTTGGCCACTTCCATATTAACAGTAAAAGGAGTCTTCCCTGTAGGTGCTGGGTACTTATAATTAAAATAATTAATAAATTCTTCCACCTTAACTGAATCTTTAGGAGGTAGCGTTCCATTATTAATAAAACGTCTCATATTTGAATAAGAGGCCGTATCAACATCCACGCTAAAAGTTGAAAGCGGGTTATCAAGCACGCGAATAAACTCATTCACTTTCGCTTCAGCATAAGACTCAGAATTGGCAGGCTCTGCAGGAGGATGCCCAGGCCAAGGGGCAATACTTCCAACAGCTCCGCCGCCTTTAAGCCCAAAACTTGCCACGGATTCCATGGCCGCCTGAGGTGCCATGGCCCTACTACTTTTCATCTTGGCCATAGACTTTTTAGCCACTCTACTTCTTTGAACTTCTTTTTTTTCTGCCCTTGCTATGGCAGGAGAAGCAGCAATATCTTGCTCCATTTCAGCAACAGTCTCTTCTTGAATTCCTTCTGCTTTACCAAATACTTTTCCAGCAAGGCCTTCATCATCTGAAATCATCTTTCTCATAAGAGGTTCTTTAAAAACAATCACAACAAGCATGGCCGCGATAGCGCCCCCAAGTCCCCACTTCATGAACCAAGAAGTCTTTGAGGTTGGCATGACTTTTTCACGTTGCTCATAAGTTAAGCGCGGTTCTGATTCTGATTTTAGTTCTTCTTTTAGAAGACCCGCTTGTTTTTGGATGGTCTTAACTTCTTCCTGTGCCTCTTTGTCTTTTTGCAGTTCCATTTCAAACTCCTTAGCTTCAGTTGCGGGGAGTTCTCCCAATGCGTAGGCAGTAAGACGAGGATCATCTAATAAGTTCTTTGCTAATTTACTCATTTGTAGCCTCCTCAAACTTTGCCCGTAGGATCTTCATTCCTTCATGAATAAGAACCCCAACATTAGAAACAGAATGACCGGTGATTTCAGCAATCTCTTTATAACTTCTCCCTTCTTGAAACTTTAAGATTATGACTTCTTGATAAGCCTCTTTAAGTTTTAAAAGCTGCTCAAAGACTTCCGTCTTTAGGAGCTCCTCTTCAGGAAGATTAGTTAGTGAAAAATGCTCATCTTCGTTCAATTCCATTGTCCCCTTGTTTTTACGGAGCCTATCGATGGCCAGATTTCTGCAGACAACATAGAGCCACTGAGGAATATGATCCTTCACTTTCGCGTGTGTTTGTTTCCAGAGTTTGAGAAGAGCCTCTTGAACCACTTCCCTTGCTGCCTCAAGATCGCCTGTGATCTTTCGGGTATAGCGTAGGAGTGCTCCTTCATAGGATCTCACCACCTCCTGGAACCACTGCTCTTTTGTTTGCACTGGACCTCCAAGGCCGTTTCTATAAGGACAACGGATGAGTAGCTATTTTCTTAGGAAAAAAATGATAAATCTAGAGAATTCAGCGGTTTATGCTATTATTTAAGGAATTGGAGGTCCTATGAAACTGACTATTTTACTTTTATTACTGGCCGGATGTGGAACAGCTAAGGATGTCTATATCGATAATAAATATGACCTCTGTCGTAGGGCCTGTGACCTTAAATATAGCAAGTATGATTATCAAAAGAAGTCGGCCTGTTATACTAAATGTCAGCAACGCAAAAATAACGACGTAAAATAAGGTCTTAGACTAGTTTTTATAATCCATTAGGCAGGGAATCATTAATACATGAAAATAACTTTTTCATATTAGATCCCGTCGAATTCTGGAGTGGTCCAAAATGATTATAGGCCCAGCCAGCATAAAAGTGCGGAGTAACACATCTGTTTGCTCCTGCCTTTAGTCCTGAACTATTACGGTTCCCTGGATGAGTATGTTTTGTAGACCTGGTATTCACTTGAATAGAAAAAGTCTGAAGTAGCTTATTAACCCCACAAAACGCATTGAATCTTTGATGACTACTTCCTAATAATTTAATGAGATCGCCCTGCGACCTAGCTCCAGTTGAGCAGCTAGGATAGTCACTATTCCACTGCTTAATACAAGGATTGATATTGCCGCTATACTTTGGAGTGAACTGATAAAGCCCAATATTTAAGCGGCTTGAAGGCGGCTGGTACTTATCATTGTAGAACTTAACTCCTGCAGGCTTTCTATAACCGCTTGGAGCGACTGAGTTTGCAACACTTTTAGAGGAAGAACTATCCGCTGTGCTTAGAGATTCAGCATAAGCAAGGCAACCAAAGAAGGCGCCCCAATGTCTTTCTAATTTAAGCTTCTCTTGCGAATCTCCATTTAAGTATCCGACCCGATATTCATTGTGAAGCCTAGCAAAACTATTCGCCTTAGCGATGGTGTCACTATCGGAAACTCTCTTAACAGTTTTCTGTAAAGATGACTTAGTAACCTCACAAAGACTATGGCTAAAAAGCCCTACCTCAGTATGAGTATTTAAATCAGAAGATGTCGCATAGTAACTAGCGATGCTTTGAACTGTAACTTTCCTAGGGGCTGATTGCTCTCTAATAAAAAAAGCTACTGTATCAGAAAAACGGTCTTGATTTTCAAAATCATCATGACAACTGTCCACAACCGTCTCAACAGAATTATCTCTTAGGCTCAAAAGTTCATTCATTGATTCACTATCATCTACCCAACGTCCAAAGTAGGTTGCCACTTCTTCAAAAACATCAGTTTCCGAACTTGGAATAGGTTCAACTACAGTTGAATCCTCATCATCATCTATCTGTTCAGTTTGATCTATTTCTGGAGCTGAGCATTCTTTAGAGGTTTTATTAGCTGAGTCTTCCGCGCAGTTATTTTCCTGCTCTTCAACACAAGAAGATAAAAATAATGAAAAACCAATAAGTAGAGTGATAGTTATATTTTTCATAACTACCACTTCGGGAATGGGGCAAATTTACTGAGAAAAGAATATCCGAACTAAGCAAACAGGAATGCCCTACCCGTCAGGTATTCTCTTAGACAATATTAGACAAAAAAGGAGCTTTCAAAGCTCCTCATTCATCTTTTTAACTTTCTCTTTTAATTCTAACTTATAGGCATCAAGTTTTTTAGAAATCTCTTCATTTGAAGTTCCAAGAATTTGAACAGCAAGTAATCCAGCATTCTTGCCACCATTTACAGCAACAGTTGCAACCGGAACACCACCTGGCATTTGAGCAATTGATAGAAGTGAGTCAATCCCCTCAATTGAATTAGATGAGTTAATAGGAACGCCAATTACAGGAAGAGTTGTAAGTGATGCTACCATTCCGGGTAAGTGAGCTGCACCGCCGGCCCCAGCGATGATAACACTAAAGCCATTGGCCTTGGCAGACTTTCCAAACTCAACCATTTTCTCAGGTGTTCTATGGGCCGAAACAACTTCCACATGAACTTCAAGATCAAAGCTCTTTATGGCCTCGATGGCCTCGTTCATAATATTCAAGTCTGACTTCGAACCCATAATGACGGCTATCTTCTTCATGTATCCTCACCTGTTATAATAACTTTTTCTTTTATTTCTAATCTTAGTTTTTTCATTTCTTCGAGCGTTCCAAGAAGAGTCACATGCCCCATCTTTCGACCCGCTCTGCATTCTTTCTTATTATACAGATGATAATAAGCTTTTTCTTCTAATTCACTAGGTATTAAAACTTGCGTGGGTCCGGTATTTCCAGAACCAATTAAGTTCATGGTCATGCTCTCTTTTGCAGGCATAGTCTTTCCAAGGGGCATTCCAGAGATTGCACGAATATGGTTTTCAAACTGACTACAAGGAGCACTTTCAATAGTATTATGACCCGAGTTATGGACACGAGGAGCAAGCTCATTAACCCAAAGTTCGTCATTTTGATCTACAAAGAACTCAACCGCTAAAGTCCCAACATATTCAAGTTTTGCTGCGATCTTCTCTGTAATATTTTTTGCTGATTCCTTAAGAGCATCCGAAACTTTGGCCGGATTAACTTGATAGTCTAGCAAGTTAAGATCTGGGTTCATTACCATTTCCACCATCTCGTATGTAACCAGTTCTCCTTGTAGATTTCGGCTACAAACTACGGCCACTTCTTTTTTAATATCAACACGGTCTTCGATAAGGCAGTCTTCACCTAAAAAAGATGAAGGCTTCTCAGCGCCATTTGGAACCCAGACACCTTTTCCGTCGTAGCCACCTGTTCTAAGCTTAACCACTTTTCCTTCAACCAGACTTTCTTCAGTTAAAGTCTCTAGGAAAAACTCACTTGTGGGTACATCAATGTCTTTAAGAAATTGTTTTTGAATTCCCTTATCTTGTATGATTTCTAAAACTTTTGATGAAGGATAAACTTTTGTTTTTTCTTCTAACTTTTTAAGACCCTCTAGAGAAATACTTTCGATTTCAAAAGTCACTACATCACATTTTTCTAACTTTAGGCAGTCACTCTCAAGAGAGAAATCACCACTAATAAACTCGTCAGCCAGCGTGCTACACGGCGCGTCTTTTTGATCCAAGATTGTGGAAGTTAACCCAAGGCTTTTTATAGAAGGGAGCATCATAAGTGCCAGTTGTCCGCCACCGAGAATGCCAATATTTTTCATATTTTAGATATCTCAAAACTCACAGGTTTTGGCCATTTTATCTAAGCTGAATAAGCTCGACCAAACCTTCTAAGAAAAGATTTTCACTCTTATTTCTACAGATATTCTCATAGTTAGTTTCAGCATTATCAAGTCTACTTTGTGCAACCCTTTGATTGCTCTGACAAACTTGACGATTATTAATAGAGCTTTGTCTGTTCTGTCCATTGCAGGCCCCAGCGGCTCTATCAAAGGCCACAAAACCAACCTTAAAGGAATCAATAGAACTCTGATAGTCCATCTTAGCTTTTGAAATATGGCTACAAAGAGTTTCTCTGTTAGGGTTTCCAGACTCGGATTCATTGACGGCATCTTGCCAATGGGCCTGGGCTTTTTCAAAACTACTTACGGCATATTGATATGAGTCCATCCCCGCTTCAAAATTTAAACTACAATTAGAACTTTGAGCTGAAAGGCTCAATAGAAAAAGGCTTAGTGCCATTATTATCTTCATTAACTACTCCATGTTAATTACTAAATTTATGCCTAAATTCTATGAATAACCGAGAGTCGACGTCAAGAAAGATAGTTCCATGAAAACGGAGGGTTATCCCCTGTAAGAT
>JAIBDQ010000223.1 GCA_024686135.1 Halobacteriovorax sp. | reverse complement strand
TGGGTATTCAATTATACCAATGATTCTTTCACTAAATGCAGAGATGAAAAGTTTTGAGTATGATGAATATAGCTTTCAGGGAACGACATTAAATTTAAATAATGCAGGCTCTAGTTACTATTTCCTAAGTGTAAGTGCCCCACTTTCTTTTTAAATCTTATTTTGCCAGGGGGTGAGTAAAACCTCCTGGTCTTCCTCTAAAATATTCATTCTGTTGTCGATTAAAATTAAAAAGTACTTTTCCTGTGGAAGAATCAACCATAGCACGATGAGAACTTGTCCTTCCGTCAGCGAGCTTATAAGAAACTAAAACCTGCTCTCTGTATTGCCCCTTTCCTTTGTTAATATAAATAAGCCCCTTTTCTTTTTTTACGATGACCTCTGTTCCTTCTGGAAGGAATCTTGTTAGTTTCTCACCAAGGAGCTCTTTCCATTTTGGATTTACCTTATTTGTAAACTCTAACTCTTCAGTAGGGCTAACGTACTTATTAGCACTTGCTCCTTCAATAAAACGACCACCTCGCATTGGTAATTTCGATGCTGGGGATCTCGTAACATTTCTTGGGACAATTTTATGCTCAACCATATCGACTTGCTTTGGATGGGAAAAAGTCGTTTTACCTTCTTTCTTTTTCACCTTTATGACATTTCTTGTTTGTACTGGAGAAGGTTTCTTCTCTGTATGAGTTGTGTAGTAAACAACAAAACCAAATGCTAGAAAACTGAATAGAATAAAGATTTTTTTTATCATAAATTAGTCGATGACAATAAATTCAAAGTTAATAATTTTAAAAGGTCTACCACCAGCGTATTCATAGTCTAAGTAGTCGTCACCAGTCGGATTGGTAATCGTGTTAGGGTCAGACCAGCAATCTTCACAGTTGGTAAATCTAACTCTTAGGCGACAATTGAAAGTTGTACCTGGTGGAATCCAAGGACTAACTTCCATAAACATTAAATTGTTAAAATTAAACTCTGGAGTATCACCACCAGATACTGTCTGGGCCCAGGTCTTTTTTGGGTCTAGCTTTGAATAAGTGGACTGATCGGCACCTTCAACAATTCGAATAAAACATTCCTTATCGTTTCCACCTGATCCATCGAGACAATTGGAATCATCTAAACCAATTTTAGTCATAAGCTCATTTTGAAAGGCCCATTTTGTGGCATTATTCTCACTTACTTGAACCATACAAACAGGCTCGATACTTTCACCAGCGTCATCACCATTTTCACGGGTAATATAAGAACATTCCCCTGGATTAGTACCTGTTTCAGTACTCACATCAGCTGCACCTTCATTGGCCGTAGGGAAGTTATCTTCAAAAGTTCCACAGGGCTCTCCATCCTTTCCATGATCCCAGTCATTTCCAAGGACCTGCACACCTGCCATAGGCGTATTTGAGTCATTGTATAAGTTTAAAGCAACGCCTACGAACTCACCGGGTGAGATTGAAATATTTCCATTATTGTAGGGAAGACCATCTTCAATTTGGTCAGAGATTCCCGGTATTTGACCAGAGACTTTTAGCGAGTTAAGGGCAGCAACCATAGATTGACGATCATCAAAGATAAATGCTTCAGAAGCACCTTGAGTAGGATCAATTTTAATAAGATCTTTTGAAACAGTAACAGTCTTTACTTTATTAGAAGCAGTAACCACCGTATTTGTTCCAGAGTTACCTGAAGCAAGTGATCCGCCATCTTCGTTATAATTTTTAAAGAGAAGAAGACCATAGGAGTCTAGAAGTTGCTCGTAACCATCCATATCATAGTTCGTTCCGCCGCATCCCGTTCGTCCTGCTTTTCCATAAGTTAAAAGTAAATACTTTGATAGGACTTGAGTAAACTTTCTAAAGTTTACTGGGTTAGCGACTCTGTTCCAAGTTAAGGCATGATTTTGGGTTAAGTTCACATAGTTCGTTTGACCCGTATTTCCTGAAGCCGTTAAATCACCAAGCTCTAAAAAAGTCTCATATAAAAGGTGCATGACAACTTCTGTAGAAGCTGTTTGTGCCCAACTACATTTACTTGTGAGGTCTTTTACTAAGGCCACCATAAAGTGACTAATGATCTGTCCGGCATAGTGAACATCTTCTATTGGTTTATCAGGGAAGTTTGGATCATATAAAAGATAAGTAGGGTAGCTTAATCTTGAATCACTATTAGCGGCAATACCCGGAGCGTGAAGAGGATCATCTTCATCCATTGGTCTTGATTGTTGTATAAAACGACCGAGTCCCCATTCAGCGAAGTGAGTTCTTTGATTCATGATAAAAGACCAAAAATCCGCTAATCCCTCACCAATACTTCCTGCTTCATCATAAAAAAGATAACCAAGATCTGAGGCCGGAGTTACGCCAGCATCTCTATTACGTCCGTTCATAAGGACTTGATGAAAGGCATGTCCCATTTCGTGATAGATGACAGTATTATCTTGAGCAAATTTGACACTCGTTTCTTCAGAGTCAAACCCAAGACAGATCAAAAACTTAGAGGGGTTAAAAAAGGCTCTGTCTGCTTCCTTACAAAAGGCATTGGCCGTTAGCGGTCTTGTCATATCCCAATGTCCATGAGGATTTGGGTTTAGAGCATCCATAAAGAAAGTAGGAAACGCAGACTGATAACCAATACTTCCTTTTTTTACAAAAGAAGAAGTAAGTGTTGAGTGAAACTTATCCGTAATTTGCATCATATGACCAAAAGTCTGTACCTGTAGCCATTCAGCAGATGCTGTATCATAGGCCCATTTCTTATCTGAGTTTTGTAGTGCCGAAATAGAGTCTTTATCTTCTCTCACTTTTATACAATTAGTGACTGGGAGATTAGAGTTATCACAGGCGTCTTCTAAAAATTGATTATTAGTAATAAAAGTGGTGTCACTTGTTAAATAACGATTAAGGTTTGTTCCTGCATCTAGAGAATAATTATTTGAAAGGATAATAGGGTTATCACTTAAGATTCTTCCATATCCAGTTGACACACTAGAAGGAGTATTAGCAATTCCACCAATTGTTTTTCGATTCCCTTTACTCGGGCTAGATAAACAAGATGTGAGGAAAAAATGACAAAGTACGAGGAGAATGATTCTTTCCCTGTGCTTTGTTACAAGCTTTTCCTTGGGTGTTTTGAATGAGAGATTATTAATTCCGTTTTTAATCTCTTGTTCCTCCGTGTTTTAGTCTAGGCTATTTACCTAGACTAAAGTTTCCTAACTGCGAGCTTTGACCCATCGGATCTAAGTTGAAGTCAAAACTATCACTAAAACGTCCAGCACTTGCTGTCGCTTCACAATCAATATCTTGGTATTCTGCCTGTCCCATAGCCGAAAGTGGGTCCTTCGCTGTATTTTGCTTAAGACTGGCAATAGCACGTCCAGCCGTTTTCATAGCTGAAGTGTTTTCTATGTCGTCATCTATTTTAACTAACGCAATCTTATCTGCTGTTCTTGTCGACTCAATTAATGATTTAATTCTAGTTGTACTACAAAAGCCTTTATCGCTTATATTCCTAGCTTTAGTAGCGGCTTCTCTAGCAATATTCTCCTTCTCGGCAGGTTCCGTTACTCCAGCGATACTAGATAAAAGAACTTGATTGGAAGCACCACCTTCAAAATACTCATTAAATTTATCCATTGCTGCTTTGTTGGCATTAGCTAATTTAATTCTATTTTTGATAAGAGCTACGAGGGAAGAGTTTCCTTCAACTTCTTCAAGGATTTCCTTAATATTTTCTTGACCATAACTTGAGGCTGAACTGATAGCTTCGACTTGTTCATCAGTTAGATTTCCGTAGGTTTTAAGTTGAGAGTCAATATCACTTAAAATACTTTCCGAATCAGACCCCTCACATTCCTCTTTGATGTAGTCCTTTCCACCATCTTCAAACTCATCATCTGAATTGTTTTTTTCATTTTGAGATTGGGCACAAAGGTTTTTG
>JAIBDQ010000173.1 GCA_024686135.1 Halobacteriovorax sp. | reverse complement strand
CAGATCCAACTTCTTTTCGATCAAGAAAGAAAGTCTCTGAAAGCTGGTGATACTGAACTTCTTAAGCGTGTTATCCGTTCTGAAGAAGGTACATTTACTGGTTATATCAGATCACTTGAAGGAACTACGGCTCCTGAAGTTGAAACAACTACTGAATTCAAGCCATTTATGAATCCAGAAGTTAACACGACTGTTGAAACTCCAAGTACTTTAAACTAATCTATTAGTTGGTACTAACCGTTTCACGGTAGGTTTATGATCAAAAAATTATCAAGAAATATGCTGGTAGCGGCTACAATATTTGTAGCTTCTACCAGTTTTTCGTTTTCACAGTCTAAAATTGAAAAACTGACTTCTAAAAGTAGCGACAAAAAAGCGGCAAAGTTGCCAGCTCCAAGCGCTCGCAGTGAAGCACCCAGACCATCCAATGGTTTAAAGGTTCACTCACTCGGAATTGGTTTAGGTCAAACCTTTATTAAAGGCGACTTTGATGACTTCGGTGAAGATAAGATTACTTTTGATCTTCTTTATAATTATTCCGCCAGTCATTCATTTGATTTGATGATTGACCTTCACAACCATAAGCACGAATTTAGAAATACATTTGTTAGGCTTACCGGTTTAGCGGTGGGAATAAAGGCTAAACTTTATAACTTTGATAACTTTGCTCCTTTTGCTGTAGCTGGCTTAGGCTTCTATGCTCCTAAAGTGAAAAGACTAGTGAACAACGTACTTACAGAATCAGAAAGTAAGGTTGTTTTTGGTACACATCTAGGCGGCGGCGGTGAGCTTAAACTAAATGACAAGTTTACAGTTGGTCTTCTGGCGCAATATCATAATCCTTTTGATTTGAAACAAGAGCTCGGACCAGAAGTTGAAGGATCCTATTACAAACTCCTCATCACAGGCTATTACCACTTCTAGTAGTGGAAATCCCTCGAGATTATACGTGGTCACCGGAAAAGGTGGCGTGGGCAAAACTACGCTTGCCATGTCTTTGGCCAAACACCTAAAACAATCCGGACACAAAGTTCTTTATAATAGTTTTGATGTTTCTCCAAAAGTGACCAGTTTAAAATCCCTTGGGATTCCCTATTTTGAACTTTTTCTTGAAGATAGCATGAAAGAGTACATGGGAAGAAAGCTTAAAAGCGAAATGGTTGCCGGGTGGATAATGAAAACACCATTCTTCAAATCGCTTTTTAATATGCTTCCGTCCCTCGGACAAATGATTCTTCTTGGGCATATTATTGATAAACTAAATTCTGACCCTGAACTACATATCGTCATCGATGCACCGGCATCAGGTCACTCACTTACTCTCTTTCAATCCACTCATAATTTTAAGGATATGTTTAAAGAGGGACTACTTGTAGAAGATATAAATAAAATGCATTCCTTTCTTCACACTGAAGGAAACTTAGAAGTTTGGGTCACAACTCTTCCAACCAATATGGCCATTCAAGAAGGAAGAGAACTTGGTGAACAACTAAGTGAAATGAACCTGGAAAATATAAAATATATAGCCAACGGAAATCTGGGAAAGGTTCCTTATATTGCAAAAAATATGGATAAACTTCCCGACTTTTTAAATCAAAAAGTTTCCATGGAGCAAGATGCTCTTAGCGAAATTGATAGTGATGAATCAATAAAACTTGGAATTCTTCCTTATTTCACAGACGTTCAATTTGAAAATATTGTTAATTCCGCTAGTGAATTCTTTAATGGAGAATTCAAGTGGACATAAATAATAAAAAGATTGAGATTTTTTGTGGTACCGGTGGTGTTGGCAAAACGACCTTGGCCACGGCCAGGGCCATGCACTTAGCAAAGCTTGGTAAAAGAGTTCTTCTGATCACCATTGATCCCGCTAAAAGACTAAAGCAAATTCTAAATTTAAATGATGAGCATGCGGGGGAAGTCGAAGAAGTATCGCTTTCAAACTTCGAAGAGGCTTTTGGTAAATTTTCTGGTCATCTCGATGCTCTTCTCATGTCACCAAGTCATACATTAAAGAGAATGGGAGAGAGAACAAACTCCATTAAGGATTTAGATAATCCAATACTAAAGATTTTGACCCGTCCTCATGGTGGGATGAATGAGATAATGGCCACAATTGAAGTTCAAAATAGATTAAATGACGGTCAATACGATGTAATTGTTCTCGACACTCCCCCAGGCAAACATTTTATGGATTTCCTAAATGCCAGCCAAAAGATTAACCAATTCTTCGACAAAACTTTTGTAGAAATCTTCAAATATCTAGGAAAAAGTATAGCCAGCGGTATTGAAAAAGAAAAAAAGGGTATTCTTGGAAAGCTAGTTTCTAGTGGCGTAAAAAAACTTCTTGGATACCTAGAAAAAGTCACTGGTGCAGAGTTCGTAGATATTTTCGTAGACGCTGTGGCTGCCCTTTATAAAAACCGCGATAGTTTTCTTGAGGCGCTAAACTTTCAAGAACGTCTCAAAATGAAAAGCTTCTCTAACTGGTTTTTAGTTACCTCAGTTGAGCAGCATAAGATTGGAGAAGCAAAAGACCTACAAGAAGAGGCTGTCGAGTTTATGCATAGCGACAATTTTCTTATTATAAATAAATGTCTTCAAAAGTACCTAGAGGCCTGGAGCGAAGAAGATCCTGACGGACAAATTCTACGTAGTTCTATGCTAGAGAGGGAAAATGAGTTAAAAAGTTTTGCAAATACGAATTTCCAAAAAATCTTGGAATTTCCAGAGGTTCTAGGTCCTTCCCCCCATGAGCACGTTATTCAGCTCACTCAAAACTGGGGTCAATTGCACTAGAAATTCTCTGGCAACAGAGGATTCAAATTATGATGAAAGGAACAAAAGCTAACGTACTTGAGGCCATTGGTGGAACACCAATCGTTAAGTTAAACGTAGTAACTAAAGACGTTGAGTCAGAAATCTACGTAAAGCTCGAATACATGAACCCAGGTGGATCTACTAAAGATCGAATTGGCGCATACATGTTGGATCAAGCAGTAAAAGAAGGAAAGCTTAAACCTGGTGGAACTATCATTGAAGGCACCTCAGGAAATACAGGTGTTGGTCTAGCTATGTGGGCCACAGTTCATAACTACAAGTGCATCTTTGTCATGGCCGATAAACAATCTAAAGAAAAGATCGATAACCTTCGCGCCTTTGGTGCAAAAGTTATCGTATGTCCTACGGCCGTTGAGCCAGAGGATCCGCGCTCATATTATTCTGTTTCAAAAAGACTTAGTGAAACAATTCCTAACTCTTTCTACGTGAATCAGTACGATAATCTGCATAATAGAAATACTCACTATACTTGGACAGCTCCTGAAATGTGGAACCAAACAGAAGGTGACTTCGATACCTTTATGGCAACCGTAGGGACTGGTGGAACAATTACTGGTTGTGGAATGTATTTCAAAGAGAAAGACCCTACTAAAAAAATTGTCGGTGTCGACTGTGAAGGTTCTATCGTTAAAGAATTTGCTGAAACGGGGAAAATGGGTCAAGCCTATTCATATGTTCTAGAGGGTGTTGGGGAAGACTTTATTCCTGAGAACTATGACTTTTCTAAGATCGACGACTGGGAAATGGTTGGAGATAAGGAAAGTTTTCTTATGACTAGGGCCCTACTAAAGAAAGAAGGAATATACGCAGGTGGTTCAGCTGGTGCTGCTATTTGTGGCGCAATCAAATATGCCAAGAGACTTGATAAGCCAGAGAAAATATTAGTTCTCCTTCACGATTCAGGAAATCGTTATGCTTCGAAGATTTATAATGACGACTGGATGAGTGACAATAATTATAACGATCCAAGTTTCAACGTCATGGTTAATGAGGCACTCGCTGACTTAGGAAAAGATAAGCAAAATATTTTCACTCTAGAGGATACTAATACAATTGGTGATGCTGTTAAAATGATGGAAGAAAAAGGCATTAGCCAGATTCCAGTTTACGGAAAAGGTGCTGTTGTAGGAATGGTCCAAGAAAAAAATCTGCTGAGACCCGTTTACAATGGAGACTACGCTCTAACTGATAATATCTCTCTCGCCTATAGCAATAAGTTTAAGGTTATTGATAGCGGAGAACTTTTATCGAATGTAACTGATGCTCTTTTAAATAAAGAAGTCGTTCTTGTTACAGAAGGTAGTAAAGTCATCAACATCATGACTGATATCGATATTCTTCAATACATTTCACAAAAAGGAAGTTTTTAATGAAGCATCATGACCTTAAAACTTTTGATATAGCCACTAAGGTTATTCACGTCGGCGGAGAGCCTGATAAAGAAACTGGCGCAATCATGCCGCCTATCTTTCAAACTTCAACTTATGTTCAGTCATCTCCTGGGAAACATAAAGGATATGAGTATACAAGAAGTCACAACCCTACGAGAACAAGACTAGAGAAAAACCTCGCTGCTCTTGAAGGTGCTAAATACGCTTTGGCCATGTCTAGCGGTATGTCTGTGGCGACATTGATGGTAAGTGCTTTAGGCGAAGGTGCAACAATCATTTGTGGTGACGATGTTTACGGGGGAACTTACCGCCTTTTTACAACTATCTTAAACAAAACCTATAAGTTTGTTTTTGTAGATACAACTGATCCAAAGAAAGTAGAACATGCTTTAAAGACCCATGATGCTTCTCTTTTATGGTTAGAGACTCCAACGAACCCCTTGCTCAAAATAACAGACATTAAGAAGACAGTTGCTTTAGCCAAAAAGTATAAGTGTATGACTATGGTTGACAATACTTTTATGAGTCCAATCTTCCAAAACCCACTTGATCTCGGCGCTGATTTTGTTATGCACTCGATGACAAAATATATTAACGGTCATAGTGATGTCGTTGGTGGTTGCCTCATGACCAATCAAAAAGCTTGGTATGAGAAAGTTTGGTACTTACAAAACTCAATAGGTCCTTCTCAATCACCATTTGATTCTTGGTTAGTTCTTCGTGGTATTAAAACTCTTGCCATTAGAATGAGAGAGCACGAAAGGAATGCTAAGGTTATTGCTAAATACTTAGAAAGTCACAAGCAGGTTGAAAGCGTTGTTTATCCAGGCTTAAAATCTCATCCACAACATAGTATTGCCAAAAAACAGATGAAAGGTTTTGGGGGAATGATTACTTTTTACCTTAAGGGCGGAGTTAAAGAGAGTAAGAAGTTTCTTTCAACAGTTAAGCTCTTTGCTCTAGCCGAGTCACTGGGTGGTGTAGAAAGTTTAATCGAACATCCGGGTATTATGACTCATGCGTCTATTCCCAAAAAAGTAAGAGAAGAAATCGGTATTCACGATAACTTAATAAGGCTTTCAGTTGGAATCGAGCATATTGATGACCTTATCGCTGATTTGGATAAGGCCTTTAAGGCTATTAAATAGTTTTAAAAAGTACCATCTTCAGTCTGCTTATCAGAAGCAGGCTGAACAGGGTCTACGGATGGAGTTGACTCTACCGGCGTAAGGGGATGAACAGGAGTTGGTGCAGTCATCGATTTAGTGCTCTTGGCATACCTACTATAGATTCTATTTCCATCAAGATACCCACCAAGTAATTGATAGGCACAATAGATCCTTCCGTGATCTGTCGTTAAGTTTTCTTTTTCTCCGTTAGCGAAGATTAATCCATCATCTTGAATAATTTCCCTAATTTTAACTAAGGCTTCACAAAAATCAGGAGCACTTTTATTGGGACAGTTTCCATTTTTCTTTAGAACTTCTACACCTGTAAGACCGGCCTTTATATGAACAGGTTCTCTACAAACATCTATTTTCCATTGATTCTTAAGGAATTTTAATTTCTGATGAGAAACAATAATTTCACATTTATCTTTCATTACTTTTAATTTAGTTTTGGCCATTCCAAAAGTAATTTTGTCTTTGTGGGCTACATCAACAGTAAAGCCAGCATCAAGGCATTCCTTTTCACTAAACATTGAAAAGGCACTAGAGGAAACTAATAGGAATAAAATGGTCGTACTATACTTCAACAATAACATTTTTATCTACCTCAATATAAATTACAGATGCATCATATTTTAAAAACTCTGAATCTCTTTTCTTCTTTAATTGGAAATAAACTTCATTTAATAATTCTCTAGCACCAAGTGCTAAGCGCTCTCGAACAAAGTCCTCATATTTTTTTTCTTTCATAAAGCCACCGCAGTTCATTCTAACTCCAGGACTAGAGATAACAAGTCTCTCCCCTCTTTCGAGATCGAAGCCAAACTCCGATTGAGTTAAGAACTCTTTATTCAAAGGAAAGTCGTTCTCGGCTAATACATGTCCTTTAGATGAAATCAGCTCAGTTTTTCCAAATTGATATCCTTTAAACTTCATTTTATTTAAGTCTATCTTCACCACTAATAATTGGAGAGCTTCAGTATCTTTCATATCTAACAAGCCTAAGTCTTTTAACTCGTTTGATAATCCCAGAATAAAATCAGTTAACCTATCATCCCCAAATTCTTTATAGGCGCGAAGTTTTTCAAAATGGGAAAGTATAATTGAAGAT
>JAIBDQ010000100.1 GCA_024686135.1 Halobacteriovorax sp. | reverse complement strand
GCTGCCGTTGGCCTAGTGATGATGGACATCAGTCAGATCGTAGTTGTTGATACTACCGTTTACAGAACACGTAGAAGCCGTGTTGCTTACAGAACATTTAGAGTATTCACTTATGTTCCACTATTTTTAGCAGGACTAGTTGTTCTTGATGACAATGGTAAAATGACTTTTGGTGAGTTAGAGGCCGAGAAAGCTCTAGAAGCTGGAATTACTGCTGACGAAACTCTAGCCTACAATGAAGAGTTAGAAGAGCTTAATGCCATTAAAGATATGGTTTCTTCTGAAGTAGCTACTCTTGAAGGTACAAAAGAAGTAAAAGCAGAAGCAGCTAAAGAGCTATGGTCTGAATACCGTGACTATGTTTCTACAGATGCTTTTAATGCACTAGTTAAGCTAGTTCAAAAAACTTTATAAGAAAAGGTACCTGGTTACCTTTACTTGTCGATATCGAGAGAGAGTTCTCTATCTGAGAACTCCTCTTCGATTTCCTTATCCATTACCAACTACTCCACTTCTCCTTTAAATAAAAGAAATAGAGGCCTAAAACAAAAACAAGCATTAGGTAAAGAGCTAGCTTAAGTGGGAACTTTTCCTTAGGTTTAAGGCCATTATACCTGGCCGTCATATCCTTTTTGCAACCCTCGATATTTCCATTTAATGCAAAGTCAGGACACTTGGCCAATTTAGTCTCCAATACTTTTTCAAAACAGCGTTGTTTAATAAATTGAGCTGATATTTTATTACATTTTACAAATGATCTAGCATTAACCGCCGTAAACATTTGATTATTATCTTTGTAAAAGAAGGTAGGCGTAGCAATAGAAGTGATAATGATAAAAAGAAACATCTCCAAAAGATGTTCTTTAACCCAAGCCTTACTTGACTTCACTACTCCAGAAAACATTCTTCCCCCTGACACAGCTCCAAGTTTAGCTATAATAGAATGAAGAGAGAAGAGTTAAAGTAGAGGTAATCATGAAAGTAGTTTTATGCTTCTTAGTTTTATTTTCGTTTACTAATTCTTATGCCAGCGAGGCCATTGGCTTTTATTCAAATGGCAGTATCAAAAACTCAGTATCCATTGATCGTTACAATGACTCTCATGTCAGAAAGCTCTTTCGAAACCGTGGTCAACTCTACGGGACGACAGAAACGATGTTGGCCTTGGCAGGTCTCGCGGACCATATGAAAAGTCTATATCCGACTGTTGAAGTTACACAAATCGGTGATATCTCATCTAAAAATGGAAGAAAAATAAGAAGACATAAGAGTCATCAAAACGGTCTTGATTCCGACGTTGTCTATTATAGAACAAATGAGCGTGCTCAGCCTGAGTCTGAAACTGAATGGGGCGAAGACTTTGTCATCAATGGTAAACTAACTAAAAACTTTCACATAGAGAGGAATTGGGAGGCCATGAAGTACCTTGTTAATAATCATGATGTAGGAAGAATCTTTGTTGATGGAAAAATCAAAAGTGCTCTTTGCAACTACGCTAAAAAAACCGGTGAATTTGAACAAGAGAAAGAAACACTTAGAAGACTAAGGATTGAAAACTCAGTGCATATGCATCACTTTCATCTTCGCTTAAAATGTCCTTCAGGAAATTCCCGCTGTAAGGCCCAAGTCGAACCTCCAGCGGGTAGTGGCTGCTAGTACCAGACCTTACACTTCGTTCTGTTTCTAGTGGTATCACCCCAACGCTGAGGCAATAAATCATTTGGATGGGAAGAGAGAAGCTCCCCTTTTAAACGACGGTAAAGCTCTGCCATATGCATCTTTTTGCCGTCCATATATTTAATCGAACATAGTTTATAAAGATCTTTCTCTACTTCAGAATCTGCTTCTACACCCTCAACAATTCCTTTTGCCATTTCAAGAATCTCAAAGTCTACAAGACCTTCAAGTCCTTCTTTAACTATTTCTTTGTAGTCAGCTTCAAATCTTTCGTAAGAGGCCATGAGAGCGGCGTCTCTAGCAGGTGTAGAGTAGGCATCATAGTCTGCGTAGTTCATACACTTTCCATTTGTGCCCATATGATGATTATAGCCCTGGTAAACATAATCAATCCTATCCCGTGATTCAATACAAAGAAGTCTAAACTTTCTCTCAAGCAATTCTTGAGGTGCTTCTGTAACGGTTTTTAACTTATCTTTTACATAGCGAAAGAATTTCTTTCCTAAGTCATTAGCTAGCTTATATTGTTCTTCACTATAATTAACGTCATCTGGAAGGCTTCTATTTCTCATTCCTTCATGCTGAGGCCATTTCCATCTTTTAAATCCCCAAGAGCTATGAGGTAATTGAGAAAAGCTATAACCATCTCTATGAATCATTGAAAGATTATTTTTAGCAATGGCCTGAGTTGAATAAATAACATCGAAGTCACCATATTGAGTAACCTCTTTGATATTATAAGAGTGACGAATAGTTCTTCTAAAACGTCTTTTTATTTTATAAGTAAACATCATACCAGCATCAATGGACTTAATTTTTACTGGAATAGTGTCGTGATGACTTAAGTGTTCTGTTCCAACTGAGCCACCTAAGTAATTAACCATGGCAATAAGTCTTTTTTCTGAAGAAGCTCCAGCTCCATCAAACTTATTTGTTCTGTTAGTTAAGTATTTGTATTTTCCGTCTCTACCACCTGAAGGATTGATAACTTTAAAAGGTAGATTATTTTCCAAAGAAAAGATCGCTCTGAGAGCATATGAGGCATCAGCACAATCGGCGACTATGCCGTGATACTTACTACTAGTTCCTACAAATAAATTTTTATGAACTGCATCTGACTTCATCCAAGTGGCAAATTTTTGTTCCCACTCTACCGACCAAGTTTCAGTGTCATTCCAAATTGCTGCATGAATATTAGTGCTAAAAATAACTAAGGCAAGAACGCCTAAGAGCCTATGCATCATAAAAAGTCCCCTCTAATTTCTCATATATAATATAAAAGGAGTAAATTTCAGGCTGCAGATTGTCAATAATTTAACTTTTCAGTTTATAAGACTTCTATTAGAAATATTTTGTGCAATACAAAAGATACATTTTTTTCGCCATATTATTTCTCCTTTCTTTAGGTAAGTGGATGAAAGAACAACAGACAAAACCAGTGCGGGACAGTGCAACAAAAAGTACAAGTCCTGTAACGGAAAATAAAGCTTCAAAAAATAATTTATTACTCATAGCGAAAGTTAATAAAGAGCTCCAAACCAATTGCCCTGATATTGAACCTATTAAAGATGTAGATATCGAATCAAAAGAATCTTTGGCCCATAACTTACATTATAAAAAAGAAGGTGAAGTCTTTAGAATTAGAGTGTTTTTAGAGGATGGTGATAACGGAAGTTTTCAAAAGCTGGTTCATTATAAAGAAGATAGAGATGGCTTTCCTCAAATTCAACCTCTCCCAAAAGATAAGGAAAGAGAACCATCTGCTGAATACTTAAAAAGTTTTTATAAAGATGCGCAAATCCTCCACGATGAAAAAGACTATCGTCTTGAGTTAAAGGATGGCAGAGAGATAAGTATTAGTGAGATCAATGGTAAGATTGTTAAGCTCAACTCACAGCAAGATGATTGCCTTATCGAAAAAGAATAAGATTCTATTATGAAAAATCTCTATTTAGTCTCTCTTAGTTTTCTACTCCTCGTTTCTTGTTCTACAACTAAGAAATATCCCAAACATTGGTGGACACCTGTTACACAAAAGAATGCTCCCTCATGGGAAATTCTTCCTCAAGTTGGTGAGCCAGGGAAGTCGGTCATCTTATCTAAGCGAAATGAGCTAGGCATACTTTCCAACTTTGCTCCTACTCCAATAAAATTTGAAGGAAAAACTTATCAAGGGATCGAAGGTCTATGGCAGTCCATGAAATACCCAGAAGGACCAAGAGATCCTAGAGCAAAGTTAAAATATAAACTTAAAAGAGAAGACGTCGAAAAGATGTCTGCCTTTAAAGCAAAACGAGCCGGAAAAGAAGGCTCAAAAAACATGAAGCGTCTTGGGATCAATTGGGTCACATACAAAGGTAAGCGTATGACCTATAGAACGTCCAAAAAAGGGAAACATTATCAGCTAATAAGAAAGTTGATGGTTCAAAAAGTTGTGCAAAATAAAAATGTACAGAATGTCTTGATGGCCACAGGAGATTTAGTTCTTCTTCCAGATCACAAACAAAAACCAGATTCACCGCCGGCCTGGAAATACAATAAGATCTGGATGGAAATAAGAGACGAAATAAAATCTGGAAAAATAAAGATCTAGGGCGCCTAAAGGCGAACAACAAAGAGATGTCTGGGGGGAGAGATAGTTACCGCCTCAGAGACACCCTAGAACTTAATCATTATCTCTACATCTTAAAAGGGTATAGGAAATACTTCCTTGCCACTTAGGTTCAAGAGTTAGGTTATCGAATGATTTATAATATTTTTTTACTAACATAGACCCTAGTTTTATATTTCGAGGTCTAACATCACAGCGTGCGTATCTTGCGATTCTTCGAACTTCTTTATTTGTAAAATTAACGATACTAGGAATTAACGCCTCGGCCTTTAAAACCATATCTGCTTCTGAAATTGTGGAATAAACTGAAATCGATTTCATTTCAGGCCTCCATCCAGCATAGGCATTCGTCACTAAAAAAACGATTGTCATTACAATAACAAGTTTCATTTCATCTCCTACGGATCAAATCAAAGCTCTCTAAAAGTGAGAGCAAATTAGTATGGAAGTTTTCTTTTCTCAAATAAAAAACAAGGGGACAAACAATTAGCGTTCACGGCCGTGAACACCTAGTTCGTTATGACCCCAAGTATGAAAATAGGTAACGAAAAGATGGAAGTTCGACGTGACGAATTGACGACGAAGCACATAAATCATATTTTTTTTTCGATGGAATTATTGCCTAATATCACTCAATACTGGGACTACCGTCAGTTTTTGACGGACTTCTACGTGCATAAAAAGGAAACTAAGCGCGAGTTTAGTTACAAGATGTTTTGTAATAAAGCAGAAATAAGCTCCCCTAGCCATTTTAAAATGATTATTGATGGAAGTAGAAACCTAACGGCAAAATCACTACCTAAATACCTAAAGGGTCTAGGTTTTGAAACCAAGGCGGAAGAAAAATTCTTTGAAAAGTTAGTGGAGTATAACCAAGAAAAAGATGTTGAAAAAAAGTCTCATCTTTTTGAAGCCTTACTAAAATTGAAAAGCAAAAAAGGGCTATGCCCTTTAGAATTTTATCAATTCGATTTTTTAGCGAATTGGTATAATGTTGCAATTTACGTCATGATGGATTTAGAGGATTTTAAATCAGATATCGACTGGATCTCAAACCGATTAAAAAAGAGGATCTCTAAAGAGCATATCCTCTCAAGTCTAAACACCCTCACCAAACTAGGATTAATCAAGAAAGATGAGCTAGGAAACTTTGTTCAATCTAACGGGGCCCTATCCACCCCCGATGAGATTCGAACCTTGGCGGTAAGGCACTACCACCGAGACATGCTCCAATTGGCCATGACTAGTTTGGATGAGGATGACTTGAAAACAAGAGAGTTTAATGGCGCCACTGTTCCGGTTGCTAAAGAAAATCTATCTGCCATGAAAGAGAAAATTCGTCAGTTTAGAAAGGAAATGAACGAACTAGCGACCAATTTAGATTCCAAAGATGAAATATACCAACTAAATATTCAGTTTTTTCCATTAACAAAGAGCCGTTTGCAATGAAGAAAATCAGTCTCGCTATACTAACCACCCTCTTCCTTTCAATAGCTAATGCTGGAGAAACAAATATTATTCTTGGCGGCGTTGATGTGGGTAATGGCAGACCTGTAAGTAGTGGCTTTGAATTAAAAGAAGAATTTAAAACAGAGGCGGACCTTATCGAACATTTCGATATACTTAAAGAACAAATTGAAAAGGGAGAACACCCCACCGTTAAGGGACTTATCCGCTTAGGAAAATGTAATCCTAAAAAGGTAGATATACCGACCTATCATTTTAAAAAGTTCTACGATTTAAAAGGTGGCAAAAGTCTAAAGAAAAAGTTTAGAGGGGCCATTCAGCTAGGTCTTTATAAATGCAAGAATCCGGAAATTATTAGAGTTACTGAGCAAACATTGGTTTCAAATCTAGATTAAGGTATAATCCACACTATGCTTGGCCTATTCATCGGTATTATATTCGGTTGTATTCTCTTTATTCCAGCCTTAACAGAGGCTCTCAGTCTAGACCTCCCAGGCTGGGTTCCGGCTTTAGCAGGTCTATCCTTCCCCCTTCTATTTCTTATAAGGTTCATAAAAGAAAGACAAACCAATAAGACCGGAAATCCAAAATCAAAAATGTCAGCGGATGAAAAAAAGGCTTTTAGGGATATAGAGTCAGGCCCAGGTAGAGGGCCCAACATCAAATATTGATTATTCTAAAATACAAGATACGTGAAACTTCTCTCCACCAGGAATAGTTAATTTTCCTGAAAGAGTGTCTTCATCTTTCTTTGTTTTTACACTTAATTTTAAGATAATTTCTTCTGCGTTTGAATCAACAATGGCAAGCTTAATGCTTTTTCCCATACTCCAGTATCCAACGACCTGATCTTTTGGGAAAACCTGAGCTGTTTCAATATCTCCAACTGTCATCATTACATCTGACACAAGAGGGTTACCTGGTACGCGTCCCGTTGTTCCAAATAGTTCAACCTTCTCTCCGTCGGCCTTCAAACCTTGGCAAGAAAAGCCACCAGTGGCGTGGGCATTAAGTGATAGTAATAAAGCTGCTAGTGCCAAAAATTTCATAAAACTCTCCTGAATATTATTGTTCAGATGGCTTATAGCAGATCTTGGAAAAATCTGATGATTCTTGAAATCTTTACACTAGGAGGAGGGTTTAAATTTCAATGACTTAATACCTTTTTGTATGCATTGAAGTCATTTTCTCAATAACGGCCTTATCGGTGACAATCTCTGCCCCAAAGGTCCCTGAAGAGTTACTTTTAACGAAGTTAAAGGGCTGGCTTTTAGTGTTTTTATCGCCGGTAAAAACATCAATATGATTTCCTTTTATGGCCCCGCCAGTATCTCCAGCAAAAAAGTAACCATCGTGAACAAATGTTGATCCATCTGGCATATCAACCTTTGTCCCCTTAGCAGAAGCGATATAGATGACCGATCCGTAAGGAATTTTTCTCTTATCAACGCCAATTGTTCTATACGGAACTAAGGAATAAGAACCTTGATTGATGCTTTTATTTTTCCTTTTCGATAAAGGGATTCCGACACCTTCTCCATAAAGAGAAGCTGAGATTTTAAATTTAACTTTGCCAGTGGAAGCGAACTTACCACTAAAATACTTAGCGCAATTTGCCTGCATACTTCCAACGCCGGCGTAATTAAAGGTCACTTTTTTGCCACTCCTTAAAACGACAGAAACACTTCCCTCCATGGCAGCATGACACCACTCTTTTTCACTTAGAGAGATGCTCTCCCCTTCGATAACAAAGGTTTTTTCTTTTTTATCTTTTAAGGGAATGCTTCCCCCATTATTTTTAGCTTCCGTATAATAATTTGTGGCCCATAAGTTTAGTTTCTTTCCTCCTCCAGAAGGGGGATCAAATTTTCCAACATCAAGCTTCGGATCAATAGAGGAAGGATCTCTTTTACGGGGTGTTGGTCCAGAGTTATCGCAATTCCCGATAGGCCTTACTGTTACAACTCTATTTACGGCCGGGCCTAAACCATTATCTAAAACATCTTCACGAAACTTTTCATCAAAGGTTTTTCGCTTCTTTCTTCTTCGGGTTAGGTGTCCTTTTCCAGGTGGCCCGATTCTTCTATACTCAGATGAACTAAGCCCTGCCGGAGTTTCGCAACCGGAGAATAAAAAACCTAGCAATATCAAAAAGATAAAACTTCTCACTTTTGTATTATCGGTATGATCTGTAGTTTAGCTAAGAGGATTAAGTTTACATTGTAATTTCATAGACTTATATCCCATCCTCCCTATTTAAACTGCCCTCAAAACTGGCCAAATTTCCGGAATTATTGATGCGACAAGGCGGGAAAAGGCAAATTCCCCATGATACTTTTTCTTTGCGTCAACATTCCGCCAAGATGGCATACGGAGCAACAATGAAGTTACTCATTCTACTATTTCTTAGTTTCAATTTCTCATTAGCCTACTCCTCAGAGAACCCAAGAGTTCAAGCTCATGATGAGGCCATTAAGGCCGTTCACGATCTTCACTTTGTTAAGGATGGAAGAGGCATGACTTTAACTCCCGATGCCGTCAATATGTTCGCCTTTATGGCCAAGCTCTTTGGACTTTCAAAACCAAGAGATGGTTTTATTGAAGATAAAAGTGGAACAAAGGTTGGACTGTTCACAAAACGCTGGGGACTTGTTGAGCATGATAAAGAAATCAAAGGATTCTTTAATGTTCCTTATAAGAAAATGAATGTAGGCGCTATGGGCTGTGCGGTCTGCCACTCTGGAAAAGCTGCCGGCCAATATATTATTGGACTTGGTAATAAAAATATTGATGTGGGAAAACTTGCTAAAGACGTAGAGAAGGCCAGTAAGCTTTGGAAAAAGATGACGGTTCTTAAAAGAAAGTCTAAAGATTACAAAAGAATTGAAAAAGACTCCATGGCCTTTGCCAAAAGACTAGGGAATGAAAAGGTTACCAACTTAACTCAAGGTCTAGTTCCAATTTCCATGATCATGAGCTGGTTCTACCGTGCTGTGGCCAAGACAGAAATGCCAGACACAACTCCTAGAGGTGCCGTTAAGGTTCCGCACTTTTGGGGTTATGGTAAAAAGAGATTTATCGGTCAATTCACCGATGGCTTTGGGAATGGAACTCATGCTGGATGGGGCCTAGCTGTCGAACTAGCGGGAACTCAAACTGCTGAGAACGTTAGAAAGATGATCCCTAAAATTGAACATGCGGAAAATATCCTCGCTGACATTCTTCCTCCAAAGTACCCCTTTAAAGTTAATCAGGTCATGGCCAATCGAGGTAAAAAACTTTTTGATAATACCTGTTTTAAATGCCACGGAACCTATGAAAGAGATGCGGCTGGTCTTCCAATTTATAAAGAACCTAAACATATTAAAATAAAAGTCGTTAAAACTGATAGAGACAGGCTACGTGGCCTGACCCCAGAGTTCCTCTCACTTGTAGAAAGAAATCCTGTGCCTGACTATATCCAGCATAATAATATTGAACCTGGATACTTTGCTCCTAGGCTTGAAGGAGTTTGGGCGCGCTTTCCTTACCTACATAATGGCTCTATCCCAAATATGATGGCGCTTTTAACTCATCCATTAGAGAGACCAAAGTTTTGGGATCTTCAAAGAGCTGGTGAGCGTGATCGCTTTAGTGAAAACCTTCTTGGCTTAACCCTTCCAAAAGAAGGAAGCAGGAACTATAAGAAACTTGAAAGAGAGGCCAAGTCGGGAGCCAGAGACGTTTACTCTACTTCTCGTGAGGGACAGTCCGCAAAAGGTCACTGGTTTAAATTCTCTGATAAGCTATCAAATCAAGATAAGAAAGATTTGATCGAATACCTAAAAACAATTTAGTAAAAATCTGTAACAAAATTATTGTTCGAGACACCAATTATAGCTAGTTTTCAGCTATAATTGGGTTATCGGAGAATTATATGAGTTACGCAAAAAATGACTACCAACGTAGTAATGCAGAGAAAATATTTATCTTTATTTTCTTACCAGCAACATTTTTAATGTATTCAATATATAAATGGCCTCAGTGGTTCGTTGATCAAGGTCTTGTAGACAATATCAATGTCTTTTGGCTTTTAGGAAAAAGTCCTAGTTTTTGGTATTCAACCATCTATACAGGGATTGTCTGCTGGATTGCAGGTAAGATTGTCTTAAGTGGAAAGTCTCCCTATAAGCGTGGAAAAAACCCGAAACTCTCCACTTATCAAAGAAATAAGTTCATCAGTATTTTCTTTGTTCAGTTAATCGTCTTTTATCTACTTCCTTACGTTATCTCTCCCCTATCTGCTGGAAGAAGCTTACTTAGCGACCCCGTAACAACAGGTTACTACTCGGCTTATGTCTATATCTCAAAAGGTTTTTCATCTCCAGGTGCAATGTTTTATTGTTTTGTCCTTGTACCAATATCTGTTTGGTATTTTGGAAAAAGATACTGTTCGTGGTTTTGTGCCTGTGGAAACTTAGCAGAAACAATTGGTGTAACGAAATGGGGAGCCGCTTGGGTTAAACATAAAACCCCCACAGGTAAGACTGCCGAAAAGCTTGAAAGCATTCAAACGGTCTTTATGATCTTTGGCTTTATTTTTGGCTTCTTATTATTTTTTGATATGTATAAAGTCTTTTCTGCCTCAAGCCTAATAGAAGCCTCTAGAAACTTCGAGGCCTTTGTTGTTGATTTTATTTTTGGTGCTCTTATTGGTGTGGGAGCTTACCCTTTCCTAGGGACGAGAATTTGGTGCCGCTACGGATGCCCTCTAGCAAAAATGATGGAGCTCTTCGGTCGCTGGACTAAAGGTCATTTTGCCGTGAAAACCAATGAGAATTGCAAAGGTGTTGATCTATGTAGCCAAGTTTGTCCTATGGGAATTGATGTGGCCGGTTTTGCTCATAAAGATAAAAAACCACTTATTGGCGACTTTGGTTTGTACAATACAACCTGTATAGGTTGCGGCGGCTGTGTGGATGTTTGCCCTTTCGATGCGCTTGAGTTTCAATATAAGTCTTGGTTCTAAAGATGGAGATAAAGGTGAGATATCTTATTTTATTTTTTTTATTAACTTTTTCCCTTCAAGCAAAAGTTGTTTTTAAAGGTGTAAGCGAAGGACAGAAGTTCGAAGTTGAGCAATTAGTTAGCGGACAAGATATTCCCTGGGGAACTGATTTTCTAAATAAAGACGAACTTATTTTCACACAAAAAGCTGGCGGTCTAAAAGTACTTAATTTAAAGACAAAAAAAGTTAAAGAGATAAAAGGTGCCCCCGATGTCACCTATAAAGGTCAAGGTGGGTTTCTCGATGTTAGAAAAGATCCATCTTCTGAGTGGGTTTATTTTACTTACTCAAAAAGAGTTGAACAAACTATTGTAACGGTTTTAGCCAGGGCCAAAGTTTTAAAAGATAAGCTCTCCGAATGGAAAGTTCTACTACAGACAAAAGTTGATTCAGCTAGGGGCGTACACTTTGGCTCAAGAATAACTTTCCAAGATGATTACGTATATTTTGGCATGGGAGATCGCGGTGTTCGCGAGAATGGGCAAGATCTAAGTAATCATAGTGGCTCTATTATGCGCCTTCATAAAGACGGGCGT
>JAIBDQ010000198.1 GCA_024686135.1 Halobacteriovorax sp. | reverse complement strand
TTGGTATCCATTCCGCAGTGAGAGAATTCACTCTTCTTAAGAGGTGAACACTCCCATTTGCAATTTTCAAAGCTTGTGGCGATGAACTTGCAGAAAGCAAGATTTGTAAATTGAAAGTCGCAATCAACAAATTCGCATCCTACGAACCTGCAATTTTCGATTTTAGACCCAAAAAAAACACAAGACTTGAAAGTAACATTCTTAAAGGTAGTGAGAGAAAATAGAGAGCCAGAAATGCTTAACCCCTCGATATCACTATTCATCAGTACTTCATTTTCGATAACTTCGTACTGAGTGCTATCAAGAACTTTATTAACCTCTCCCTGTGTAAGAGCTTCAGGGTCTGAGTGAAGAGCTAGGGATTGATCAATAAATTTGGTTAAAGAATTCATGTTTGCCTCCAAGCCTTGTGTCGTTTGAGTGACAGTCTGTGTCGCTCAATTTCATACTACAATAGCTGACTCATTGCGTCAAGAAATAAAATTGCGTTAAGAAATTTATTTGCATTCCGATAAGGATATTGAGGGTTTATCATGCAATTAATTGCAATTGCATGTATCTAAATCATTGAAATCCCGAAGTGGGAGGTGAAATATGGCGCAATTTGATGAATCTAAAACAGGTGAGTTCCTTGGAGTGGTACGAAAGTACATGCAAGTTAGAGGAAGTTTATCCCAAAAAGACTTATCTGAGATGGCCGGAGTAGGTGTTTCTACTATGAGCCGCTTTCTCAATCAGAAAACATCTGAGTTAAACCCTCAGCTAATAGCAAAAATCGTAGCTAAACTGAATATACCCCTTCACGAAATGATCGATTTTGTCGAAGAGGGATTTAGTGATCACTTTATAAGACTAGTTAAGTTCTATAAAGACGAGGAAGGAGTCATGGGTGGACCTGATCCAATAATGGATGCTCCAAGCCCTGGTGACGACGGTGAAGAAGACGATGACTTTGTTGATGCTTTGGCCACTGGCGGAGGTACTGCTCAGAAAGCTGCTTCTACAAAAATAAAGGTTGGAGGAAAAACTCATACAGTATCCTTCAAGCCAGAAGGCGGAGGTAAAAACTCCGACACAGATATTAGAGATAAACTAAGGTCTTTATCTGCTAGGCAAAGAGGATTTTTAACAGACTTTTTAAGCTTAGATACAGATGGGAAAGACTTAGTTGTAGATATTGGAAAAAATATTATTACTTACCTAAGACAAAAGGGAATTGATTTTTGAAAGTATTTTATCTATTCGTGCTTACCTTATTGCTTTTACCAGTAAAAGGTTTCACTGCGCCTGATAGACTAGAAGTAATCTTTTTAAGTCAAAGTAAAACGACCGCTGTTCTTCAGTTGCTCGATAAGAAATCAAAAGGTATTTATCTTTCTCGCCTAATCGCTCAAGAAGGTGATTCGGTTATTGATTATTCTAAAAGGCTTGCCTACGAAGAAGAATATGTAATTGACTTCAATGATCCAGAAGGTTGGGAAAAGGGTACTCCTTTAAATGATAAGAGCTGTGTACCAATGGGTGATGGCTGTTTTGATCCTCAACGAGGCTATACCGATGAAGTGCCTAATTCAGTAAAGATTAATGAAAGCGTAAAAAAAGAAAAGAGAAAAGAACCAAGTCCCTTTGAGCTTAAGACATTTAGCAATGAGGATATTGCCTTAGTAGAATGCCAAGAGGGTAGATATTTCGATATCTTTTGTGGCAAAGAATCTAAGAGAAAAAAGGTTGCAGCTAACCTGGAAGTTTGGATTGATACGAGCTCTTCTCTTAGAAATATCGATTATTCAAAAGAAGACAGTTATTGTGAAAGACGCTTTTTTGCTTCAAAGCTAAAAAAGGACTGCCGTGACGCTGTGGATTTCTCAATTTTCGATACGGCCAGAAGAAGCCTAGGCTCCTATGACACTCTTTGTGATTATATGGGCTCAAATGATGGAAGAAGGACAGTAAGCTGGATTGAGGCCAATTCAGCCGAGCATCTGGTTATCATTACTGATGTAGATGAATATCATGGGATCTTTAGAGAATACCTAGAAAGAACCAATGCCATCATTCATGGGGTTGGAACCAAACAAATAACCGCAAACGACCTTATTAGCTTTGTCCCAAGCTTTGTAAAATCCTGTAAATAGTAACGAGTCTTCAAGTTCCGCTGGCCATAACCCTCCGGTTTTCTTAGTTTCCACCTATGGATTTGGGGAAATTATTAAAATGGTCAAAAGCCGAGCACAGTCACCTACCTTGGCGGAAGAAAAGAAGTATCTACAGAACTCTGGTCTCTGAGATCATGCTCCAACAGACAACTGTATCTACCGTTCTCAATCACTTTGAAAGATTTATCAAAACCTACCCGGACTTTGAGTCCTTAGCTAAAACTTCAGAAGAAGAAATTTGCATGGCGTGGAAGGGACTTGGTTATTATAGACGTGCAAGAAATTTGCGTTTAGCTGCTATCGATATTGCAGAAAACAACTCTAAAGTACCGACTAAGGTAGATGAACTCAAAAAGATTCATGGAATAGGGGATTATACTGCTAATGCACTTATTAGCATTGGAAGGAATAAACCGGCATTGGCACTCGATGCAAATTTAGAAAGAGTGATTAGTCGGCTCTATGGAATTAAAGAAGATAAAGGTCCAAAGCTTCAAAAAAAGATTCAGCAATTATTTGCTGATGGCTTTATCTTTCCTCATCTCGCGAAACACGGACCAAGGGCCGTCAATGAAGCCTTGATGGATCTTGGAAGAGTTTATTGTCAGGCGAGAAAAACAGATTGTTTGCTATGCCCATTAAAAGAAAGTTGCAAGGCCTACCAGTATGACGAGGTAGGTAAGTATCCAGTAGTGAAAGAAGTTAAGAAAGAAAGCTTTGATCTTGATGTTGTCCGCTTTGTGGTTAAGAAAGGACGAAAAATTCTAGCCTATCAGAAAAAAGAAAATGAATGGCTCTCTGGACAACTTGAACTGCCGACTTACGTTCTTAAGACAAATGATAAAAAACTTAAGCAATACCCTAAGCTTAGTAAGCGATTAAAGGTTGAGAAACTCAAAAAATTCAAAACGGCTATTACAAAATATAAAATTACAAATTATGTTTGCGAGCTTTCAGAAGCTGAATTTGAAGAATTAGTTGGTAAGAAAAAGAAGTATTTATTTGTTACTAACAATATTGAAAAAGAAAATTTTTCAACTGCAACAATAAAAACATTTTCAAAAATCTGAGACTATTATGAAATTATTTATTCTTTTACTTTTAACATCTTCTTCTCTTTATGCGGGGACAGGTACAAGTTTGAAGCTTACGACCTTTAATGTTGGACTAGCTCATACTTTCGTTCACCATGCTAAAGAGAGATTAGAGCCTATAAGTGAGAGGCTGCAAAAACTTGATTCTGATATTGTTTGTATTCAAGAAGCTTGGACAAAGAAGGATAGGAAAAAGATAAAGAAAGCTCTTAAGAAAACTTATCCCCACTTACATATGACTAAGATTAAGCAGCTTAAGGCCAAAAAAGCTCCAGTTTGTAAGATCAAAGAGCTTTTTGGGAAGGGAAGATTTGTAAGCTGTATGCAAAAGCAGTGCGGTGGACTAGATGGGGACGAGTTTACTGATTGTATATCAATACTTGTGGCGGCCAGTTAAGAGACTTAAAAAAATCAAATAGAGAATGTGCAACTTCTTTAATGGCGCAGGTGGGAAGAAGTTCACTTGCGAGTATGATCACATTACTCTCACCTTTTAAAAGAGCGGGACTGTTTGCTTATAAGGGATCAAACGGACTAATGCTATTTTCTAAAAGGCCAATGATTAACGTAGATGTTATAGACTTCTCTGATATTTCTACCTTAAATAGAAGACAGGCTCTTACTGCTGAGGTTGATGGGAAGACTGTTGTTTGTACGCATCTAACCGCAGACCTTGAAAAGACTGTTCCGTATACGGGAACTTTTAAAAACTGGGGAGAAGAAAATAACTCTCAAGTACAAAGATTGTTAACAACTTTAGAAAATAAAAATAAACCTACATTTATTCTCGGTGACTTTAATTGCTCCCCAGAAGTGTCAGCTTTTGGAATTGAAGCAGAATTGCCTAAATCTTGTAAGCTGTTAACAGATGCTGGCTTTAGTGATCCTGTCACTGAATCTACCGAACTTGAGTGCACTAGCTGTGCTTCGAACCTTCTAAATGATGAAGGTTCAAAGAATACGGCCATTGACCATATTTACGCTCGCGGTGCCGTTCTTATTGATTCAAAAGTAGTCTTAAAAGAAATCATTAAGGTGAAGAAAAAGAAGAACAACTACGTAGAGACAAACCTATCTGATCATTATGGATTTTGGGCCGAATTCGAATAATCTAAAGAGTTAACTCAAAATTGACAGAACTGTAGCTATAACTTGAACAAGTTGACAGGCCCCTCTGTCACATTAGAACAAACGACATAACTTAAGGAGTTTGTTCAATGAAGAAAATATTTTTTATTAGCGCTATAGTGATTCCCAGTTTTTTTGTGCTTACTGCTAAGGCAGGGGATTTTAAAACTAAATGTAGCGATCTTACCCAATGTGCTGAGACCGTAAGTCTTTTGACTAATAAACAGTATCTTTTTCCAGGAAAATTAAAGGGAAAGATCAAAGGTACAGAGGGCGTCAATATTACTGCTGAGAACGCGGACTCTCTGTACTCACATATCCTACATGAAAATGGATATACCCGTGTTCTTCTAGAAGATAAAAAAACTTATAGAATTATAAACGCCAGAGATGTGAGATATACTCCAGTTCCTCAGGTAACAAGTGATTTTGATTCATCTCCTAATCTTCCTACGAATGCTGATTATCATATGATGACTTATGAAATGAAATTTCCCTTGGCCTCAACTGTCATAACGAGGTCATTGAGACCATTCATGTCCCGATATGGAAGAATAATTGATAATAAGATAAATGGAACTTTGGTGGTTCAAGACACCGCTCTAAATTTAAAAAGACTTTATGGTTTAATTAGGCAAATGGATAAAGAACCTAGTAGAGAGATGCGAAAGAAGTGGAGAGAAGATAAAGAAAGATGGCATCAGATAAAACTAGAGAAAGCAAAAAACTGTACTGTCGATAAAGGTTAATTAAGGAGGGTCCTGCTTCCGAGGAAGCAGAACCCAAATTTAAGAGAGAAAATATAAGCCGGGTCCTGTCGTGAGTTGTCATTCATCTAGGTCGCTAGTTACCTAGCGACTCAAGCACTCTACCCGCCTACTCGGACTGGCCGTCCTTAAGCATAGGCCTATTTGAGCTTGCACCGTCTAGAGTTTACCTGGTTTCACTACTGCGTGAC
>JAIBDQ010000134.1 GCA_024686135.1 Halobacteriovorax sp. | reverse complement strand
AGAGTTTTATTGGACGAACTGCTTTGAAGAAGGACCGAAAGATAAGTTCGACCTGATTCTTTGTAATCCTCCTTTTCATCAAGGCCATACCATCGGTGATGGCATTGCCTGGCAGATGTTTAACGACGCCAAAAAGGCCTTAAAAAAAGGTGGTCTCCTGCGGATTATAGGAAACTCCCACTTAGGTTATCAGGTCAAACTAAAGAAAATTTTCGGAAACTCAAAGATTGTCGCCACCAATAAGAAATTTATGGTGGTGGACGCCTATAATTAAGAGGCCGGTTCGTCACGAAAGACATATCGGAGTTGGTGAAGAGGTGTTTTTACTTGAATTCACCCCTCCTATTGAGAAATTTCCCTGTTTTGCTATTGTTTTGAAAACCCCCCAGGAGAGATTACCTTGCTTAGAACCATCCTTTTTCTAGAGATTATTTTGCTCACGTCGGCTTTCGCAGCCCCAATTCAGAGGCCATTGCCTGGGGCAAGTGCAAGCGAGGTTAAGTCCAGTTGCTCAAACTGGGCCTTAAGTGCCAAGTCTAGGGGAAGCCAGCAGCTTGTTATCGCCTTTGAAGGCCTAGGAGCTTTTAGGAAAAAGGCAGCAAAAAAACTTTATAAGTATCATGATGAACTTCTAAAAGGCACTCAAGTAAAAAGGCCCGGAAGAACATCGATGGGTTTTGTGGCAGATAATATTCTAATTAAAAACCTGGAGAAGAACTTCTCTAAAAACTCATTCTTAAATTTATCTCATAAGGGTGAAGGAAAAAAAGATTCCGTTAGTTTTGGATGTTTCAAAGAATGGCATAAAATTTTTGGAAATGAGCTTGATTTAGTTTTAGTCGGGCATAGCTTTGGTGGCCCAGCTGCTAAGAGGTTAATGAATACAATAGCCGAGGAAGTTCCAAACTTTAAAATCAATGGGATGCTCAGTATCGATCCAAGACTTAAGAATAAGTTTGTGACGAGAAGTAACGTCAAAAAACACTTTGTCTTTTATCAAAAAGGCTTTCTTAGAGGTTATCCCTACAAAGATTCACGAGGTGGCAGCTTCACTGTAAATACTCGTGTAAGAGGCAAGGATATCAGCGGACCTGAGGCTAATAACCATGCCAACCTGACCCTCTTCAAAGGTGTTCAAGACGCCTATCTTGGGTTTGTTCAGTAGGTTTTGTTAGTTTTTCATGTGATAAGGGCTTTTTACTTGCAAAAGGAAAACAGGCACGATTATCTAAGACTATGGACCCTAGCAAAATAAAAATTCTTATAGCAGAAGACGAAGAAGATATCCGCGAGCTGATTCATTTCAACCTCTTTAAGGAAAAGTTTAAAGTCGAAACTGCAGCCAACGGTGCTGAGGCCCTCGCTAAGGCCAAAGAAATCAAGCCTCACCTTATTCTCCTAGATATTATGATGCCAGAGATGGACGGCTTAGAGGTTTGCCGCCTCGTAAGAGAGGACGCTTCTTTCAATGATACAGGGATCGTCATGCTTACGGCGAAAGGCGATGAAGAAGATATTGTAAAAGGCCTAGAGTTAGGTGCTGATGATTATATCGTTAAGCCCTTTTCCCCAAAGATTGTGATCGCTAGAGTTAACGCGGTTCTTAGAAGAAGAATCAAAGAGGAACCCGATGGGGAGCCTGTTTTTGAAATCTTCGGCATCAAAATCGACACCCCAAGACGTAAAGTTTTTATAGATGATAAAGAAATCACTCTCACTTTTACGGAATTTCAGATTCTTGCCTTACTTTCAATGAAGGCAGGGTGGGTTTTCACACGTAGTCAAATAGTGGATACTGTCCGAGGAGACAACCACGCCGTTACTGACCGAAGTGTTGATGTTCAGATTGTAGGTCTGCGCAAAAAACTCGGAGATAAGGGTGACCTCATTGAAACGGTTAGAGGAGTTGGCTATCGTTTCAAAGAGCTAGAGGACTAGTCAAAAAAAATGAAACCTAAGAAGCTCATATGGAAGCTACTTCCTACAGCCTTGATCTATTTATCGATTACCTTCGTTTGTATTTACTTAGTTTTTTCCTATTTTCTTGTGCAAACTTTTAGAGAAGGGGTTTTCAAAGAACTTCAAGAAAAGACCAATTACTTAGAAGAACCTATTGCATTAGCGGTTATTTCTGAGGATGTCGATAAGCTCGGTTTAGCAGTAGATAAGCTTAAAAGACGTGGGAACCTTTGGATTACCATCCTTGATCAAAATGGAAAAGTTCTTACGGATTCTGAAGAAGTTTTCGTCAGTGATGTCATGCTCGATAACAAGCCTGAAATTATAAATGCCATGAGAGGGGAAGAGGCTTCGGAGTTTAGAGAAGTTGATATGAACAGGCAGAGGAACTTTATTCATGCCCACCCTTTAAAAGCAGAAGGAAAGGTTTATGGAATTATACGAGTGGCCTTACCTGAAATTTACGTCAAAGAGGATATGGATAAAATTCGATTACGCTCGTTTCTTATCGCCCTTCTCGTATCTTTAACCGGCTTTGTATTCTTTATTTGGTCAGCCTTAAAAATTAGTATTCCCCTTGGAAGTATTTTAAAAGTAGCCAAGGCTATTTCAAAAGGTCAGCTAGACATGAAGATACCCATGTCCATGATGGAATCTGAAGAAGTACAAGGTCTTAGTAAGTACCTCTCCCGTATGGGTGAGCAACTTAAAAGTAGTTCGGAAATTCTTGAAGAGAGTCAGTCAGAGCAGCAGGCCATACTCGCTGCTATGGATGAAGGTGTCCTTTCGGTAAACCCTGAGAAGAAGATCCTACAGGTTAACCTGGCCATGCGCGATTTTATGGGGATTGACCATGAGGCAGAAGTTCGTAATCGAAGCTTAGTTGAAGTGGTAAGAATGCCTAGAATAAATGAGTATATTGACTCTATTTTAGATGGTGAAAAGTTTATCAAAGAGGAATTTCCCCTTGAGGGAGATCGGTTCTTTCAGGTTCAAGGTGGCCCTTTGATCTCCCACGATGAAAAGCTTTTAGGTGCCTTCTTGGTTTTTCATGACCTGACTGAAATTAAAACTCTGGAACGTTATCGTAAGGAGTTTGTTTCCAATATTTCTCATGAACTTAGAACTCCTATTACGGCCATACAGGGCTATCTAGAAACCCTGGCCGATGGAAAAGTTGATGATCAGGAAACTCACGATAAATTTATGAATATCATCAATAAGCAGGCAGATCGTTTAGGTCATATTGTTGAGGACCTTTTAAAGCTCTCTCGCATTGAAACGGGGAACCTGGAATTTGAGTGGCAAGAAATTAAGCCCCTTATCCATTCCGCTGTGGGGATCTGTAAAGAAAGGGCCTTAAAAAAGAATATTACCATTGAAGTTAATCTAGAAATGGAGCTTTCCGCCAAGCTTAACCAAAACTTACTTCAGCAGGCCCTGGTAAACCTCATAGATAACGCCATCAAGTACAGTCCAGAAGGCTCTAAAATCGTGGTTTCCGCTACCCAAGTTGATGACGGCATAAGCCTCAATGTAAAGGATCAGGGGCCTGGAATTTCTGAAGAGCATCACGAACGTCTCTTTGAGCGTTTCTACTCGGTGGATAAGGCGCGATCTAAGGAGCTTGGGGGCTCTGGGATTGGCCTTGCCATTGTAAAGCATATTGCTCGCGCCCATGGGGGGAGAGAGGCCGTAATCTCTCGTCTTGGCGAGGGCAGCACCTTCTCCCTAATCCTGTAAAACTTACTCTCTTCTGCACCTGATTTCGATTACTAACAGTCTTAACAAAATCCTAACGAGGAGTTCTGGACCTGCTTTGCTATAAAAAACAGGAATCATAACTTAATCTTCAGGAGAGACACGTGAAGAATCTATTATTACTACTGACAACCTTTGTTACCCTTATTTTTATTAGCAATGCGCAAGCGGCATCAAAACTTAGAGGAAAAGTCTCTATCGACGGATCTTCAACTGTTTTTCCCATCACTGAGGCCGTAGCTGAAGAGTTTAGAAACGAATACCCAAGAGTTCGTGTAAATATTGGAGTTTCTGGTACAGGCGGTGGATTTAAGAAATTCACTGTTGGTGAAATCGACATAAATAACGCAAGTCGTTCAATTAAAGATAAAGAGAAAAGCAAAGCTGGTAAAAACAAGATCAATTATGCGGTCATCCCAGTTGCTTACGACGGAATCACTGTTGTTATTAATAATGCCAATACTTGGGCTAAAACAATGACAAGAGATGACCTAAGAAAGCTTTGGGACGCTGGTTCAAAAATCAAGACTTGGAAGCAGTTAAACCCTGCATGGCCAGATCGTAAGATTAAACTTTACGGACCTGGAACTGATTCCGGAACTTTTGATTACTTCACAAAGGCGATTAACGGTAAGTCGGGAAAATGTCGTTCAGATTTCACAAAATCAGAAGATGATAATGTTCTTGTGAGCGGTGTTGCAGGTGATATAGATGCTCTAGGTTTCTTTGGATATGCTTACTATAAAGAAAATAAGACTAAGTTACAGTCAGTGGCCATTGGCGGTGTTAAACCGACAATGAAGACCATCAATAACGGAAGCTATAAGCCACTTTCTAGACCAATTTTTATTTATGTAAACAAGGCGTCATACAAGAGAGAAGAAGTAAAAGCCTTTGTTGACTTCTATATCAAGTCTGCTGCAGGATTAGTGGGAGATGTTGGTTATGTTCCTCTTTCTGCTAAGAAGTACAAGGAGCAACTCTCTAAGTTCTAAAGCAGTTAGAAATTAATGAAAAAGCATGTAAAGAAAATTGAATATACAGTAAGGGGCGCATTAGGTTTATGCGCCCTTGTTACTTTAATAACGACTGTGGGAATTATCGCGGTTTTAAGTAGCGAAACAATTCCTTTCTTTAAAGAAGTTCCTATCACCGATTTTTTATTTGGTACCCGTTGGGCTCCGCTTTTAGAGCCCAAAAGTTTTGGAGTTCTTCCGCTGGTTATCGGAACTGGAATGATCATGGTGGGCTCGGCCTTTATCGCTCTTCCGGTAGGGATTACAACAGCGGTTTACTTAAGCGAGTTTAGCTCCCAAAGAATGCGCTCCATAATTAAACCAGTTCTTGAAGTTCTAGCTGGTATCCCCACCATTGTTTACGGGTATTTCGCTCTAACTTTTATTACTCCACTTCTAAAAACTATTTTGCCGCAGACAGAAATATTCAACGCTACCTCTGGCGCCATTGTTGTTGGAATCATGGTCTTACCCATGGTGGCTTCACTATGTGACGATGCTTTTCAGTCTGTTCCGAAGGCCCTTAAAGAAGGGGGCTATGCTCTTGGAGCAACCTCTTACGAAGTTATTGGACAGGTTATTGTGCCATACTCAGCGAGCCGAATCCTTGCTGCCTTTATCTTGGCCCTGTCCCGCGCTATTGGTGAAACCATGGCGGTGACACTCGCTGCTGGTGCTAACGCCCGGTTTGCTTTTGATCCTCTTCAATCTGTTCAAACCATGACGGCCTATATTGTTCAAGTCTCTTTAGGAGATACTCCTCAAGGGGGGATTGAATATCAAACTTGTTTTGCTGTGGGGTCTTTACTCTTTTTAATTACCCTGGCCATGAACGTGGCGGGACAGTCGATCTTGTTTAAATACAGGAGAGGTAAATAGCGATGGAAGGATTCTCAGGCAGAAAAAGAAAAGAGAAAATCTTTAAAATCGCATGTTTCGGTTTAACTTTTCTATCCGTTATTATTCTTATCGTTTTGCTTTATCATATTGGTCAAGCGGGAAGTAAGTATTTAAGTTTTAAATTCTTAGACTCATGGCCTTCTCGTTTTCCCCATAAAGCAGGAATTAAGGCTGGTATTTGGGGCACACTTTGGCTGATCTCTTTGACGGCCTTAATCTCAGTTCCGATTGGAATTTTTTCAGCTCTTTTCTTAGAGGAATACAAAATCCCGGGAAAACTTGGAAAGTTTGTAGAGATTAATGTGGCTAACTTAGCCGGTGTTCCTTCCATTGTTTATGGACTCCTTGGACTAACTATCTTTGTTCGGTTTTTAGGACTTGATAGAAGTTTATTATCGGGGGCTCTTACACTTTCACTACTTATCCTTCCGGTTATTATTGTCTCCAGTAGGGAGGCTATAAAATCAGTTCCAGATGCTATACGTTTTGGAGCCTACGCTCTTGGGGCCAGCCGCTATCAAGTTGTTTTTTGGCATGTTCTTCCTATCGCGCTTCCAGGTATTTTAACTGGGGTTATCTTAGCTTTATCCCGTGCTATTGGAGAGACTGCACCGCTTATTATTGTTGGTGCCTTAACTTATATCTCCTATACACCAGAGTCGATCATGGATGAGTTTACGGTTTTACCGCTTCAGATTTATAACTGGGCCAGTCGACCACAAGAAGAGTTTCATTATTTGGCAGCGGGAGGGATTATTGTTCTCCTCGGTGTAATGTTATCTATGAATTTTATAGCAGTAGTAATTCGCCAAAAAGCGAGTAAGAAGGTGAAGATATGAGCAATGACTCAGTAATGACCTGTCGTAACCTCAATATCTTTTACGGAGAGAAACAGGCCGTATTTGATGTTGACCTTGATATTTTAAGAAATAAAGTAACGGCGATCATCGGTCCCTCTGGCTGTGGTAAATCAACGCTTCTTCGTTCACTAAACCGAATGAATGATTTTGTTCCTACTTTTAGTATGAACGGAAATATCAATTTCGAAGGTAATAATGTTCTCGAGCAAGACCCTATGGTCGTGAGAACGAGAATTGGTATGGTTTTTCAAAAGCCAAACCCATTTCCTAAAACGATTTATAATAATATTATCTGGGGCCCAAAAATTCATGGGCATAAAGTTGATTATGATCAACTGGTTGAAGAATCGCTAAGATCAGCGGCCCTTTGGGATGAAGTTAAAGACCGCCTCCATGATTCAGCTTTAGACCTATCAGGTGGACAGCAGCAAAGACTTTGTATTGCTAGAACAGTGGCCATGAAGCCGGAAGTTATCCTAATGGATGAGCCTTGTTCAGCACTAGATCCTAGATCTACCATTAGAATTGAAGACCTTATCAATGACTTAAGAAGTGACTATAGCATTGTTATTGTTACTCATAATATGCAGCAAGCCGCCAGGGTAAGTGACTATACCGCTTTCTTCTATGAAGGGGAGCTTATTGAGTACGGCGTGACAGATGGGATTTTTACAAACCCCAAAGAGAAAAAGACAGAAGATTATATTACCGGTCGTTTTGGTTAACGGAGAGACAAATGAGTAAGCACCTTGAACATGAAATGGATAAACTTCGAAAGAAACTTCTGTCTCTTACCGGTATGGTTGAAGACGGTCTTTATAAGGCCATGAAGTCTTTTGAAACCCGAAATAAAGTCTTGGCCAAGGAAGTTTTTGAACTTGATCACTTGATTGATGAAGTAGAAGTTGAAGTAGAAGAAGATTGTTTGAAAATCTTTGCCCTTCATCAACCTGTTGCTATCGACCTTCGTTATCTGGTTGGCGCACTTAAAATGAATAATGATCTTGAAAGAATTGGTGACCTTTCTGTGAATATCGCGGAAAGAGGTTACTACTTAACGAAGCGACCAGAAATCGAAGCTCCTTTTGACTTTAAGACCATGGCCGAGAAGACTCACTCCATGCTTAAGCGTGCTATTGATGCTCTGATTGATATGGATGTCGAGGCTGCTCAGCAGATCATCCTAGACGACCAAGAAGTCGATGCAATCAATAAGGCCATGTATAAAAAAGTCTTTTCTCGTATTAAGGAAAAGCCAGACGATGTTGAATGTCTTGTGCAGTACTTAGCTATTTCTCGTTGTTTAGAAAGGATTGCTGATTACACCACTAATATTGCTGAAGATGTGATTTATATGGTTAATGGTAAAATCGTACGGCATGATCCTGATTTTCAAGCATGGGAAAATGAATAATAACCGATTACTAACCTGCGCTTAATCAAACTTTAAAGTTAACTTGAAATGATCTCTTCATAAGGAGGGGATCATGAAGTTCCTAGAAAAATCTCTCAATTTCTTTTTTAACCTCGTTTACCTAACGTATATGACTTTTATGGAAAATGACGACTTCGACTTTGAGCTATTACCTTTTGGTAACAAAATAGCGAGTGATTCTGAATCTTTTGATTTTTAAAGGGTGTAGCAAGACTTTGCCCGCTACACCCAATTCATTATTAGAACTTCAAGGAAAAGTCTAACATGCTTCTGCTATAGTCTTGTCCATTGTTAATGGCCGTTTTGTT
>JAIBDQ010000050.1 GCA_024686135.1 Halobacteriovorax sp. | reverse complement strand
CAATAAGGGTTATCCGAGGAATGAAAGACGGTCCCATCGTGTTTTTATCAGCGGCCTTACATGGAGATGAGTTAAATGGTGTTGAAATTATCAGAGAAGTTCTAAAAGCTATAGAAAACAAGACTATAAAAGGAACAATCATTGCCGTGCCAATAGTTAATGTTTTTGGATTTAATAATAAGTCTAGATACCTACCTGACAGACGTGACTTAAATCGCTCTTTTCCCGGAAGCACCGGAGGCTCACTGGCCTCAAGAGTAGCTAAAATATTTTTAAAAGAAGTTGTTTCTAAATGTACCCATGGTATCGATTTTCATACTGGAGCTATTCATAGGTCTAATCTACCTCAAATCAGAGCCGATTTAGGTTGCCCAAAAACTAAGAAGTTTGCCAAGAGCTTTAATGCTCCTATGACTCTCGATTCAAAGACAAGAGATGGGTCTTTAAGAGAAGCGGCTCGAAAAAAAGGTGTCTTGACTCTTGTTTACGAAGGGGGCCAGGCCTTAAGGTTTGAAGATAATGTTATAAAAATGGGGAAGAAGGGATGCCTGTCAGCTCTTCGAGAAATAGGTATCCTCTTACCATTAAAGAGAAAAAGCCCCTCTATTACTAAAACCGCGTTTGGAAGTTATTGGATAAGATCTCATAGAGGCGGGACTTTCAAACTGAATGTAACGCTTGGGCAGTCTGTTAAGAAAAACCAAGTTATTGGTGTCATTAATGATCCTCTTGGTGAAGAAGCTGAGGAAATCTTAGTTTATAATAATGGCTATATTATTGGCGTGAATGAACTTCCTTTGGTCACTCAAGGAGAAGCCCTTGTGCATGTTGCCACAGTGAGGGGAATCACCTCGAAAAAGGATAGACTTATGGACTTTGTAGATTAAAATTAGGCTATGCGTAATATCATAATAGTTCTTTTATTAACTTTCTCTCAAAGTCTCTATTCTAAAGATTGCGGTGAAACTAAGACTTTCGAATTATTAAAAAATCAGATCATTCAAATTGAAAACTTAATTAATGGAGAGGCCAGTAAAGGGAGCATTGTTGCTGTTTTTGGTCAGGGCTTTGTTTTAGAAGATACAGCTCGGCTTATTGCTGAACTTGATAAGCAGCTGACTCAGAGGGGAGGTGTCTCCCTTGAGCATGAGCTACTTCATCAATGCTTATTAGAAAATAAGTCGTTAAGAGCGGAAGACCTTAATTCTCTATCGATAAACTTAACAAAATTAAAAATAGAACTTCTAAAGAAAAACAAAAGTCTAAATAATGCCATTGTTAAGAAGATCGAAGGTGAAAATCAAGTTCCTGAGATAAAAGAAAAAATCGAAAAAGAAAATTTGGCCAATGAGAGAGCAAAAGAAGTCCTAGCAAACGAAATTTTAGAAGCGGAAAGTACGGCAACTGTGTCAACCGATCTTAAGGTTAGGCGCTTGGCTGCTTATCGGTCAGAGCTAACAAAACTTAAAATTGAGATTCTTAATAAAAAAATAGAACATAATAAGACCCTAGAGAAGAAGCTTAAGTATTTTGAAGAGCAATCTGAATTTTTATCAAGTGTACTTATTGGAATTGAAAAACTAGATGATAAAGAAATAGCGGCTAGGCTAGCACAGACTGAATCAATTTGGAGTGAAATCTCTTCAGGGAATTATAATATCTTTAGTGCCGGTGAGAGCTTTAGTTTACCTCAAATCCCAAACACAACACTTGCTGACTCAGGACGAGAGGACTTAAAGCAAGAGGTTGCAGAGTTAAACTCCTTTAATAAGGAGCTCGTTCTTTTTAAGCAAAAAACTTTAACCGAGTTAACATCTAAAAAAAATCATGAGTTAAAACTTCATAATGATCTTCTGCTTCAAGTAAATAATGCGAGGGCAGTGCTTTATGATTTAGTCCCTGCCAATTATATTTTTAAGCAGGTTCTTACTTTAGGATATTATAAAAAGCTTATCAGTGAAGTGGCGGCATCTCCTTTTAGGATTTTAAGTTATTTTTATTCTAAGTTTCTTTACGTAAGGGATGAACTTTCTAAAGGGAATGAAGGACTCAAAGTACTCGGTTATGATGTTATATACTTAAGTTTTTTAGCGCTTATTCTTTTTGCTATAAAAACGGTCTTTACCAATTCACGCCAGTGGTTAGACCGAAGGATTATGGCCTTCTTCTCCAAATTTAAAACCATTAATATTGTAAAAAGTATTCTAGGACTATGGAATAAGATTAAAGATAATACAGAGGACTTTCTCTGGCTTGCCCTTATCTTTTTCATAAGAGAACAGGAGTTTCTAGAAGATGTAAGAATTCTCTTAGATGTTTTTCAAGTGATTTTTATTAGCCGAGTTTTAAAGTCTATAGTTATCCTCTTCTTTGGTTCGATCTCCAGAATTGACGTTAAAAGTTTCGCTGCTTTTAAACAGAAGGCTCAGCTGGCCGCTACTTATTTTACCAATATTTATCTTTTTTATGCACTTTCATTAATATTGGTAGATGCAACAATTGGAAGAACTTATATCTTCTCCATAGTTAAGTTTGCTGTTATTTTTTATTCAATTTTTAGACTGGTCGTGACTTCTTCTGATTGGGAAAAAGAATTTTGGACATATATAGAAAGAAATTTTTCAGGATTTATTGTTTCGAGACTAGAAGGAATCTTCAAGGCTTTCCCTCAAAAAATTAGGGCCACAACATATTTCTTTTTTATTATAATGTTCTCCATTTTAAATCTCTTTATTAGGGCCACTGAGAACTTTGAAATTTCAAAGAAAATATCCGCTAATATCTTTAAGAAGCAAATTGAAAGAGTTGAAGCAGATAATGGTTCAGATGAAAAGATTCCCGATGAGTATGCTAAGCATTTCCAGTTAAACTCTATCGAAGATGAACAAGACTATGTTTGTGTCAGTGAATCTTTAGAGAAGTCGATCACTACGGAAATTAAAGAATGGTTAACAAATGAGAGCGACGAGCATTCACTTGTCGTTTATGGTGACAAAGGAGTAGGTAAAACGACTCTTATGAAGCACTGCCTTGAAACAATCAATGGCGAATTCTCTGATGAAGTAAAAATTGTTAAAACCAAAGTTCCAGCCAAAGTTACGAACAAAAAAGACCTTCAAAACTTTATCTGCAAAACTTTAACGGGTAAAGAGATGGAGGGGAGCTTCGATCTTTATCAGATTGATAAGGGATTAGAAAAGAAAGTTGTGGTTTTCTTTGATGAAGCTCAAAATAGCTTTCTTTCCCAAGTTGGAGGCTTTGATGCTTATGAATATTTGTTAAACCTTCTTAACTTTAGTACGGACAATATTTATTGGGTCATGTCTTTGAATAAATATAGCTGGCTTTACCTAGACCGAGCATTCGGGAGAATTCAATTTTTCAGAAATGTTTTTGAAATCAAAGGTTGGAGTGACTTAAAAATTAAAGAGCTAATCATGAGCCGTCATAATAAGACAGAATACAATCTTTCATTTGATTTATTGATTAATGCGACGAGGTCACAAGATGAGATCGATCGGTATGCCTCTGTGGAATCAAAGTTTTTTAAACTTCTTTGGGAGCTTTCAAGAGGGAATCCAAGAGCCGCTCTGTATTTATGGATGACGGCGCTCTCAAGAAAAAGGGGTAAGACTTTTAATGTCAATATTCCTAAAGAGGTAGACCTTATCGGATTAGAGAAGCTTCCAGATGACCTTATGTTTGTCATTGCTCACGTACTAAAACATGAGAATTTAACTGCAAAAGAGATTGAGCAAGTTACAAATTTGCCTAATGGGATTGTAAGGAATGCTATTAAAGTTGGTTTGGAGAAGAACTTTTTATTTAAAGATATTAGAGGCAGGTACATGATTGATATCGCCAGCCAATATGGTGTTATAAGATTTTTAACCTTAAAGAACTTTATTTATGGAAGCTAAAAATACTACATTATTTATTTTAGACTTTTTGAAACTTGATAAGATTCTACTTTTTGTCTTTCTAATTGTAGCGATTGTTCTCTTCATTAAATTAGTTAATATCTGGACGAGTAAGCTTCAAGAGAAGTTCAGTGGTAAAAGACTAATTATCTTGCAAGTGGCTACAGTCTTTTCCTTCTTTGTTTATTTAACAGGCTTTCTCGGCTCATTTTATATGGTTTTTAGACCATCTAAAGAAATCCTGGTGACTATTGGTGGTTCCGCTGCTGTGGCCATTGGTTTTGCTCTAAAGGACCTGGTAGGTTCTGTAATTGCTGGATTTATTTTACTCTTTGATCGTCCATTTCAAGTGGGGGACCGAGTGGCCTTTGGGGATGTTTACGGTGAAATAAAAAGTATAGGACTAAGGTCTGTAAAGCTTCAAACCTTAGATGATAATTCAGTCACCATTCCAAATTCAAAATTTTTAACTGATGTGGTATCAAGTGGGAACAGTGGTGCTTTAGATATGATGATCGTGGCAAGTTTCTATGTATCGATCTTTGAACATTTAGATAAAATAAAAAAATCGCTACATGAAGTGGTCATCACCAGTAGATTTGTCTATTTAGAGAAACCTGTGATTGTTACTTTTGAAGAGGTTCCAGTTTCTGAAACGATTGCAATTAAAGTAAATGTAAAAGCCTATGTACTCGATGTTAAATATGAGAAGGCTTTTTTGAGTGATATCATTACTCGAGGGAATAAAATTCTTAGAGAAACTAATATTGCTAGACCCGTTAGATACAAACCTGAGGAGAAAGATAATAGTGAAACTCAGTATTGAAATTGGATTCAAGGCAAAAGAAAGCGACTTTGAAAATCTACAAACTGGACTGGCTTATGTCAGTCAAGATATTCTCAATATAAATATCGATAAAAATAAATTTCTCGTCATCTTAGAGCTTAAAGATGGAGCTGACCGAGCTAATATCGAAGAACATGTTAAAGAAGCAATTGTTAAGTTTAAGCCCGTAACGGATGAAGATACAGTAAAAGTTCTTCATGACTTTAGCGAGTTTGAACCTGTAAATAAGGATGACGTCTTCAGGGCCTTAGTAGGTCGAGGGGATATTTCTGAATATAACGAAGGATACTTTGCCCTCACTGGAAAGCTCTTAAAGCATATGAAGATCATTGATCAATCTCTTCTGGAGCTTTCAAAAGAGTTTAATTCAGAAGAGGTTGTTTTTCCAATCACAACCCAAATATCTAACCTAAATAAGCACGATTTTTTCAAGCAAACTCCTCAATTCGCAAACTTTATCTCAACTCTTAAGGAAGATCTTGAGAATATATCTGATTTCTCTAATGACCTGTCCTCAGAAGCAGGGGAATTCAAGTTTAAGGAACATATTCATACTCCAACATGTATGTGTCGATCTGCAGTCTGTCTTAATAGCTATCCTCGTTTTGAGAATAAAATTTTTGATAGTGGTGAGTCGATTGCACTCACTTCAGTTGGAAAAGTTTTTAGAAATGAATCAAAAAACGTTCAATCTCTTGAGAGGCTTCATGAATTCTCTATGAGAGAAATAATCTTCTTTGGCAGTGCTGACTATGTAGATAATTCATTAAAGAAATGTGCCCAGTGGTGTGTAGATTTTGTAAAAAAGTTTAAACTAAACTCAATTGTACAATCAGCAAATGACCCTTTCTTTGCAGAGAACTTCGCCACACTTCAATTTTATCAAGTATCTCAGGTTTCAAAATACGAGTTAAAACTATTAAATCCATTTTCAAAGAATCAGGTCTCATGTGCTTCTTTAAATAATCACGGAACTCATTTTTCAAAAGCCTTCAATATAAAGTTTGATAAGAATGACTTCATTTTTACGGGCTGTGCAGGTTGGGGACTTGAAAGGTGTATCTTTATGATCTATGCACAATACGGGATAGATGAAGAGAATTGGCCAAAAGAGTTAAAAGACTTTTTTAAGATTTAGAGTCAAGGACTTCGATAATCTTTTGAACAGAGTCCATTTGTGCAATTTCTCCCATTTCAAACTTGACACCAAAGTTAGACTCTAGTTTCATAATCATCTGCAAATGTTTCAGTGAGTCCCATTCTTTTAGATTGTTGATTGTTGTTTCAGTAGTGACAATTGAGCTATCTACTCCGAATACTTCTGAAAAAGCTGATTGAATTTTCTCTAACATATTAATTCCTTAAAATTCATATTGAAAACCAAATTGGTAATCCCCAACATAAAGTACACAGATGAGTATGAATAATAGCATCAAATGTTTTAAGAGAAGAGTGAAGTTCATAAAAAGCTAAAAATCCTTTTAAGTATAGCCGTCTTATCTATAAATATTATCAAGCTAAATACAAAAAAATGAAAGGTGGTCAGTGTCGCCATAATACGTATTGCAAGAGATTCTTGATACCACTTCATCCTTTCTTGACCGATTAATTTAGGTAATAAGGCGTTGTAAACTTGGTAGATGGCCAGAGCAAGGCCATGGCAAAGTCCGTACCAAAGATAAATAAGTTTATCTCCATGCCAGATTCCCGCCAAAACAAAAGTTATTATGTAAGAAATGGCAGCAATCCCTACAAAATTCTTAATCCCAAGCCTGATAAAAAACATCTGAAGAGGAAAGTATAAATAGTCCCTGAGCCAGTGAAGAAAAGTAATATGCCAACGATTCCAAAAGTCTTGAATATTACGTGCCATAAAAGGATTGTTAAAGTTTTCTGGAGTTTTTATTCCGAGCAATCGGGAAATTCCAATGGCAATATCGCTATATCCAGAAAAATCCAGATAGAGGACAAAAGCATACAGGTAAGATCCCAAGAAGAGACTTGAGGCAGGAGCAGATAATAAATCAATATTATTAATTCCAAAAATGGAAAGACCATACAAAGTATCCGCAAGAATTACTTTTTTAAATAGTCCAAAAATGATTCTAGAAATAGCCTGATAAGCCTCGCTAGCATCTAGTGCTACGCTTGAATTTGCATCTTTGGTGAAGCGGTCAAATCGATCAAGTGGACCAGATAGATAACATGGAAAGAAAAGTAGATAATTTATATAATCGAAAAAGTCAGGTTTCTCCTTGATTTTACCTTGAGCAATATCGACCACGAGTGAAATAAGTTTAAAACTAAAAAAAGAAATTCCAATAAAACTAATAGGTTTTAAAAGAGCAGTGCTAAGGGGAAAAATCGTCACTACAAAACTTTGTATAAGACTATATTTATAAAAGCATAAGCCTATTATGCTTAAGAAAATGAGTAGGCTGGTTAACCACTTATTGGACCTATGTTTAAATAAAGCAATTACTCCGGCATAGTTTGCAGCTAAAAAGAAAAATAGGAGTAGGAGATGTTTTTTACGGTAATAAAAAAGAAGAATGATAAACCCTAAATTCAAAAAGGCTAGGACCTTTTTCCTATTCTCAGGCTTTTTAAATAGGTTCATTATAAAGAAAGCTATGAGGACAAAGAGGTAATAGGATAAAGATCTTAAATCAATCAATTCCAAGCCCCTTCAAATCTCTGGCCAGGACTTTTGATATATTTTTGTTTCCCATTGGGTTCAAATGTATATAGTCTAAAAAATTTGATGAATTAGATTTAAGCTTGTCGGTGTAATCTAATAAAATAACATCAAAGGGAGCGAGTTCCTCTCTGATTTTTTTTTTGAATTTTTTAAAATTATTTTGATCAAATGTGGACTCACTTTTATAGATGGGGTCAAAATAGGTGATAACCTGAATGTTATTTTCTCTGGCCCTCGCGATGATTGTCTTTAGCACTTCAAAACTTTGTTTTCCATTAGTATCGATATCTGTAACTTGAGTTCCTTTTTTACCATAAATATCGGTACTCATCGTAGGCCCATATATTTTACTTTTAAGTTTAAAAATATAAGACTTTAATTCGATAAGTTCATTAGGTGGATAGGCAACTCTATGTTTTTTTTGCTCAAAAATTGTAAAGATATTCTTTGAGGCTTTTTGATTCATAATTTTTTGAAAATGCGTAGGTGATAAAAAAGGCCTGATTAGCTCTAAGTTATTCCATTCCAAAGGGCCACTCTCATTATTTGCTAAGAGTCCTGGGTTTATTCCGATCACAAGAGCTTTTGGATTGTGTGGAAGGGAGAGCTCAAGTAAAGTTAAAAGAGCTGTCGTAGAGGCACCTAGAACACCTAAATTATAAGAATGGTAGTTCTTTAAATATTCATTAAGTTGTTCACTTATATTATTCATTTGCGGAATATTACTTCCCGCCACAGATGAGTTTCCTAAAAAAACTAATTTAGGTTTAGAGCTGGTCTTTGAAATAATATGTTGTCTTAAATTTGTAGAACCGCTGTAGAGATAGGTGTGAAAACCTTCTTTTGAGTTTTTAATGAAAACTGGCTTGAAGACAATAATCACTAAAAATATACTAAGTAGTAAAATTCGATACATTCGCTCTTCCCTGAACAACTTTAAGATTATAACAATTGTCTGGTTGGAATGCTAGGGCTAGAGTGCCTGATAATTTCCATTGCTGTTTGTCGTATCAAAATCAACAAGTGCATTAATACTATGCTCGCTTCCGTCACTTAAAGTAATCTTGTACTGATATTTTCCAAGAGGAAGGACTTTATAAAATTCTCCGCCACTGAATGGGTAAGTGCCCAGCAGCATCTCTTTATCATTATTGATAGACTTAAGCCTTTTAATCTCCACTTTTCCTTTGGCGTTCGGATTTTTTGGAAAGTTAAAGCCAGCTCCTTGATGAACTCGGCTTAAGTACCTAATCAAAGATTCCTTATTCTCCTCATAGAATTGTGGGATTTCACTATAGTTGGGCCATTTATGATCACTAAGCTCAATGGTCACCTGAAGGTCGTTATACCAATAATAACTCCAATCCTGCATCCCACCATCAACATGGTACCAACGGTACCCATTTACAACCCCGTCCTGAAAGCGAGTGGAGTTTCTCATGGGCTCATTATATGAAGCATACTCTTTAGATAGATCGACAATTAACTCTGTTAAGGGAGCATCGTCAGCGTGAGTATCCCAAGGATAATTCACGACAACTGAACCACCGTGAAAATTAGCAGAAAGGGAAAACTTTCTTTGCGCCTGAAAAAGCATTATGGCCTTAGTCTCTGGCTCTCTTCCTTTTATTTCATTGGTATTGTCGTTAGTTGTAAAATCTGGGAAGTCTCTATTTAGGTCTGACCAACGGGCATTTCCTCTTCTTTTAGCGGCAGCGCCGTCAGGGTTCATAGACGGAATAATATAAACTTCAGAATTATTGATTAAATCCTGAATACTAAAATCATTGTTCTTATACTTTGTAATAAGTTCGTCTACTAGTCGAACCATAAGCTCACGACCCACGATTTCATTTCCGTGCATATTCGCGATGAACTTTACCTCGGGTTCTACTTCATCAACTTCTACATTATCAGAAAACTTTAAGGCCCATAGCTTACGACCTTCATGGGATTCACCAATTGAAAACATTTTTACAAAGCTCTCATTCCCTTTAACCAGGTCCTTTAATTGCTTTTCAATTTCTTCTGGTGTTGGGTAATCCCCAAGATTCTTATTGTCTTCGTGCATTTCTGCTAGGACGTCATGATCTAGATTTAAAAGTTCTAGATATTTTCCAAGACCTTTAGGACCATAGGCCTCAAACCCCGTTCTGGTACGATGGTCAATTGAGATTTCTTTATGTTGATTTAAAATCTTTAAGCTTTCACCTGTTGAGTCGTAAACAAAGAAGCCCTCTTCGGTGACGGCCGCATTTACAGAACTTATAAATAAAAAGCTTAAAAGAAGACGTAAAATCATTCGAATACCTTACACCAGTGTGAGGGGATAAGTGGAGCTGATTCTCGTGATCTAGTAAAAGCTTCATAGGCTTAAGTACTTAAAAATATGGAGGTTTTTCTACGTGTCACGTAGGCCTAAATCATTCATTTTCTTACAACTAATATTCAGGAACTTAGGGCTTCCAATCAAGGTCAACCACGATAGGCAAATGATCTGAAGGTAGGGCATATCCCTCATGAGGAAATTGAGGTCTTTTATAGGGAATGCCGTCTTGGTCTTTATAATAATAGAGACCAGAGGTTTCGACTTTAACTTTAGATTGCAAACTCGTTGGTAAAAATAAATAGTCCAGCTGATCGTGGATTGGAGACTTTAATCGATCAAAGTAGACATGACTGGCCCTTTCATCCCTTGGAAGATTCATGACTTCTAAAACATCTTTTAACTCTGTGTCGTCATGAATTCTTTGAAACTCCGGATGACCCCCAGGTCTGGCGTGGCCATTAAAGTCTCCCATAAGCATAATAGGGACTTTAGAATCAAACTTTTTGTCAATGGCCTGAAAAGTATCAATTAAAAGCTCAACTTCCGCTTTTCTTCTCATGGTGCTTTCATTATCCAGGCCTTCCACATCGAGTCGGCTTTTTAAATGCACATTAAGAATAATAAGTTTTTCCTCTCCATCCTTCAGAAGTCTTAGTTCCGCAATATCTCTACTCATAAACCAAGGACCCTGTAGCATGGGATCATCAGATTTATAGTTTAAAGGAATCTCAGAGTTTCTATGAGTAAGATGTTCAAAGCTATAACCGGTATCTTTTTTAATAAGAAAACCAAGTTCAATTTCTCTATCTGAATTACCTTGGATCAGACTGTGCAGGTATTTGTCTTCTAAATATTTTTCTTTAAAGGTGATCAGGGACTCTTCTCCGCCGACTTCACTTAGCGCCATAACATCAGCATTAATATCTAGAATGGCTTCAGCTAAAGATCGGCATTTTTCTTGGCTTTTTAATGGGCGGTATTTTCTATTCTCTTCTTCTTCACCTGGTTTATGGTGAAGAAAAAGGTTTTCCATATTAAGAGATCCAATTTTCAATTGCAGCTCCAGCCAAGAGCGATGGTTTTAAACTTCTTACTGCTTTGATCCCAAATCGCTTTACAGAAAAAGCCTTGATATAGCTTGGGGTTTTTTATCCCCGCACTAAAGGCCTTTGATAATTCTTCCGGGCATTTTTTCTCTGTAGGGAAGTTTTTAGGGAGATAAGTTTGATCGGCCCTAAGCTTTCCATTCGGACTAATCCAAAGACCAAAATAATGACCTTCTTCCTCAATTGTAAAATAAAGTTTTTTATCACTTATAAATAATGGAGCCTCAGCTCTTGGGATAATATAAGTGGTGACTGACTTATCTTTTTCTAAAACATAGGCCCTATTTACTAGGATCTGATCACCTTCCTTAAAACTCTTAAGGACAGTTCCAAAGTTTTTATACCAGGCCTCAGCAATATAAATCTTCTCCTCTGTATTGATGAGTCCTTCAGAACTTGGTTTGGGATTATGTTTAGGGCAAAAGGAGTCCCACATAATAAGAGTTGGCTCTTTTAAAACTTTATCCCTTGTCCAAATTTTTAATGGCATTCCATTTTTTTTTCTAAACCTTTCAATACCTTTATAAGGATTCTTTTTTGAAAGGGTTTTAAGCCAACTCTTTCGAAGGTTACCCATCTCTTTTACACAAAGACTATTTGTGGGACAGCCTTCAAATGGATGATCCAGCATATGGGCCTTGAATTGTCCCACCTCTTTGATGGGCTCAAAACCTTCATCCTGGGCCACCGCCAGAAAGGAGGAAAAAATGACTAGTAGAGTTATCAATAAGTTTGCGTTGCTCATAAAATTGTAAGAAAAAATTAGTACCTATGTATTTTAGTCACTGATAGAACTTACGGTCAAAGCACATCGGGCATAGAACAGTTTTGCTACCTAGGATAGGTACACAATATCTGGTATTTCGTCAGTTTTATGACGCGCTTACATACAAGATGTTGTGGTTTAAGGATTGACTGCACCCCATATCTTGCCTTTTAATAGATAGTACACAACACAAAAAAAAATTCGGGAGCAGTAAAATGAAAATCAAGAGGCTTTTCACCAAAAAGGGAAAGAATCCCTATCAGGGAATTAAATTCACCACAAAAATGAGTGAAGTTCGCCATGTTGATGGAAGTGGAAGCAATTCCATGGAAGTTACAGTCCCAGAGTCCTGGTCTCAAGTGGCCACTGATATTATTGCCCAAAAGTACTTTAGAAAGACTGGAGTTCCTCAAACTGACGAAAAAGGAAAGGTCCTACTGGATGAGAATGATAATCCCATCCTTGGTAGCGAGACTGATTCAAGACAAGTTTTTGATCGTCTTTCCTTTTGCTGGAGAAGTTGGGGTGAAAGGCATAACTACTTTGATACCAAAGAAGATGCAGATGCCTTTCAAGATGAGATGGCCTATATGCTCTGTAATCAAATGGCAGCCCCAAATTCACCACAGTGGTTTAACACGGGACTATATTCAAATTACGGAATTACTGGCTCACCTCAAGGGCATTATTATGTAGATGCTAAAACAGGTGAAGTAGGGCTTTCTACTTCGGCCTATGAAAGACCTCAGCCTCATGCTTGTTTTATTCAATCTATTGACGACGACCTCAACGGTGCCGGTGGGATCATGGACCTTTGGTCTAGAGAGGCCCGTCTTTTTAAGTATGGTTCAGGAACGGGAACAAACTTTTCAAACTTAAGAGGCTCTGGTGAGAAACTCTCGGGTGGTGGAACTTCCTCTGGGCTTATGAGCTTCCTTCAAATTGGAGATCGCGCGGCCGGAGCTATTAAATCAGGTGGCACCACAAGACGTGCCGCTAAAATGGTGACTCTTAATATTGATCACCCTGATGTCGAAGAATATATCGCTTGGAAAGTAGTAGAAGAAAGAAAAGTTGCTGCACTTGTTACTGGTTCAAAAGTTTGTAAAAAACATTTAAGCAATATCTTTAAGGCCATGAATGCAGTGGAAGGTGAGTCTCGCTTCTTCCCTAAGGCCAACCCCGCTCTTAAAAGGGCTATTAAAGAGGCTAACGCAGATACAGTTCCTATGAACTATGTTCATAGAGTTATCGAACTTGCGAGACAAGGGGCCAAGGAGCTTGTCTTTGAAGAATACGATACTGATTGGACGTCAAAGGCTTATGAAACCGTTGGCGGTCAAAACTCAAATAACTCACTTAGAATTCCAAATGCTTTCTTTGAACTTCTTGAAAAAGATGGAGACTGGAATTTAATTAATAGAACTGATGGAGCTGTCGCAAAGTCTTTAAAGGCCCGCGATCTTTGGGAGCAAATTACAGAAGCTGCTTGGAACTGCGCCGATCCTGGTCTTCAGTTTGATGACACTATTAATGAGTGGCATACCTGTCCAGAGGGGGGAAGAATTAATGCTTCTAACCCTTGTTCAGAGTATATGTTCCTTGATAATACGGCCTGTAATCTAGCTTCAATGAATTTAGTAAAGTTTCAAGATGAAGTGACTGGAATGTTTAATATTCCTGCCTTTGAACATGCCTGTGAACTATGGACTATGGTGCTTGAGATTTCAGTTCTTATGGCCCAGTTTCCTTCAAAAGAAATTGCCGAACTCTCTTTTCAATACAGAACAACGGGTCTTGGTTATGCCAATATAGGTGCTATTTTAATGAGACAAGGTCTTGCCTATGACTCTGAAAAAGGTCGTCAAATGGCCGCGGCGATTACGGCCATAATGGGCGGAGTGGCTTATAAAACTTCAGCATTAATGGCAAAAGAGCATGGACCATTTGCTCGCTATGAAGAAAACAAAGAGCATATGCTAAAGGTTATTCGTAACCATAGGAGAGCGGCCCATAATGCTTCAGATTATGAAGACCTAACAGTTAAACCAGTTGGTCTAGATTCAACTTCAATTGATAAGGCCCTCGCTAAAGCTGCTACTAAAGCTTGGGATGAGGCCCTTGAGTACGGTGAAAAATACGGATATAGAAACGCGCAAACGACAGTCCTCGCTCCTACAGGAACGATTGGACTAGTTATGGACTGCGATACTACGGGGATCGAGCCAGACTTTGCTTTAGTTAAATTCAAGAAACTTGCTGGCGGAGGATACTTCAAGATTATTAATCAATCGGTACCTCAGGCCCTTACTTCACTTGGTTATAGTGCTGATCAGATCAAAGGTATTACCGATTATGCAGTAGGGAAAGGAACTCTTGTTGGTTGCCCAGGGATAAACGCTAAGTCTCTGGAAGAAAAAGGTCTCGATGGATCAATGATCGCTAAAGTCGAAGAGTCTCTAGCTAATGCTTTTGAGCTAAGTTTTGCTTTTGCTCCTTATATTCTAGGTATTGATTTTCTTAAAGATAAATTTGGCCTCTCTGATGAAGAGCTGGCTGACCCTATGTTTAATGCCCTTGCGGCCATGGGGTTCACGGCCGAAGAGATTCAAAAAGCTAATGATTTTGTTTGCGGGACAATGTCTATTGAAGGAGCTCCTCACTTAAAAGATGAGCATTTAAGCGTTTTTGATTGCGCCAATAAATGCGGAAGAACAGGGACTAGATTAATTTCAGCTGAAGGGCATATTAGAATGATGGCCGCTACACAGCCCTATCTTTCAGGAGCCATTTCTAAAACAATCAACATGGCCAATGAAGCGACTATTGAAGATGTATCGAAGGCCTATAAACTTTCTTGGTCTTTAATGCTTAAAGCAAATGCTATTTATAGAGATGGATCAAAATTATCTCAGCCTTTAAATGCAGCAGCTTTTGAAGAGTTAGCTTTAATGGATGTTGATGAAACTCCTATGACAGAGCAAGTTCAAACAGTAGCTCAAAAGGTAGTAGAGAAAATAATTTATAAAGAACAATCTTCTCGGAAAATGCTTCCAAATTGTAGAAGTGGTTATACTCAAAAAGCTAATATTGGCGGACATAAGGTTTACCTAAGAACTGGAGAGTATGAAGACGGAAAACTTGGAGAAATTTTTATTGATATGCATAAAGAAGGAGCAGCTTATCGCTCTTTAATGAACTGCTTCTCGATCGCTATTTCACTTGGTCTTCAGTATGGAGTACCCCTAGATGAGTTAGTGGATGCCATGACTTTTACAAGGTTTGAGCCTAATGGAGTTGTACAAGGTCACGACAATATCAAGATGGCCACGTCAGTGGTTGATTATATTTTTAGAGACCTTGGAATGCGCTACTTAGGTAGACATGATCTCGTTCACGTAAAACCAAAAGACTTAGATTCTTCCGCTATTGCTGATGAGGAAACAGATGAGGAGCCATTATTAACTATAATGGAAGATCGTCAAACCACTCATTCAGATGGGCAAGTTTCAGTTGAAACACATAAAGTATTTACCTAGAGTGATGATGCAAAGATGGTTACGGAAATGCGTAAGCGCCAAGCTGCTAAGATGAAGGGGTACGAAGGTGATGCCTGTTCAAATTGCCATGCTATGACTCTTGTACGAAACGGATCATGTATGAAATGTGATTCTTGCGGTGAAACTACCGGTTGTTCTTAATTTTAATGGCGCCCAGTCTGTGGGCGCCCTCTACCTAAAGTCTTCATGAAAAAAATACTGCTATTTTCTTTTCTCATTCTTAGCGGATGCAGCTTTAAGTCCCTGGTTCTTCCTAATCTCTCCTTTATCATTGCCGATAGGATAGACAGTACACTTCATCTCTATAATGAACAGGAGTATGAGGTTCGTGATGCCTTTAAAAAACTTTTAACTGAAGAAAAAGATCGTTTTAAAAAGATTCAAACTTACTTCAACGCTATAAATATTCAGGAAGTTGATGAAAAGAAAGGCTATCAGTTTTTTGCGGATAACTATTTAGCTATCGCTTTAAAGGTTAATCGAATTCTCGCCAAACAAATGGCTAGACTAGATAAAAACCAGATTGAGAAATACCGAAAAACATTACTTGAAGATAATGAAGATGTATTAAAACGAGCTAATGAGAAGAAACCTAAAGATTTCTATAAGCGTTATAGCTATTTTTTTGGAGACCTAACTGAGGACCAAAAAGCATTAATTAAGAAAAATATGTCACTCTTTAGAGAATTGGCCAAGAGGCGAATGGACGAAAGGTTAAGAACTCAAAAAGAATTAGATAAAGTTCTTGTGTTGGAAGATGTAAATCAAAAAGAGAAGCTAATTATCAGGCTTTTTGATCAAAATGCTGATCGATCCAAGCTCACATCGGAAAGAAAGAAATCAATGATTCAATTTAAGACATTTGTAAAAACTTTAACTCCAAAGCAAGTTAAATATTTTCAAAAAAAGAGAAAAGATATCGATAAGTGGTTTGAAGCCTATTTCAAATACTATTAAATTAAGTCATTTGGTAGCTTAAAGCTTCCATCAGTTTCACAAGGGAACTCTATTTCTCCCTCCACGGCAGAGGTTTCTAGGGCGCCATAGATATGCGGGAAAAGAATACCGCTGAGGGGAGCTTCTAGTGGTGGCTCTACTTTTATTTCAGCTCCAACTTTCTCTATATTGATTCGAAGGATAAGAAGATTCTTTTGGCCTTTATAAAAACTATTAGCGACTGTTTGAAGTTGATCAGTTTTAGAACAATGGATAAAGCCTTCCTGTGCAAGACTGGCCGGTTCGTAAGAGCCTTTTTTCTTGGCCGCTTCCCATTCATCACGAGGTACAATATGAAAGATGTTCATTTCTTTGTTTTCCTTTTATCTTTTTGCGCCTTTACTCTTGCCATTCCTTCTTTGAAGCGGCGCTTTTCTTCTTCAGATTCTACTTTGATTCCTGGAATTTCGGTAGGGCGACCCACGTCATTTAGAGCAACAAAGGTTAGATAAGCAGAAGTTGTATGGCGTTTATCGCCTGTTCTTGGGTTTTCGGCCACAACTTTACAGCCAATAAGCATGGAGCTTTTTCCAACGTAATTGATTTGTGCTTTAACGCTAACATGATCTCCCACCTTTATAGGGGAGAGAAAGGTGATGTCATCGATATGGACGGTCACGACATGTTTTTGGGAATGGCGCTCGGCAACCATGGCCGCGGCCATATCAACCCAACTCATGACCACGCCACCAAAGATTGTATTATTTGGATTGGTATCATTGGGCATAACAATTTGCTGAATTATAACTTCAGAATCGATTACGCTTTTTTCTTCAGACATAAGTCTTCCTTAACTAGTTACAATAGAAATGATGATCCCAACGAAGTCCTTGTTGGAAGAAATTAAATCCAGAAGCATTATCTCCATCTAGATCGTTAGTGGAGTCGATGATACTGAATCTTTTACTATCTTCATCTGTATTATTAATTTGAATAAATGATCCATTATTAGGTTCACCATAAAAGTAGCCAAAGGCAGCACCTTTTCTTGTAGAGCCTGAAGCGCAGTACTCTTGCCCAAGAGCAATAAGTTTATTATTAACTCCAAGATTTAGTTTTGGCTCACCAGATACAGGAACAAAGTCATCTTCTACTAGACCTCCGGCTGGTTTTTCCTCTCCAATCCCTTCTGAAGAAATAAATTTATTAAAATAAACATTTAGGTTCGTTCCTTGTGGTAGCTTACAGGTCCTATCACCAGCATTGTCTATAGTAGAGAAGTTAGAACAGCATTTCGATGAGTCAGGAGTCTTTTCTCCAAGCTCAATACAACATTTGAATTCATGACCTGAAAAAATTTGGGGCAGTGATACCTTATCTTGAAAAGTAATCTTTCCGTTCAAGTGATTAGTTAAGTTCTCGTCTATACCTGCAGTTGTATGTGAACCGTCGGCACCTGTAACAGCATCGGTATAAATTTGCTCTAGTGATTGAACGTTTACATTCGGATCATAGTCAATTGAGATAGCATCAAAAGCTTCTCTTGTGCTAGAGGCGATATCAAAAATCCCGCCAACTAATCTTGACCTATTGGAATTACAATAGAGTGGCTCATAAAAGATTTGTGGTACTCCTAGAAGTTCTAGCCTTGCTAACTTGGTTAAGTAGTAAAGTGCGTTCCCTGGTTCCATCCCATTATCACATTGAGTAGTCCCAGCACCGCCAGGAGTGGCGTCACAAGTAGGTAGGCTTTCGTGTCTATAGCTAGCAGAGTTTAAGGTTTGATAGTTTATTCTTATACCTGCATAGGCCCAAGTAGCTGCACCAGCAGGAGCAGTTGGGTTAACCGCAACATGAAGAATTGTAGCTTCGACACCAGGCGAAGGATCATCTTCTAAACAATATTGAGCATCAACAGCGTTTGGATCAGGGTCTCCAGTCATATTTGGCCCAGCTCCAGAGTTTGGATCACCTGCTGGAGCGTCACCAAGGCCAGTGGCAATCATAGGGTTCGTTCCATTGAAGCAGGCTCCAATTCCTTGATTTACCGCTGGTATCGTAGCCACTTCATTTCCACTTGAGTCCATTAATCTAATTTGAATTGAGGTTATATTTGATTCTGTTAATGCACTAACTCCAGCTCCGTCGGCTCTTGCTCCAATATAGGTAGGTAGATAAACTGAAACACCCCATTTCGTTACGGCATCTTGAAGGTAGTTTTTACAGTTATCTGTCGCTTGAAAAATTTCATTTCCAAAATTTGTAAAATGTCTTGGAATATAAGGACCATCCACAGTCATCGCCTGCTCACATGGAGTGTCTGGCTGCGGTGGTACAATTGGTGTCGTATCAATAAATCCCGTTTGAACGCCAACCCTTTGAGGGTAAGTTATTTCAAATCCTTGAGCGATAGGAATTTCATTTTGAATACAACCACCGTCTCCAGGGGAGCGACAAACAAAGTTAAGATCATTTTCATAGTTAAATTGGTTTACTTCATCTGGCTTTTCAAAAACGAGTTCATTCTTATAATTTAAACAACTAAGCTGTGTTAGATCCATTTGAAGTCTATCTGGATTTGTCCAATCATTGGTGCCATCAGCAAATTTTCTTACCCAGCCACCACCGCAACAAGTTTTCTTACCTGTGTCATTAAAGGT
>JAIBDQ010000210.1 GCA_024686135.1 Halobacteriovorax sp. | reverse complement strand
TAGTTCAGGATTAAAATTTGATAGGATTTTCCCTGAGCTTCAAGGTCTTATTAAGTAAAATATAAGAACTCGTAATCACCAGAAAATTTAGTTTTTTCGAATAGATATTCCCATTCTCTAGGGGAAAAGAAGGATTTACAGGTTAAGGCCCAGCATTGAAGATTAGTTAGCTCTTCCCAGTTTCTATAGGACTCCATAGCAATAAAAGAGTTTTTAGAAATTCTTTCAATCTCTCTTAAGGAAGACTCAAGGTCGGGTAGTTCCAAGTTGTGCAGAGTCATTATTGAAAGAGTAAGATCAAACTGTTTTTCTGAGAAATCGGCTAGACAACCCTCATTAGTTAAATCGATAAGCTCTAGGTCGGCAACAAGTTCCTTTGGAACATTACTTATCGCATGTTTACTAATATCTCTTCCCACTAAAGAAACTTTCGGCAAAATCTTTTGAATTTCAAATAAGATAAAGGCTTTTCCACAACCGAGGTCGAGGATCTTTGAGTCATTTGTAAGCTTATATTCATTAACAAGTTTTTCAGCAAGAGCTGACCATCTTCCATCGTAAGTGTAGCCTCCGTAGCCAAACTTTCTATCCCCATCCCAATAGTCTTTCTCAAACTGAGATGCCGTTTCCATGCAAATTTTTTTTTGTGAGTTCATCCTTTGAAAATAATCTCTAGGGGTGCTTGTATGATGTGAAGAAATAAAGTCCTTATACATAAAGTTCCTTAATCCTAGAGGCAACCGATTCCGGATCAAGACCAAGTGTTAAGAACATCTCCTCTTGTCTGGCATACTCTTGTGGAAACTCATCGGGGAGACTTAAACGTATAAACTTTTTTGGACATATATTATTTTCAAGTAGGAGGCAGCCTATTTGCTGGCCTAATCCACCATTTGGAACATTCTCCTCGAGGGTAATAACGAGCTCGTAATTTGCGGCGGTAGTTAAAATACTATTTGTGTCTAAGGGTTTAATTGTATGATTATGAAGGATATCAACAAAGATTGATTCTTTTTCAAGAAATTCTCTTACGAGTACAGCCCTTTGTCGCATAACACCTGTTGTGCAGATAAGTACTTTGCCTTCAGACTTAGAATGTTTGTCAAAGAATGCTTTTCCTATTTTCGCTGTTCCTGCCTTCGAAAGAACTTTTTCTCCACCTTTGCCAAGTCTTATATAAATTGGTCCTGGAAAGTCTTTTGATTCCTTTATTAGATCGATCATTTCAACTGAGTCGGAAGGAGCCAGTACTGTCATATTGGGTATGGCTGAAAGCAAGGAAAGATCTTCTAATGCAGTATGAGTTGCACCTAGAGGACCGTAAACAAGTCCGCCCCCGTTTCCATAGAGCCTGACTTTAGCGTTATCGAGACAGAGATTTACCACGATTTGATCAAGTGCACGTCTTGTTAAAAAGGTAGCAATTGTATTTATATAGACTGTAGCTCCGGCGTGGGCCATACCAGCGGCCATGCCAACCATATGCCCCTCGGAAACACCTTCCATAAAAAACTGATTTGGCAGAGTATCTTTAAACTCTTTTAATGTATCGACCCCTAAATCTGAGCCGATAAAAACGATATCTTTATCTTCTTTAGCAAGTTCGTAAATTGCATTGAGGCCAGCTTTTCTCATAGTTGCCTCTTTTTTAATGAAGATCTAACCTTTTCGACTTCTTCACTACTTAAGTAACTCTTATGATGCCAATGAAGATTTCCCTCTAGCAACTTAGAGCCCTGACCTTTTATGCTATGGCAAATGATGGCCTTAGGAATAGAGACCTTTTCCTGAAGGCAAAGCAGAAGGCTTTCCGGCTCATTAATCATATCGACTTCAAATGTCTTCAACTTAAAAGCTTCCAGTTTTTGTTTTAGAGGGTCTAGATCACATACCTCTTCTGTTGAAGAATATGATTGATACTTATTATAATCGACTATGATTGTGAAATTATCCAAGTCTTTATTACCAACACTTAATAAAGCCTCCCAGACACTTCCCTCATTAATTTCTCCGTCACCAACTAAAACGAATACTTCAGCAGGACTACCTTTTCTCTTAAGCTCTGTGGCCATACCTACCGCAACCGATGGACCAAGACCAAGGGAGCCAGTAGAGGCTTCGATTCCAACAATCTTACCCTTTGTCGGATGACCACCGAGAACGGAGCCAGGGCGACAATAAGTTTTTAAATCATCTTCTTTAATTAAATCATGATCATGAAGAATAGAGTAAAGTGAAAGGCAACCATGACCTTTACTTAGAATTATCCTATCTCTGTCCTCAGAGTTGTTTTTAATCTTCTCAATATCGACATATTGATAGTAAAGAGTGGTTAGGGTTTCTACGATAGAAAACGCCGAAGGAATATGCCCTCGATTGCCGTATGAGAATATATCAAGAACCTTGTTTCTTATTTCAAAGCTCTTTTGGTTGAGAAATCCTTTTTCCATGTTCAATAATTGATTCCGGTAGTGAAAAATAAATCTTACCACCACTAAGTCTACTTTGATAAGTTTCAGCTCTCTGCACTGACTTGAAGGGGTCTTTCTCAAGAAGCAGCCAGTCAAAAGCTACAAGATCAAGAACTAATTCAAATGAGTTAGAAAAGATTCCAGGAAATTGATCATTAAAAAAACTAAAGAGTTCAAGAATTTGATTCTCCTCAAGACTATTTCTCGAATGAAAAACGGCATTAGCGAGACTTCGGAGTGGGTCATCCATTCCGGAGGACTCAAGGTCTATCATTTGAATATGACCATCATTTTCAATGAGATTATCAAGACTCATGTCGGGAGAGCAAAAAGCTTCATAGACAGGTGAATATTTCGCATTTTTTGCTCGAACGAGAAGATTCTGGTGAAGATCTAGGAAGTTAGAGTAATGAGCCTTGCCACTTAAAAGCCGATTTTCAATATGCTCTAAATACTCATCGATTGAAACTCTTCTATGGGTAGCTTGGATTGGTGATTTGATTTTAAATATATTACTCAGTTTTTCGAAGACATTTTTATTGTATTCAGAAGGAGCCTTTCCCTCAGCGAAGCTAGTTAAGAGAAGTAAACCTTCATCATCGCTGAATAAAATCTGAACGTTTTGATTTAAAAGACTCAAATTAACTTTTTCTCTTTTATATCGTTCTTCTTTACTGAAACACTTTAAGACAAATGAGCCATCATTCGATTTAAACTTACAAACAGAATTATTTCCCGTGCTAAGAGATCTTTGAAAGAAAAGATTCTTACTTTTTACGAGCTCAATTAAAGAGACAATTTGTGGCCAAGAGAAGGAAGAAAGAGAAGTTCTTGAAGAAAACCTAGAAAACAGAATCTTTAAAGGAACCTGATCTAATTTAGAACTTGAGGTAACCTTTTCTAAATCGTCGATAACTATCTGGGGTTTAAGTTCATTAATTTTTTTTAGTTTCTCATCAAGGCTTTCTAGTAAAAAGATATTCTTAGCATCGATAAGTGAAGTTAAGCCCAGTTCTTGTAGCCTGTTTGTAACAAGCTCTTGTAACCCTGAATAATTCCCACAATATGATGTCTTAGTCTTATGGCTAACTAGGAAAACCTCATACCCATTTTTGATAAGCTTTTCTATGCTTTCTTTTGACTTCTGAAAGAGGGTGACATCGCGGACCCTCTTTCCATAGCAAAGCCCTTGAATCTTAAGCCATTCCTCTTGAGATTTGTTTTGAAGATATTCTTTTAATTCTGACAGAAACTGAATTCCCTTAGGAATGTGATTGCTTTCTTCGAAGAAGAGGGGTTCGTAGTTGAGAATAGTATTATCTATATCAATGCAAATTCTCATTATCTAAGATTAACCTCTTTCATCGTTTGAACATTATAGTACTGACTGGAACTAGGGTTTTTAATTAGGCCATCTTGAAAGGATTTTTTCAGATCATTAACTGCCGTTTCGATTGAGTAGTTAGTCTTAAAACCTAATTCCTTAAAGATCAGTTGGGAATCAATATGATAAGAGCGATTATCATTGGTAGGTAATATTTCAACAATAGATTCTGAGTAATATTTTTTAACAAGCATCGCTAATTCTTTAACGCGGTAATTCTCATCTCCCGCATTAAAGACCTTGCCCTCAATTTTTTCTTTAGGAGCGTCTAAGAGCATAAAATAAAGTCGACACATATCTTTAATATGTATATTCGGCCTTTTCTGCTCTCCTCCAAAAACGAGGATTTTATTTTTATGATGAGCATTATTAACTAGAATATTGACTATAACATCGAGTCTCTGCCTTCTCGATACTCCGCAAACAGTAGCTGGCCTGATACTAACGGTTGTAAAAGAATCTGATTGGTAGGCGAGAAGAATTTTTTCACATTCGGCCTTAAATATAGAGTAGTCAGTTTGAGGCTCTAAGCTTAATCCTTCATGAACTAACTCTTCACTTTTGATTCCGTAAACACTCGAGGAGGAGGCATTAATAAATCTTGAGACCCCGGCCTTTATAGAAGCTTCGACTAATGGCTTAAAAGAATCTAGGTTTATTGATTTTCCAAGCTCGGGGTCTAGGTCAAAACTTGGATCGTTTGAAATACAGGCGAGATGGATAACTGAATCACATCCGACAAGAGCCTCCTCTACGATTGACAAATTTCTAAGGTCGCCTTTGATTAGCTTTAAGTTTTTATGTGGGACTAGAGTTTCCCCGTAGATAAATAAATCCAGCACAACGAC
>JAIBDQ010000014.1 GCA_024686135.1 Halobacteriovorax sp. | reverse complement strand
GGTAATTTAAAAGAACGGTTGTTCCAACCCACATCGAAGAAGCATTAGGATTGCCCATTAGACTTTTATGCATTTGACCAACACTATCAAAGATAGCTATTCCTAGCAGAACAACGCTTACACCGGTTCCAGCAAATAAAAAAAGCTTGGCGAAAAAATCCTTATCAAATTTTCTTTCTTTATAAACGAACCCTGCAGCGATTAAAGCGCTATAAAAGACTAAACCTGTACCTCTCCAAAAAGGGCCAAAGAGACCAACAATAATATCTTCACTCCAGGACAATGATAAGAAGCCAAATATCATTAGACCTAGGAAAGTAAGGTCTATTCCACTTAGGCTAATCGATTGTTCCTCTTCTTTTTTAAAAGTGAACAGAAGTAGGCCAAGGGCCGCCCATATCTCTATAAAGATCACCTTTGGGTAAATATAGGGAAATGGTATTCCCGATATAAAAAAGAATGGAAAAATAAAGAGTCCATAGACCCATAGGTTTGAGAGGCTAAACATTTTTTTTCTTCATCCAACTGGTCAATGCCAACTTCATTGCTTGCTCAACTTTCATATCAGTAACAACAAGGCAGTCTCTTGGTACAAAAATTGTGTAACCACCTAGAGCGTAGCTCATAGGGATAAACACAGCTACCTTTTCAGGGCTAAAGGCAATACCTTCTATCGACTCGAGATCGTCCTGAGTAAGAAGTCCAACCAGCTCAAAACTTTGCCCCGGAAGATTCACCTTAACAACTTTTGAAACCGGTTTATCATCGCTAGGAGCGAAGTAGCTCATTAGATCTTCAATAGCAGAGTAAACTGATTTCACCAAAGGTATATTTCTTACGGGCTTTAAAATTATTTTGTGAATATTAGAAAAAAATGAGGTCGATAATAATAGACCTATCCCAAGGATAACAAGGAAGCCACTGGTAACCCCAAGACCTGGGAACCGAACGGCATCTGGTAGAACCTTCATTAGATAACTATCAAATAAAGTTTCCATACTGGTAAAAAACCAATAAATAAAATAAAGAGAAAGTGTCAGAGGTAGAACCCCTAACACTCCTTTAAAAAATATTTTTGTGATATTTTTTATCAATTCTTAATTTCTCAAGTCTTTTAAAAGTCTGTACGCATCAAGCCTACCAGAACCAGCGTATTTGACTAGAGTTTTATTCATCACGGCAGTCGCCATAATTCTTTCTCTAATTTCTTTAGGTGTCATATTCTTTTCGTGAGTTAGTAAAAGTCCAATGGCACCCGAAACAAATGGTGTTGCCATGGAAGTTCCACTCATCTTTTTGTATTTTCCATTTTTAACCGTTGAGAGAATATCTGAACCTGGTGCAAAGATATGAACTGATTTTTTACCGTAGTTTGAGAACCAAGACTTCTTTCCATTTCCATCCATACTGCCAACAGAGATTATATTATCAACTTCATATGAAGCAGGATAAGAAGGGCTCTTGTCATTATTGTTTGTTGAGTTTCCAGCTGCGGCGACAAAGACTATTCCGGCTCTATCAGCGGCCTGTATAGCTTCTAAAAGAGCTTTATTGGCTCCTCCCCCTCCCCAAGAGTTACTCATCACATGAACCTTCATTTTAATGGCGTAGTCAATCGCCTTAACCGCTCCGGCAAGAGTTCCTGAACCGTTATCACCTAAGAACTTTATAGGAAGAACCTTTACTCTTCCCATAACCCCTCTAACTCCAGATCTATTATGAGTAGCGCCAATAACTCCAGCACAATGAGTTCCGTGACCATGTCCATCCATCGGGTCGGCGTCATTATTGGCAAAGTCATAACCAAAAACATCATCTACATAACCGTTCCCATCATCATCAACACCATCTGTCCCATTGAATTCGGCCTCATTCATTAAAATATTATTTTTCAAATCTGGATGATCATAATCAACACCTGTATCAATAACGGCAATTTTAATAGTGCTTCTTCCTCTAGATAGGGTCCATGCTTTCTCAGCATTAATATCTTCACCCTTTTTACCTAACCTCCAGATCGGTCCACCATTCCATCCCGTATTCTTTAGACCCCACTGCTTCTTAAAGCTTGCATCCTCAGCATTTAATTCTTTGCTCTCTCTATTTATGGGAAGGGCCCTTAACTCAATATTTTTTTCAACATAACTAATACCAGTCATCGAAGTTAAATAATTAAAGTCCGCTGCCTCTAGGTTTCTTTTAGTTTTTAGAACGGCAAACTCACCAAAACTTGTTGAGAAAGTTTTTGTCATTCCCATTTGTCTTAAGCTCAAAAGTGCCTCATCGGCCTTCTGTCCTTCGAGCTTAACTAGGTACTCAATATCTTTGGCATTCGCTGCCGCGCCCAAAACTAAAAAAACTAATAAAATCAACGTTTTCATGCATTCATCCTTGAAATGTAGTAATTAATCTCTATTCTAGTTTCTAGTTTATAGGGAGATGAGATTGATACAATGGTCCTCTTCTTTATATGCGATGAAGTAAGGAATTATTACAAAAGCAAACCTCTTTCCTTTGGCACAATGAATCAAGTTTCGGAAACAGAAGATAATAAGAAAAAACAAAAAGAGCCCTTTCTCTTAAATGTAGGGCTTAATGTTATTATTCCATCAGTCATTCTCATGAAATTCTCCGGTCCTGAGTATCTAGGTCAGATTTATGGCCTGGTCGTGGCCATCGCCTTTCCTATTTCCTATGGAATTTGGGATTTTATAAGAATTAAGAAATTTAACTTCTTCTCAGGCTTAGGCTTATTTTCGATTTTAATGACCGGCGGAATTGGGCTTTTCAAATTAAATAGGGAATGGATGATCGCAAAAGAAACGGCTATCCCATTCTTAATGGGACTTGCTGTCATATTATCCAATAAAACAAAATTCCCATTAGTTGAAACCTTTTTAAATCAAATATTAAATTTAGAAAAAATTGATGAAGAATTTACCAAGCATGGTCACGCTCACCTTTTTAAAAAGAATTTAAAAACCAGTAGTCTTCTTTTGGGTGGTACATTTTTTTTATCAGCCTTTTTAAATTATGTTTTGGCCGTCATGACTCTCGTTGGACAACCAGGTACTACAGAATTTAATGAATCTCTTGGGAAAATGACTGCCCTAAGCTTTCCAGTCATAACTTTCCCAATGATGTTTATGGTTATGGGAATAATCTTTTTCATGGCCAACAGTATTAAAAAAAATACGGAAAAAGAAATAGAACACTTCTTACGACAATAAATTAAGGTTTAAATTATGGAATTTAGAAAATTAGGTAAAACTGATATCGACGTCTCTGTTATTTGTCTCGGAACAATGACCTGGGGTGAGCAAAATACTTTAGAAGAAGCCCATGAACAACTGGATTACTCCCTCGACAATGGCATTAACTTTATTGATACAGCTGAAATGTATCCGGTCCCGCCAAATAAAGAAACTTATTCTCTAACTGAACAATATATTGGGAAGTGGGAGAAGATGAGGACTCAAAGAGATAAGTTTATCCTAGCAACTAAAATAGTTGGGCCTTTCTGGGATGACTATATTCGAGGCGGGAAAAATACTTTTAATAAAGAACATTTACTTAAGGCGATCGACTCAAGTTTAGACAGACTTGGAACTGACTATGTCGATCTCTACCAGCTTCACTGGCCTGAAAGGAAGACAAATTACTTTGGGCAATTAGGTTATACCGTGCAAGACGAAGAGCCCTGGACAGCAATCGAAGAGGTGCTGGAGACTCTTGATGAAATTAAAAAAAGCGGGAAGGTTAGAGAGTTCGGACTCTCAAATGAAACTCCTTGGGGAACAATGGAATTCTTAAGAATTAGTGGTGAAAAAGGTTTACCTAGAATGGCATCCATTCAAAACCCCTATAATCTTTTAAATAGATCCTATGAAGTTGGTATGGCGGAGATTTCTCATAGAGAGCAATGTGGGCTATTGGCATACTCACCCATGGCCTTCGGTGCCCTCTCTGGAAAGTATCTAGGTGGTAAAAAGCCTGCTGGATGTAGACTTACCATCTGGGAATATTTTGAAAGGTATAACAACCCTCAAGCAGTAAAGGCCACTCAGGCCTATGCTGAGATTGCCGAAAAGTATAATATCTCGTTGGCTCAAATGTCTTTAGCCTATGTAAATACTAGGCCCTTTGTTACTTCAAATATTATTGGTGCAACGAAAATGCATCAATTAAAAGAAAACATAGAGAGTATTTCGGTCAAGCTTTCGGATGAGATTCTTAAAGAGATCGATGCCGTACATGTGAAACATCCCAATCCATCGCCTTAGAGGGCATAATCGGTAGCTTTTTCCCAGACTAATTCCCCCTCTATTTGAGGTAAAATAGAGGGAGGAAAACTCGATGTGAGGTCATTATGGGATTAGTCCACAAAGTAACAGGCTTGAAGCCTAAAAAGACAGAATCCCCTGCAAAACTTTTAAAATATTTTTATTCAATGGAAGGAAGTAACAACTTCCCTTTAAGTTTAGCTCTTAACTCACTTGAAGCAGTTAATAAATCAGCTGCAAATGAAGAAGAATATCTTCTTTGTCTTTTAGAAGACAGTGTCTTCTCTTCTCTTTACGTAACTTTTTACGAACAAATATTTTCTACTGTCAGAGATAATAATGAGATGACTATTCCACTCATTGAAAACTTTGCTGAGGATAGAGAAGAAAGAGAGAAAGTAATAAGTATACAATCCCATAACCACGTTAACTTTATTGAAAATAGCGGAGACTGCCACGGATGTAGTAGCTGTGACAACCACGCAGATGTGGCTGAGTTAATTCAGTATTGGATGAAAAAAGATATAACCTTTTTTGAAAATCTTTATGTTGGAATGCAGACGATTCAATTTGCTATGGAACATCTTCTCTACGAAGTGATTCCCCAAAATACAGAATTAACTGAAGACCTATCTCCTAATGTAATTTTAAAATATAGACAGGAGATCTTTAACTATACGGCAAAGTTTATTTAATTTTTGATATGAACCTAAAGGCCCTGTCTTCTGACCATAGTGGTTGATTGGGCCTTAGGTTTCCAAACCCCACATGCCCCCCATACTTTGTCCTTTCAAAACTAAAAGATCTATTTTGAAACTCGTGAGGGTAACAACTCTCCGTTAAGAACGGATCATCACTTGCATTAACTAATAAAGTCGGAACTTCAATTTTAGGAATAAACTGTTTAGAGCTGGCCCTTGTATAATAGTCCTCTGCATCTTTGTAACCATGGAGTGGACCCGTAAAAATATTGTCAAAATCATTTAGATTTGTGCATTTATAAATATCATTTGGTTCAAAGCCAGCTTCTCTGATTTGGACTTCTTTCAATTTAACTTTTTGCTTCAACGTTTTAAGGAAGTTTTGGGTGTACACCTTACAGAAGCCTTCATCTAACTTAAAAGAACACCCTCTTAAGTCCACCGGCGTAGAGAAGATCGCTGCTCCTTTAATCTTTTCGTTAACGGATGTTCCCTTTTCACCTAAATACTTCATGCTAATATTCCCCCCCATACTAAAGCCGACAAGGAAGATTTCATCATAATCTTTGTTCTCAATAACATGAGTTAAGACTTCATCTAAGTCATGGGAGACACCGCTATTATAATAGAAGGGTTTTAAGTTTACCTCACCGCTACAACCACGGCAGTTCCACGCCAATCCATCATAGCCTTCATCAAGAAACCTTTTCATCATTCCTTGAATATAAGTGCCACGGGAATCCCCTTCTAAACCATGGGAAAGAACTATTAATTTTTTTGATCCTGTTTTAACCCAATCGAGGTCAAGAAAGTCTCCATCTTTTAAAGTGATTCTCTCTCTAAGATAAGGTAACTGCTCTACTTTTCTAAGCAGAGCAGTATGTAAGGTATTTAAGTGGCCGTTCTTTAATGGCCAAGGAGCTCTATAATCCAAAGTTCTTACAGTTCTTCTTTAGGAACTTCAACCAATCCGCTTTGTTGGAATAGATAAAATAAGCACCATCAACACCGCCATTATCATCTAAGGCAAGCTTAAATAGTTTTTTATTCTTAACTGAACATTCGAGTCCCGAATCATTTTTTATAACTGAGTACCTACTTAAAACAATATTTGGAGGTCCTCCGACTCTCCAGCCTTCATCAATTAAGGTACCGGAAAGCGGACTTAATTCAAGTCCTCCCTCATTTGTACGAGTGACTTCGGGATCCTCAATGAAATTCATATCACTCACTTCAATTAATTTTGCAGCTTTAGCGTCAAAGGTCCAAACTCTTCCATCAGTATTTCTAATCTTAATATACTCATTTTCAAAGTCTAATTCATATTCAAGATCAGAATTCACTATTGGGAATTGATAGTTTCTAGCTCCCGTATCTTGAGAAGGTCTACCATTCCCCAAAGAATTGAAGACCATCAATTCTCCTGTAGAATCAAAATGATAACCTCTATATTTTGGGTACCTATTATTGGGACCAATGCTTAAAAAACATTTATCGTACTTTTTGAAAAAACCTACTTGGTATCTCATAGAACCCAAGTTTCCAAACTCTCCTACTCCTTCAGTACATTTTTTAAACTCAGCCTGAGCAGAAAGGGAGAATATAAAAGACAAAGCGATTAATATTTTCATTAGTATCTCCATATGGCAGATCCCCAAGTAAACCCCGATCCAAATGCTGCCGATGCAACGAGGTCTCCTTTCTTGAGCTTCCCTGCCTTTATCGCCTCATCCATTCCAAGAGGTATGGTGGCAGCAGTTGTATTTCCAAAGTCTTGAATCGTATTAAAGATCTTACTTTCATCTAGGCCGAGAACCTCGGCAACCTTAGAATTAATTCGTAGGTTCGCTTGGTGAAATAAAAAGCAATCCACATCTTCGAACTTAATCCCTGTTTCTTTACAAGCAGCGGTTAAGGACTCGGCCATTCTTTTAACGGCATGGACAAAAACAACCTTTCCATTCATTTGCGGGTAGTGAAGACCTTCGGCCATTAGCTCTTCGGACCATCTTTCAGAACCCTCAAAGGCCATTCCCGGTGCTGGTAACCAAAGCTCTTTTGCATATTTTCCATCTGCATGAAGTCTAGTTGTCATAAGATGGGGATCCTTCTTAGGATCATTAACTTCTACTGGCTGCATAACAACTGCCCCAGCACCATCACCAAAGAGAACGGAAACTCCTCTCCCTCTTGGGGTTTTATCTAAACCTTTTGAGTGAACCTCAGCACCAACAACTAAAATATTCTTGTGACTTCCAGACTTTATAAACTTATCGGCAATAGAAATCCCATAGATAAAACCTGTACACTGCTGTCTAATATCTAGAACTGTAATTTCTGGTAAGTCCAGTTTTGCTTGTAAAAAACAACCAGTGCCTGGAAAGTCATGATCCGGACTTAAGGTACCTAAGATAATCATGTCGATATCTGTTTTCTCAAGACCCGCATCTTTAATGGCCTTTAATGAGGCTTCAAGAGCTAAGTCAGAGGTACTCGATTTTGGGTCGACCCAATGTCTTCTTTCAATCCCTGTTCGCTGAACAATCCACTCATTACTCGTGTCCATCATTTCTTCTAAATCTTTATTTTCATAAATCTTAGGTGGTACATAGCTACCAACTCCAACGATTCGACTACCGATTCCCATGGGATTTCCTTTGTTTAATTTTCTTAAAGTCTAAAACAAAGGGGAGAACTTCCTCAAATTTTTGGGTAAGATAATCTCAATTAATTAACAGGAGAGAAATATGACCCCAATCATCACACCTTTTTACGCGGCGCTCTACACTTTTTTCTATATCTATATGGCCAAAAAGGTCATCGATAACCGCTGGAAATTCAAAAAAGGCTTAGGTGTTACTGAAGGTGCCCTTGAGCAAACAGTTAGGGCCCATGGGAATTTTTCTGAGTACGTCCCACTAGCGTTAATCCTTATTGGCTTTCTAGAAATTCAAAACTGGAGAATTGAAGTCATTCACGGTTTATGTCTAACTTTGTTGGCCGCTAGAGTTGCTCATTTTATTGGTCTAGGATTAAGTAATGGTCCTTCAAAAGGTAGGTTCTACGGTACCGCCGGAACTTTTCTAGTCTTAGCTCTTGCATCGGGCAGCTTAGTCTATGCATATGTTAAAACTTTATTTTAGCTCTTAAATTTTACAAGTCAGGTAATCGGTACAAATTTTCTTCATAGCTTCATGTGAAGAATTGAAGGCGCTTATAATTGAGCCTCCCCTTTTACCTGCACTTAAATCCCCAACTAAAAATAGTCCTGGTATTGAAGTTTCGTAACCATCTTTAACTACTGGTTGGTCGTCTTCCCCAGTGAATTCGATCTTTAAAAGTTTTAAAAAGTTCTTTGGAGTTGATCCACCCAGTGCATAAACAACATGTTCATATAATCGGCTTTTAATTTCTTCTTTAAAAATAACTTCAACCATTTCTCCATTAGACTTCAATTCGCAAACATTAGAATTAAGGACGAGCTCTGTCTCCCCTCTTTCGTTAAGGGCCATTAGAGAATTAATATTAATTTCATTCATTCTCCCAAAACTGTCTTTTCTATAGGAAAGGTCTACTGAATTACCCTCTTGAGAAAGGTATTGAACATATTCTGAAGCCGAATCTCCACCGCCCACAACGAGAACTTTTGAATTCTCTATTTTTTGACTAGTTATATCAAAATGAACTTTACCTTTTAAGTCACCAGGAATCTTATAATCAGGCTTATTAGGCTTCCCCATCATCCCAATCGCGATAATACAGGTCTTAGTTTGATACTCACCTTTATCTGAAGAGACGAAGAAGCTGCCATCTTTTAACTGCTCTAATTTCCATACGGTCTCTTGATAATTAACTTTGATTTTGTGCTTTTCAATTGCCTGGTCTAAGTAACTTAAGGTTTCACTTTTAGAGTAGTCAGGAATACACATAACTCCATTACATACTGCCGCCTGCCCTTTATAGTTAGCTGTCACTAGCTTTTGGTCGGGATAAAACTTCCTTATCATATAACTATGTTCTGGGGCTTTTTCTAGTATTAGTACTTTTTCTGACTCTATACCTGAGGCAACCGCCTCAACACCCATAGAGATCCCAGCAGGTCCGGCTCCAATGATCAACATTTCAAGTGACATATTACCTCTTTGCAAAACAGCGAAAACTACAACTTGAACTTTCACCTCTATCGTATCGAAGCGAAAGCTGCCAAAGGTTACCATTCAATCTTTTACTTAGGCATCTTGCCCCGTATAATTCTGATTTGGTAATAGAGCAAAAGTTAAATGGTTTTTTCGTCACCTCAACTTGATCCTTTCCAGATGCAACTAAATTAAAGTCTTTAACGACGATATTTCGATAGGGATTCCAAACTTCATGCCATTTACCTGTTTTCTTACAAATAAGAAGACTGTTTTTTTGATATCTTATTGTTCCAACTTTTTCTTTATTACAATTGTGATCTTCGTAACCAATTTTTAAATTACCATTAATAGCAACACCTTCACCTGACCAACTTCCCACCGAACCAATTTGAACCTTCTTCTCATTAGTATAAATATTTGGAGTCCCCGAAATTTCGTACCAACGATCTTTAACCTCACTTACTTCTTGGCCACTCGTATTTATTCCAGGTAATGAAAAGCATGTTGATATTTTCTTATCTGAATCTAAAAGCAGATGTAACTTCATCTTCTTTTCAACTTCTTTTCTTCCCAATGCACTTTTAGACTTTTCAAAAGTGATTTTTAAAAAAGCTTCACCATCATCGATACTGGCCTCTTGATCACCGACCTGATAATCAATACTCTTTATTTTAATATTACCTTGACCGTACTTCTTTGCACCTAATTTAAACGGCTGGTAACTAAACTCGTTACTATTGGGGTCTGCCTTAATCCCTTCGAGTTCTTTAGGTTCATATGGGCTAACCAATTCCAATGTTCCCTTGCACACCGAGGGCTCGGCCATAAGATTTCTCATATCATCGAATAAATAAGTAATTTCAAACTCCTCACTCGAGCTTTTACCTATTTGGTTTTGATTCTTCATAATCTTCAAACTTACGACAAAAATGCCTGAAAGCATTCCAGCTACTATCATCAGTTGAACAAGTGAAAAACCATCTTGCTTTCTCATAAGTCTTTAACCGCCATAGTCGATAGACCATGAATTTTAGTTCCATGGCATATTGATAATTTATTAGTAGCGTTATCGAAGAACAAAATCCCATTGCTCTCAGAAGTACACTCTTGAGTTTCTTTACTCTCAAGGAGAACTCCTCCCTTAATTGTCATCTTTGACGGGACGAAGTTCGTCCCCACCCCAATATTGCCTTCTTCTCTTTTAAGATGTCCTGCAACTGATTCAAATTTTTTGCTTTTTACGATGTATTTCCCAAGGCTACAAAACTCTACTCGCCCAAGATTATCGGTAGTAGCGTAAAGTTTTATTTCTCTCGTAACAATATTCTTTTCTTTTAAATCAGGTAAACCTTTATCAAAGCTGATTCGAAAAATAACAGGCTTTTCTCCACTCTTTTTTTCTCCAGAGGGATCAACCAGGATAAAGTCAGAAATTTTTAAATCGTGAGTACCAAACGTTTTTCTTCCATATTGAAAGAGTGGAAAAGCTTCGACTTCTTCAATTTCATTTGTTTCGGGATAGTGAATAACTTTTTTCACTACTTTAACGTCTCGACTTCCTATCACTTTATTTTCAAAAGTAGCAGAGCAAGCCTCCTCGCCTTTTAAGGCAAGTCTGATGTCGTTTAGTGTGGAAGTGATTTCAATTTCTTGAATGGCATTAATAAGTTCTATTTGTTGCTTTTTAAAAATATTGAGACAAACAATTATCAGTGCTGCCAAAAAACCAACAGACATTAAAACTTCTAATGTAGAAAAGCCCCTCTGATTTCTCAATTAAAACACTCCACGGAACAGAACTGACCTCCTCGAAGAGTATGAAACTTAGATTCAATCCTCCAACTTGTCAGTCCTTTATGCTCTAGCCTTCTAACCTTGCAATTACCTTTTAAGTTAGACTTAAATTCTTTTAGTAAGCAAACGCGATGCCTCTTTGTTAACTTAATATTCTCCTTCAAGTCAGTGGCCTCTACACGATAAGGAAAAGGTTTCTTGAAATTATAAGGAAGAGGTCCTAAGTTTCCCCACTCATCGTAAATAGAGCAGTAGAATAAGTCATCATACTTTTCAGAATACAAAAGTTGACCAAGCCTTGCTTTAGAACAACTTGGAAGTTCACCTTTATGAGGAATAAGAGTTAAGTCGCCAGAAACGGATAAACCTTTTCCAATTGTCTCATTACCAAGAGAAAGACTTTTCCCAAGATTTAATCCTGTTTTACTTGATCTTCCCCCGATAATGCCAGAGCGATCTAAAAACTCACATGCACTAATGCGATCATTCTTAAGAACAACTTTTATCGGTATTCTTTTCTTTAAGGTTACCGGCTTACTTTCAATCTCATCGGTCTCAAAAGTAACGACGAGTTCAGTACTCCCTTTTTCTACTTTAACTCCAGGTCCAGTATCCATCAGACTATAATTCAAAATTTTGATATTACCTTCACCATACAGTTTCTTAGAGGAGTCAAAAGTGAAGTATTTCAAATAAAAAGAAGCCTCTTTATGCTTCCCTCCTCTGAACTCTTTTTTAAGAGAGTTAATTTTACGTACTGAGGTCTTTGGGTTTAATCCATCAAAAGAGGCCTTACAGTTTGCAGGATCTTTTAAAAGGTAACTCATCTCATTTACTAAATAGGAAATTTCGAATTTTTGTGAAGTTAGCTTTGCTACCCGCTCTTGGTTTTTCATCATCTTCAAACCAATAACGGCCAAACCTGCAATTACAGATGAGGCCAAAAGAATTTGAATATATGATACGCCTCTATTGCAAAGCATAAACCTGGATAATGTCATTAAAATTAGTATAAAGATGTGCCTGTCTCCCTTCAATCATTAATATGAGCAATTTCGCAATGCAAATAGCTTGATTTTATTACTCTCAAAAAGAGGTATCTAATAAATAGATAGAAGCTATTCTTTGATAATTTTGGTCACCTTTGCTAGAGTGCATCAATAAGGTTACGCAATACAGCACATTGGGGATATCTATGAAACTCATTTCTTTATTATTTATTACTGGCCTGCTTAGTACATCTGCCTTGGCAGTAAGCTTGAAAGACTACACACCTTTTGAGTACGAGGTTCTTTTTACAAACCCTGTTTGTAAGCAATATTTTTATAACGAGACTGTTGTTAGCAATAGTGGTGACGAACTAATTTCTAAAACTAAAGATGCTTATTGCAAAAGCTCAGATTCCTCAAAATCTAGGGCCAGAAAAAATAGTCCACATAGAAGATTGAAAGATTGGATCAAAGATAAGAATACAAAAGAGATCTTTATGGCCTACTTAAGTTTCTCAAATGGAGATATCCAAAAAGAGCTTTGCAATGCCATTAAATACAGAAATGTTAAAGTAACCTTTGTTATCGATAGTAATAACGAATCAGACCCAAATAGAATGGCTCAGCTTAGAAAACTAAGTAAGTGTCGCCCTAAGAATGTAGCTCCGGGAAAAGCAAACCTACCTGAAGTTCACACAAGTGGAAACAGAGGCGGTGCTAAGTATGCTCATAATAAAGTCATCCTAATCAACCCATTTGATAAAAATCAAGTTAGAGTAGGGTTTAGTTCTGGAAATATGAGTTCAGGAACTACAACACACCATGAGAACTGGCACTTTGTAACAACTTCGCCAGATTCTTATTTTGCAAAAGCTCATTTATGCCTAAGAGAAGGGATTTTAAAGCATGACTCTGGAAAAAAAGCTTATTCGAAATTTATAAGCCAGTGCCGTCAGAAAATCCAAGTCGAAGAAGAAAGTGATATTAAAACTTTTTTCATCCCTGGAGAAGGGAGCCAAGCTCTTGATACAATCAAAAAAGCCATTAAGTATTCTACAAATATAGATATGGCTGCTCATCGCTTTAGTTATACGGCCCTTATTAATGCTCTAAAGTCTCAGCTTAAAACAAGAAAAACCAAAGTAAGACTAGTGGCTGACGACGACATCTACTGGTCAGGTGTTTACAAAAAAGGCATGGGAAGAAATAGCCTTTTAGAGCTAGGAAAAGTTAGGAGCCTAGAAAAACTTGGAATGCAGACAAAATTTGTAGAAACATATACTGATAAAGTTTTTGAACCAAAGTCTCTACAACTTCAGCATAATAAGTTTTTAATTTTTACTTATAAAAATAAGGAAGGATCCGTTTTCACAGGAGCTGGAAACCTCACAGGGTCAGCCTTTAGCGTCAATTATGAAAACTTTTATTTTATTTCTATCCCAGAAGTTTTCAAAGCTTATCAAGATCAATACTCACACTTTTGGAATGAATTAGCCGATAGTGCTAAGGACATGCCCTCAGAGCTAGTTTTACCTTAATTAAATATCAATAAAATATTTTAATACGCAGAGCAGCCCGAGCACAAAGCTCGGGCTTTCTTTTTTTGGCAGTTCCCTATTTCCGAACTATCCTTATAGCCTAACCCAATCCAAGGACGGAATGGAATGTCGCTGCTAAAACAATTTTTACTTGTCTCATTATTTTTGAGCTCAGTTACCGCCTATGCTGATTCAAAAGATTACTACCCCTCAGAGATCATTAAAGAATCAGGAAGTTTTGAAGAAGAACTTTATGAACATCTCTCTAATACTCACCGTGGTGGAATTAGTTACAAACAGGCCAGAATCGAACTTTTTGGAAATATACATCTTCAAAAATCTGGTAAAAAATACTTTGTAAAAGAGGTCTACTGTAAAAAAGAAATCGGTACAAAAGACGGTGTTGGACCAGGAAAAATTCCTAACCATGCAGTCATCAACTGCGAACATACCTGGCCAAAGTCTCGCTTTAATCCAAATGAAAGTAAAAATAAGCAACTAACAGATTTACATCATCTATACCCAACTGACTCTAGGGCCAATAGCACAAGAAAGAATCACTTATTCTCGATGGTTGATGGAAACCCCCTAAGAAATTGTGCCGCTTCAAAATACGGCTCTGGTAAGTTCTTAGAGTATTTAGCCTTTGAGCCTCCTGCCAACCACCGAGGTAATGTAGCGAGGGCCCTCTTTTATTTTTCCGTGCGATATAATATTGAAATCGACGACGCAGAAGAGCGCTACCTGAGAAAATGGCACGAAGCTGATCCTGTTGACTCGTTCGAAAGAAGAAGAAATAATTTAGTTGAAAAATTTCAAGGGAATAGAAACCCTTTTATCGATTATCCTAAATGGGTTTATAGAATTAAAAATTACTGATGCGCTATTTTTTCACCATCTTTTTACTTACCCTTCTTCTTTCCTGCGCACAAACAGGAAAGAGGGAATCATCTAAGAAAACCTATTCAGCAGACGTTGAAAAAAGCTTTGAAGAAATTGAAAAAGAAAAGGCCATAGAGCTATATAAGAAGTTACGTTGGGATAACTGGAAGAAAATCCAAAGAAAAAGAAATGCATTAAAAAGAAGAAAAGTAACCCGCAAGAAAACGAGATACTACAAAAAGAAAAAGATTACGAAACAAAGAAGACCTAAGAAGCCTGCCCTAGGAAAAGATAAAGTAAAAGAACTTCAAATTGAAATCTCTCAAAATATGAGCTTCTTCTGTATGGCAAAGAGAAAGGATTCTAGATTTCAAAATGAAAATGATTGCCATGCATTTACTCAAAATGTCTTAGATAGTTGCCAAGATAAAGTGGAGAAACCGTGGGTTGATAGAAGTATTGTCAATTGTGTAAAAAGAGAACTTCGTTAAGCAGCCTTAGAGACATCATTATTAAAATAGTTCTTTAGAGCCTCTCTCTGTTTAAGAGTCACCCTCATATCATCTTCAGAGTATTCCGAAAATGTATCCTGATCGAGCTCAGTAGGAGCAAGAATAACATGCTCACCTTTAGAGAAGACACAGAGATACCCTCCATCCTTAGTTTCTTCGAGGATTACTATAAACTCGCCTTTTAAAGTTTTTACTGTCTCAAAGTTCATGCCTCCTTATCGGAGGCATGAAACTTAAACTTTACCCTTGCAAAGGAAGTCTATTGTATTTAGATGTATTGAGGGGCATTAATAACTTCCACTAAAAAGAAAAAAATTCTTTATCTAATTATTAATGAGTTGAACTTAATCGCTTTGGGATTTTATATTCTAGTTTTATTTCTTTTTTTACTATGGGTTCAACCTTCTTCTCTTTACCCCAATTGAGTGCAGGTAAAGTTAAGGTCGTTACGATAGTGATCAAAAGGCCGATTGTTGTAATAAAAGTTAAAAGCCGTTGATTATCGAGTTCCATACTAATCTTGTCGGGTATTTTGCAAAAAACTTAAGCCCTTTTTTGAAGATTTCTAAATAATTTATCGGTCACTTACTAAAACAATCGGCAAACACTGCCCATATGCCCTCAAACCCTCTTATTTCCCCTTTTAGAGCCGATAGGTAGGTATACGCTTCAACCTGCAACCCTAACCCCAAGGAGGGATTATGAAGAAAGTATTGAGCCTACTTGTTATCACTGGAATGCTCGGAATTGTTCTTTTCGGACAAGGATGTGCCCTATTTCAAGACCCCTATGCAATCGAGCATAAGGAACAAAATGACAATGCATGGTTAGAAAAAAAGCACGGCTACCGCGATATTGCTAACTACGAGTCTGAAAAATTCGAAGAAAACAAGCGCGATAATAACCGTTAAAAGTTTTGGTGCTCACAGGTCCTGGACGACCGGTCGAAGTGGGCACCTAAACTTCTTTAAAAGTCCCAGCCATCTGTATTTGTACTAGAACTCGTTAGATCATCAAAACTTAAATCAAAATAAAAAGTTTTACCTTTTTTTGTAAAAGAAAAACATCCATTCTTTGAAGCGCTAATATTAAACCCATGCCCCCAATAACGGTGCTTATCATCGTAATCTCTTCCTGTATTATGACTTGATTCAGTCTCATGAAGTAACTCAACTCTCCCAAGCGCTTTATTATCACCGACTAGGTTTCTCGTATAAAATCGCCACTGAAGCATTCTATCTGGAAGTGGCTTTTTATTTTCATCAAGCATCGTAAGCTGTTCAGCAGTATGATAAAGAATTTTAAGTTCGGGATGATTTATCATCAACTCATACTTCTCGCCTCTTTTTGAATTGGGCATGGGAGCGAGTACTTCCTCATAAAACTTCTTTGGAATAAAGAAGTGACTATGACCCATATCTGGAAAGATGACGGCGTCTATATAACCTCTCTTATACCCAACTTCGATATGCTTTTGAACAGACTCCAAGAATCTTGGGCCAAGCTTCACAAGCGCATCCCCTCCTGAAATCGAGAGTGGCATAACCACGTTCTTCCCATCAAAAAAGGCTCTCTTTCTTAGTCTTTTTCCTGAACTATAAATCTCTGTGCTTTTTTCTTTTATCTGATCAAGGCTCATTCCCCAGGAGAAATCGTCAGAATAAACATAAGGACCTACACTTTCTTTTGAGCAGTTTTCAATCTTTAGGTTTGTATAAGTTGAAGCATTCACATTCAACATATTAAAAAGGCATAGTACTGCCAAAATGGCGTAGATTCTTCTTTTCATTAAGTTCTCCAGTACGAAGAAACTAACAAAAAAAGCCACTTAAAAGTGGCTTAGGGAAAAAATTATGTTTTGATTTTCGTCGTAAGTTAAGACTACTTCATTGTGACGAAATTTAGGTCAAACTCGCTGGTTCTTGGAACCACATTTGAAAAGCCGTAATCAATATTACCAGTGGTTACATCTTGCTTGTAAACAGGGTTAGCAAGAAGTGGTAACTCAAGGTCTATCAAATAAGCTTTTTCATCGATTCTAAAAACGAAGGCCTTCTCTTTTGTTTGATAGCTCTCATCTGCTTTAGCGATAATGGCCATAAGAGCAGCTTTAACTTCAGCTTCAGTTAGGCCCATCTCATGTTCAAAAGGCTGTTCTTCAGTTTTAGATTTTCTATTGAAAACATGCTCAAAGTTACTTATTTCATATTCCATATTCATAAAGTCTCTACTTTCTTTTGATTCAGAACTATATGAATAAATATCGCCTTCTTTATAAAATTGCTCTCTGAACTCGCCTTTTTCTACAAGTTCCTTAAAACTATCAAGCTTACTTTTTCTAGCGAAAATAGCCGGCGCTCTTCCTGGTCCTCTATCTATAACATCTTCTGAAGCGCTCTTTTCAGTAACATGGTTTACACCGTCACCACACTTAATGGCGCTTACACTAGAGTTGATGACTGAGTCGACCTTTTCAGCCTCAAAGGCCTTAAGTAGCTTAACGGAATGCTCAGTTCTCGTTTGCTCAGCATTGGCATAGGCCGTTTGAGCAGTTAGAAGTGTAAATACAAAGCTTATAAGTAGCTTTCTCATGGTGGTTTCCCCTCTCATTATCTTTCCTATTTATAAGCAAAGAAAATGCCAAGAAAGCCCCCCTAAGTAACTGAAATCAGTAATTATTATAGGGGTAAATTGTGTACTTCTTACATACTGTCTAAAGACTAGACGTTTTTGAGCTAATGAAGAATTTGCGAGAGAAACTCTTTAGATCTTTCGTGTTGAGGGTTATCAAAGAACTCATCCGGTTTGGCCTCTTCAACAATTTGACCATCGTCCATAAAGACAACTCGGTCAGCTACTTGCCTTGCAAATCCCATCTCGTGGGTCACACAAAGCATAGTCATCCCTTCCTCAGCAAGACTAACCATCACATCAAGAACCTCTTTCACCATTTCAGGGTCTAGAGCAGAAGTTGGCTCGTCAAAAAGCATGATCTTTGGCTTCATACAAAGGGCCCTAGCAATGGCCACACGCTGCTGCTGACCTCCAGATAGTTGGCCGGGATATTTTAGTGCCTGATCAGCAATCTTAACTTTCTCTAAAAAGTGCATGGCCCTTTCACTTGCCTCTTTCTTACTTTCTTTTCTTACCCACATTGGAGCTAGTGCCAAATTATCCACAATGCTTAAATGAGGAAATAGATTAAAATGCTGAAAACACATTCCAACTTCAGCTCTAATTTTTTCAATATGTTTTAAGTTATTAGTAAGCTCCGTTCCATCAACAATAATTTTTCCATTCTGATGAACTTCAAGGCGATTAATACATCTAATAAGCGTAGACTTACCTGAACCAGACGGACCACAAATAACAATTTTTTCACCGTTATTTACTTGGAAATTAATATTCTTTAAGACATGAAAATCATCAAACCATTTATTCATATCTTTCATTTCAATAATGGGGTTCGTACTCATATGTTTACCTCGCGGTTCTTATGACCTCGGTGAAATTCGACTTCTAATCTTCTTGCGTATTTCCCCATGGAAAAACAGAGAATAAAATAAATAAATGCGGCAAAGAGATATCCCTCTACTGAAAAGCCAAGCCACTCTGGATCTTTTAAAGAAGCTTTTGTTGTTGAAAGTAAATCAAACAAAGCAATAATGATAACTAAGGAAGTATCTTTTAACATTCCAATGGCAGTGTTTACTGAAGGAGGAATGACTATTTTTAATGCCTGAGGAAGAATAATAAATCTCATAGTCTGAAAATAGTTTAGCCCAAGTGCATCCGCTGCTTCATACTGACCTTTTGGAATCGCCGCAAGGCCACCTCTTACAACTTCGGCCATATAAGCTGAAATAAACATAATGATAGCCACTTGAGCCCTAAGAAGTTTATCGATACTTACCCCTTCAGGTAAAAATAGTGGAAACATTACTGAACTCATAAAAAGAAGAGAGATCATAGGAACGCCTCTTATAAGCTCAATATAAATCACGCACATACTTTTGATAAATGGCATCTGGCTACGTCTACCTAGGGCCAGAGCTATACCAAAGGGATAACTAATAAAAATACCAACAAAGGAAAGAACTAAAGTAAGAGGAAGCCCCCCCCATGAAGTACTTTTAACAGGAGCAAGACCAAGACCTCCGCTCATGAGAATCCAGCCAAGAACCACAAAGCCCGCCCACCATTTGACCAGCTTCTTACTCCAACGGCTCGGCTCTTTTGACCACCAAAGAAGAGCAAACATTAAAACCATTGTAAGTGCAGGTCTCCAAATTTCTTCTCTAGGGTAGGGTCCAAAAATAATATAGGTGAACTTTTCATTGATGAAGGCTAAACAAGCCCCGCTTCCTTCACGGCAAGCAGCGGCATCCCCTATCCAAGTGGCGTCAATAAATAGCCATGTAAAAATAGGCGTAAAGATTTTAATCAGACCCGCAATTAAAAAAAGAGAAAGAACCGTATTGCCTTTGGTTGAAAAAAGATTCTTTTTCATCCACTTCGCCATGGCTTCCATTCTAGGAAGCGTTCTTTTTTCAGGGTTTTTTGTAAACTTATAAACCACTAACGCTCCGTAAGCTTGATTTTCTTATTGTACCAATTCATGGCAAATGAGGTTGTTAAACTAAAAGTTAAGTACACAAGCATAATCAGTCCCACCATCTCTATGGCCTGACCTGTTTGATTTAAACTTGTGTTGGCCACTGAGACAAAGTCCGGGTAAGCAATCGCCACGGCCAAGGACGAGTTCTTTGTTAAGTTTAAAAGCTGCGATGTAAGTGGTGGAATAATGACTCTTAGGGCCTGAGGAATAATCACAAGAGTCAGAGTTCTCCACCCACTAAGCCCTAGGGCCTCAGAGGCTTCCCACTGACCTTTATTAACAGATAAAATTCCGGCCCTAACAATTTCAGCGATAAATGCTCCCGTATAAAGAACCAGCCCCAAAAGTAGAGATATGTATTCGGGAGATAGGGTAAAGCCGCCTTTAAAGTTGAATCCCTGAAGAGAAGGAATTTCAAACTTCGAAGGCATTCCACCGATCATCCAAACAATTATAGGAAGAAAGATTAATGCCGCAGCCATTATCCATTCTGTTGGTCTTTCAATTCCAAATTCTTCCTTTTGCTTTTTACCCCAACTAAAAATGAGAGGAACGATAACAACCACCGTTCCAAGGATCGTCAGCAATACCCAAGTCCAAACCGGATGAGATTCAAAGGCCGGGATAACGACTCCCCTATTAGAAACAAAAACCCCAGCAATTGGGTTATAGGCCTGTCTTACACTAGGGAAAATTTCAGAAAATAGGGTGTACCAAAAAAAGAGCTGAAGTAAGAGTGGGACATTCCTCACCATTTCAACATAACCTCGAGAAATTCTAGAAACAAGCCAGTTCGAGGAAATGCTTAAGATACCTACTATGCCGCCCAAAAGAACGGCAAAGACATTACCAACAACACTTACTTTTAAAGTATTTAAAAAACCTACCTTTAAAGCTTTTCCATAAGTTTCATCTGAAAAGTACTCAATAACTGATTCAGAAATATCAAAGCCCGCTTCTTGAGAAAGAAAGCCAAAGCCCGAGGCTATATTTTGTTTTGTTAGATTTGCTTGGGTGTTTTTAAAGAGATAGTAACCCATCCCCCCAACAATCGCGAGAGTGAGTCCTTGATAAACAAGGGATCTTTTTTTTGGGTCTTGCCAGAAGGGCGTCCTTTCCTCCACTAGCACCTATCCTTATCTAAGTGGTGGAGCGTACATAATACCGCCGTCTTTCCAAAGGGCATTAAGTCCACGCTCAAGTTTTAAAGAAGTTTGTTTTCCAATATTCTTTTCAAATATTTCTGAGTAATTACCAACTTTCTTAATAATATTATAGGCCCAAGCTTCAGAAAGCCCCAGAGATTTTCCATTTCCTTTGGTCACACCAAGAAATCTCTTTATATTTGGATCTTTTGATTTTTTAAATCCATCGACATTAGAGCTATTGATTCCCATTTCTTCAGCTTCTAGTAGCGCATAGACTGTCCACTTAACAATATCAAACCACTTATCATCACCATGTCTTACCGCTGGAGCAAGTGGCTCTTTAGAAATTACTTCTGGAAGAATAATATACTGACTAGGATTCTTAAATCTTGTTCTCTCTGCCGCAAGTCCTGAAGCGTCTGTAGTAAAAGCATCACATCTTTTCTTAACAAAGGCCTGTGCCACTTCATCATTGGCTTCGTAAACAACTGACTTAAACTTCATTTTGTTAGCTCTAAAATAATCAGCTAACCCAAGCTCCGTCGTAGTTCCTTGCTGAACACATACAGTTGCTCCGTTTAAGTCTTTTGCTGATTTAATACCGTCGCTCTTTCTTACCATAAAAGCTTGTCCGTCATAGTAAGTAACAGGAGCAAAGTTTAGTCCAAGACTCGTATCTCTAGAAAGTGTATGAGTGGTTACACGGGATAGAAGATCAACTTCTCCGGATTGAATCGCAGTAAATCTTTGCTGAGAAGATAGAGGAACATAAGTTACTTTATTAGGGTTTCCAAACATGGCCGCTGCAACTGCTCTACAAACATCAACATCTATTCCCGTCCACTTCCCTTTAGAGTCTGGAACCGAAAATCCCGGAATCCCCGTGGTTACACCGCACTTAACCTCCCCTCTTTTCTTTATAGTATCGAAGGTTTTACCAGCGTAGGCAGCTTGGGATATTAAAAATAATACAAGGCAAAGGGCCTTAAAAAGGTTCATGGGTCTCTCCGTGATAATTTTTGTGACCTTATTAAATCAAATATTTATAAAGGTGCCATGTACTTTCTAAAGAGCATTGCGTCACATGACGAATTATAACTACTTAAAAACTTTAGATGAACTGCATGGCACCATACGTCAGATGTAATAAGTTTTAATATGACTTTAATTAGCTCTAATGCCTAGAATAACAGCCAATCAATTAATTACGTATCTTTAACACCAAGGAGGAAGATATGAGGACTATAAAGATGGCCATGATAGGTCTTATCTTATTAAGCACAAGTGTATTTGCTAACTCAAATACAATTCGTCTCTTATTAAGAGAAGTTCAGTACAGTAGCGATACCCCAGTGAGAGTATCTGCCGTTGAAACTCTAAGAGATTTTGTAACGGATAATGATGTTGAAAGAACCCTTATTAATGTCGTCTCCAATACTGCAGAAGACAGACTAGTAAGGATCGCTGCTGTTAAAACACTTAGCCCTGAGGCCGACGAAAGAAATATCTACCAAGCAATTGTTAACGCTCACGATCAATCAAGCGATACTGAATTCAGAGCAATATGTCTTCAGGCCATGTATCTCTCAGCCACTAAGAATAATAATATTCAAAGAGGTATGATTGCTAACTTACTAAATGCACCTGCTGTTGAAATCAGAAGAGCCGCTGCCTTTGGTCTTATGGCATCTACTGAGGATCGCAATGTTAGAGAGTCACTCACAAACGTAGCAATGAACCCAAGAAATGATGTTCGTCAAAGAGTTGAAGCCATTAAGTCTCTATATGCCAGAAGTACTGATAGCCGACTAAGACAAAACATCCAGGCCGTTGCTGAGAATGGAAATGATAACTTGAGTGTAAGAGTTGCAGCGATTCGTTTTATGACAACTTTTCCGCAAGGAACGAGAGCAAGAAATGTTCTTGAAAGACTAATCGAACTTGGTGGTGACTCTAGAGTAAGATCAATGGCCGCACAAGCCGTTAGGTTCAATCTTAGAGAAGCTGATGTTCGTTGGTTTCACCTAACGACTGACCCAAGAGGAAATTTCTCAAGAGATCCGTTTGAAGGGGCTGAAGCTTTCAATTTTACGAAAGTTAACAAGTCACTTGAAAATGGTGGTGGACTTAATTTTAATTAATAGACAAAAGCAACACTACTTTTCTAAGTAGTGTTGCACCTTTTATTTTAAGGTATGAGATTTCCAAAATCATAAGCTTCTACTCTTAAATGTTTCTTAAAAGTATATGAAAAGTCATTATAAGGTGCTTGGTTTGAATACATACAACCCATTGCACTTATGGCCTCACCTTCACTATCTGTAAAAGCAGGGAGCGCTAATGCTGGCATGTTCTCGTCTACAACGATGTAAGGAGTTCCAGCATCATTCACCTCTAAATAAGTTCTTCCGCCATTATCAGTTACATACTTAAACTCACCGCATACTTCGTATGAATATGTCTCAGCTAAAAGTCTTTCAGGATGAGCTGCATCTGCATTGACTAAATTTACAGATCTTGTTTTTAAAACTCCGTTATCCATATAAGACTGAGTACAAACCTCAATAGCATCATTTGGATAAGTTAATCTTCCTGGTGAAAAATAATAAGTGGCTGAATAGTCATCAGCAGAAACAATATGTGTCGTATTTTCATCTTCATATAACCTGATCACATTATCGTAAAAACTCGCGTATGCGATTCCGCAGACCTCAGTTAAGCTTGGCCCTGGAGTAGGAGTTGGAGCTGGTGCTCCTCCTGTTGGAGGTGTGTAACCTGGCAAGGTCGTAGGGTCTACTGGGTCTGAGTTTCCAGTTGGTCCACTACTCCCATTTCCTGGGGCACCAGTATTAAAGGTATTAGATACCGCTTCTTCCTGCACCCCTTCACCGCTTGTTTTAGGGGCTTCAGTTTTACCGCATGAAACAATAAGTAATGTTAGGGCCAATAGAATCTTTGTTCTCATAATTTCCTCTCTCAAAAGATATATAGGCTATTAAAAGCAAGTATCGGGCCAAAAAACTGGCCATAAACGTCTGAAATACGGTAGTTTTTTTGTCCTCTCTATGAGAGGCTGTCAAAATTCTATTCACCCATGAAATTTTGTGGATAATAGTCTTGAACAATTAGGAGTAGCAAAAATGGAAAATACTGAAGCAGAAGTTGAAATTGAAAATACCTTAATTTTAGTTAAACATGCTCTTCCTGAGTTGAGTCCTGAAATAGCTCCTAAAGAATGGCCCCTCGGAGAAAAAGGCTTAAAGCAGGCCAAGAAGTTTGCTCAGTTTGTTCAAGATAACTTAGACGTAGACCCTATAATATATAGTTCCGAAGAAAGTAAGGCCGTTGATACAGCAAAAGTACTAGCTGAAGCTCTAGGACTTAATCTTAAAACGAATCCTAATCTTGGTGAAATCGACCGCGCTTCTTCTGAGATTTTAGACGAAGAAGGACATGTAAGTAGAAACGAAGCTATTTTCAAAAAATCTTCTGAAGCAATTCTTGGAAAGGAATCCGCTGATCAGGCCTTAGAAAGGTTTGAAAATGGAATTAAAGAAATCTTAAAAGATCCTCAAGAAGATGAAAGACTAGTTGTGACTCATGGAACAGTTATGAGTTTATTTTTAGCAAAACATAATAAAGAAATTGATGCTTTCGATATTTGGCAAAAACTGTCATGTCCATCTTATGCAGTTGTTAGCCTACCTGAGTTCAAAGTATTAGAACTTAATGGACAGCCACTTAATAACTAAAACTCTGAAGCAAGATCCGAAAGTCTTGAGCGAATTTGTTCATTTGAGAGGTTATGCTCAGATAGTGCGTACTGATGAGACCCACAATGATTAGCAAACTTATCCTCTAAGTTGAAAGGATGCATTGTTGGGATTGGTATTTGTCTATCAATCATATAATCAGTTAAGGCAGAAGTTAAACCTCCATACCTAGTATGTTCTTCAAAACAAACAATTTTTTTGTACTTTGGAAGAATCTCGCTAAGGGATTCATCAAGTGGCTTTAATTTCATTATAGATAAATGATTAACTTTAAATTCTTTAGCATACTCATGAATAATTCCTAGCATAGCACCTGTTGTTACAAACAACGTGTCTGACTCAGGAACTTCATGTGTTAAGTATGGTTTAGTGCTTGTGAGTTTTTCTGTATTGATGGCAGGATTATCACATTTACCGACTCTCAAATAAGTCGGGCCATCATAGGCCATACTTTCATCAAAACAAATTCGAAGTTCTTCTGGGTCTCCAGGAGAATAGATTTCTATATGTGGTAACGACCTTAAACAGGACACATCTTCAGAGCAGTGATGGCTACATCCGAGTACAGAGTAAACAACACCTGCGCCATCACCAATAATTTTCACAGGTAACTTGCTATAACAAACATCCAATTTAATTTGTTCGATTACTCTCATGGGAATAAAACTAGCAAGACCGTAAACGAGGGTTTGGTGACCCACTTGAGTCAGACCAGCTGCTAGTCCAATCATCGCCTGCTCAATCATCCCAACATTTAAAAATTGTTCTGGTCTCTTCTTTCTAATTTCATCAAAAAGAGCGTAACCATGGTCACCAGTCAGAGCAACAAATTTAGGATTATCAATGGCCGTCTGAGTAATTTTATTTGATAGAACTGTACGCATTACTCATCTCCCTCTTGAAGTTCGGCCATGGCCTTATCTAGAGTTTCTGGATTAAGTCTGGTGTAGTGCCAAATATTATCATTTTCCATAAAGCTCACGCCTTTTCCTTTCATTGTTCTCGCAATGACAGCTTTTGGCTTTTGAACTTCTTCGTGAGTTTTATCTTTAAAGGCGGCTTCGAGTAATTCGAGATTATGACCATCACACTCAATCGTGTGAAAACCAAATGACTTGAACTTAGCTCCCATAGGTTCGAGATTTAAAATTTCATCAATCTCCCCCATGGCCTGTAGTCCATTGGCATCTACAATGACGGTAAAGTTTGTTAGCTTATGATGACCAGCAAATAAAAGACCTTCCCAAATAGTTCATTCATTTATTTCTCCATCACCAACAATGCAATAAACATGTCTATTGCTCCCTTCTCTTTTTAAACCAAGGGCCATTCCAATTGCTACGGGGAGACCGTGACCAAGACTTCCACCTAAAACTTCAATACCAGGAACTCTTGGTTCTCCAAGACCGTGAAGTAGTGAGCCATCAGAAAAGTACTTATCAAAATGCTCCTGTTCGATAACCCCCATCTCTTTTAAACATGCGTAAAGGGCCATGACTCCGTGACCTTTAGAAAGAGCTAAGATATCTCTATTCGGATCTTCGGGATTAGAGTTATTGAAAGTCATGATCTTGTCATAAAGAACAGAACAGATTTCAACGAGGGAGAAGGCACAGGCAATATGAACAGAACTACCTGTATAGGCCATATTGATAATATGTTTACGTAAGTTTTTTGGCTCTAAATTCATCAAACAAATTTTAGAGTTTCAATGCCGTTCTGTCTTGTAAATTAAGCAACTAGAAGCCGAGGTGTTCCATTTCTTTGGCAATGCATTCTAATGAGCTTCCTTGAGGTGAAAACCCTAATTTTTGAGCGTCTTTTGCGGTTGAGTAGTAATTGACCTTAGTCCCCTTAAACTCCATTTCCTTGTACTCCACCTTTAAATGATGGTTTAGCTCAAAATATTCAATCATCTCAGACTTTTTAACCGGTGCAGCAGAACAAAGGTCTAAGGCACAGTTGATATGATCTTTTTGAGATAACAGGATCGCAAGATTCAATAGATCCATTGGATGTACATAGTCTTTTACAATATCTTGAGTGCTCGTAACAAAAACTTCCTTTTTCTTTAAGGAGTCCATTAATTGAGAAAGAAAATAATGAGCACCAATATTGAGGTGACGATGAAATATACTAAAGAGTCTCACGTCTACAATATTTAAGCGTTCTTGTTCCCGGTGCTTCTTTTCGAAAAAAATCTTAGTTTTAGAATACATTGAAGCAGGATCACCAGAGATTTCTTCAAGTTCACTTGGAATATTCCAGTCTATCTCTTTAGGTGCAGGCTCTAAGAACTCTGATCCGTACACGGCCCCACTACTTAAATTAAAATAAAGTGTTTTAGGAAAATCCTTAAGGTTTTCCATTATTAAATCATCAACATCCTGATGACTTTTAAAAAGTAATTCTGGATTTTCTAAAATAACTTTTGGGTCGCAAACGCCGGCGGCATTAAAAATGATATCAAACTGAGTAGACTTGATATCACCTAGTTCGATTGTTTTAAAGTTATAATTATTTTCCTGAAGAAAATCTTTAATCTGACCGGTCTTCCTAGACGTTAAGAAAAGCTCTGCATTTTTAGCTTCATGAGCGGCGCAGATAATCCCCTTCCCAACGAAACCAGTTGCACCGATTAAGCAAATCCTAGGCGTCAAAGTTTATCCTTTCTTTTTCAAAGACATGGGGTCTTCCCTGAACCTTTGTATGAATAAAACCAATATATTCACCAAGGATACCTATAAAGAAGAGTTGAATAGAAGCAAAAAGAAAAAGACCTATCACTACCGGTGCTACACCAATTTCAAACTTATCCCAAAACATAAGCTTATAAACAAAATAAACCAGGGCCACAAAGAAACAGGCCGCTGACAAAAGAAAGCCAGATAATGTTGCGATTCGAAGTGGGATCTTAGAGTGATTAGAAATCCCCAGCATGGCCATATCGTAAAGAGTAAAGAAGTTGTTCTTCGTGATTCCTCTCATTCGAGCAGGCTGCGTGTACTCGATTGTCTTAATATCGTAGCCAATTTCAAAGACTAGTCCTCGTAAATAAGGATAAGGATCATCTAAGCTTCTCATGGCATCTATAACTCGTTTGTCATAGAGACCAAAGCCCGTATAGTTTTTCTGAAGTTTAATTTCAGATAAACGATTTATTATTCCGTAGTAAACATTACGAATAAAAAACATCGTCGGTGATTCTAAACTCTTTGTTTTTGTCCCAATAACGGCATCGTGACCTTCTTCCCATCCTTTAATAAATTCAAGCATCAACTCAGGAGGGTCTTGGAGGTCTGCAACTAATAGAATTACAGCGTCCCCATTGGCTTCAAGCATGGCGTGATAAGGAGACCTGATATGACCAAAGTTTCGGCTATTAATTATAACTTTTACTCGTTTATCTTTAGACGCTAGGTCTTTAAGCATAGACTGCGTCTTATCAGAGGAGTCGTTATCTATGAAAATATGCTCGTAGTTATATTTTTCAAGTGGCTCAAAGAGATTCTTAACTGCTGCATAGACCGCATCAATATTATCTTCTTCGTTATAACAAGGAGTGACGATACTTATTAGTTTACTCATATTCCCTAACTCTCCAAAAACCTTTTGACCTGGGTTTTAAATCTAGCTTCGTTAAACTTCACAACTCCCCTGCGAAGGTCTTCTGACTTATCTGTCCAGGATTCATTAGAAAGGCGAGGTAGCTTATCTAATAAGTCATTTAGGTCTTCAAAAGGAATCAGACCTTCGAGCTCTTTTGATGATTCTTCATCACCACTTTTAAGGACTGGCCTCCCACTCGCGAGGCACTCAAGGGCAATCGGTGAATAAGGATGCTTATCAAAGTCAATGAGGCCAGCGGCGGAAGATAAGAGGGGAGCAAGCTCGCCATGGCACTTCTCACCAAAAAAAGATTCTTCTCCTAGCGCTGTTTTTAAGTCTGCTAAATGTTCATCCGATCCGATAAACTTAAATTTTAAGTTCTTCTTTTGCAGCTCTTCAGCTATCTTTTTTGCATTTTGCGAGTTTAACGAAAATGCATTTACGAGAAAAGCAGAGTGTGTAAAACCTTTGGCCTTAATCACTTTAAAATCTTCTATTTTAACAAAGGGTCTAAGGACTTTAGAGTCTCGGCCAATTTCTTTAAGGGATTTTTCAAGCTCCGGGGTTTCAACCCAAAGGGTTCTGTTATCAAGTAAGTTTTTCTTCTTCCAACTTTCTAAATAGGCAGAAAATATTTTATTTAAAAACCCCTTGTAACCGGTATCTCCCCTCATATCTAATAAGTAGGAAAACCTTTTAGTTTTTTTACATGTTCTTAGTCCATGACTTAGTCCACTTGAGACATCTATAAAAATATCAAGGCTACAGGTTATATGTAAGTTCTTAGTCGCCGTTGGAACCAGATAAGAGTATTTTCGTAGTTCCTGTGGTGTCGAGGCTTTATGGCTTAAGAAAGTGGAATGGATCTTCTTTCTCTCAAGTGGTCCTAGAACCTGTTTAGGTCTATGGGCAAGAGTGTATATTTCAGCTTCTGGAAAAAGCGCGCAAAGAGCTTCCACCATTTCAATAGACTTATCCCTTTCTAAAATATGATCGCATCCGATTCCGACTTTCATTTACTTAAACTCTGGAAGTATTCAGCTGTTTGCTTAATTCCATCTTCAAAACTAACTAATGGTTCATAATCCGAAACACTTTGAAGCTTATCGATATTTGGTCTTCTTCTTTTAGGGTCATCTTCCGGTAGACCTTTAAAGGCTAATTTAGACTCTGAAGTTAAAAACTTCTTAATAGTCTCTGCCGTATCAAGAATTGTGTATTCGTCAGGGTTACCGCAATTAAAAGGAGTATGATCTTTTGAAAACATCACATTATGAATGGCGTTTACAAGATCTGTTACAAAACAAAAGGACCTTGTTTGAGAGCCGTCACCATAAACGGTGATATCATCACCGGCCATGGCCTGATTAATAAAGTTTGGGATAACTCTTCCATCATCTGGTCTCATTCGAGGACCATAGGTATTAAAGATTCGGATAATTCTTGTATCGACACCATATCTTCGGTGATAACTCATGGTTAGAGCTTCAGCGAATCTTTTAGATTCATCATAACAAGATCTAGGCCCAATCGGATTTACGCAACCTACATATTCCTCTCTTTGAGGATGAATCTCAGGGTCTCCATAAACTTCAGAGGTTGAAGCCTCTAAAAAACGAGCCTTCTTCTCTTTAGCTAGTTCTAATAAGAATCTCGTCCCTTCAGAGTTTACTCTCATTATTTCTAGTGGAATCTCTTTAAAATCTATTGGTGAAGCTGGGGACGCCAGAGAGAAGATGTAATCAATCTTAGTTTTTGAAAAGTCTGGTAGTGACTCATAAATATTACATTCATGGAACTCAAATTTATCGTACTTTGAAAGTAATTCAATATTACTTCTTGAACCCGTAATAAAGTTATCTAAGCCAATTACTCTTGCCCCAAGTTTTAAATAAAACTCACTAACATAGGAAGGAACAAATCCAGCTGCTCCTGCCACAAGAATTGTATTACCATCTAAAGATTCTGGAAGTTCTACTCTTTGAACCATATTTTCCTCAATACCTTTTAATTTGAATTACAGTCGAGCCCAACAATAGGAGCCCTCCCCCAATTAACTGGGTAACGTCTAAAGTCTTACCTAAGAATATCCAATTCACCGTTACTGCGCAAAAAGGAAAGAACATTTCTGCTAGCGCACATAGCCGTGCCGAAATTTTCTTAAGACCATGATAATAAAGCCACATTCCAAGTAAACCTGATATGCCGACAAGCGCCAAAATCTTTAGCCAGACTTCTCCGTCACTAGGAAGCCCCTGCCCTTGGCTGATGAGAACGGGAATAAGGGCCACAAAACCCATCCAAAAGCGCCCGCCCATGACTTCAAATTCTTTATATCCTTCAGTTTCAAGCTTTTTCCCAAATACAGTGGAAGCTCCCCAACTCACGACAGCAATCATGGTCAGGATATAACCCCACATGGCCGTTTCGTTTGCAAAGCTTGCGCTAAAATCGAGGCTCATAAGACCCGGGAAGATGTCCTGATAGCTAATAAGAACTCCTCCAATAAGACAAAGTAGGGCCCAAAGTAAAAACTTTTTGTGAACAGGTTCTTTTAAAATAATTTTCGCCAAACTGACGGCTACGAGTGGTTGAAGTTTTTGAAGGAGGATAACCAAACTTGGATTAATTTTTGAAAAAGCAGCTGTAAAGGCCAGAGTTCCAAGAGCTGAGCCCATGCCGCCGATTATAACAAAGCTAAAAATATGACTGACTTCCATCTTCCAAATTTTTTTAAAAGATTTAAAAAAGAATGGAATAAAAAGAAGAGATAAGATTAAGTGTTCACCAAAAACAATCTGTAGTGGAGATGCTTTTCCAAGCAAAGGATATCTGATCAGAGTATCTACCGCCCAAGTTGAACATGCCAAGATGATAAATAAGATTCCCATTAATGGATTTCCTCCATAATGGTCTCAAACACTTCCCTTGCCCTAGCGGATGCTTTCGCTTTTTTTATCTTTTTTCTCTCTTTTCTTTTTCTTCTTTCTTCTTTTGTTAGCTCTACTGTTGGAAGTAAGCCAAAGTTAATATTCGAAGGCGTTGGCTTAGAGACTGTCATAATATAATTTACGAGAGCCCCAATCCCGGTTTCAACGGGAAACCTAAAACTTTCCTTCCCATTTATCTTTCTCCAAATTTGGCAGGCCACATAAAGCCCCATGGTTGCAGACTCTGTATAGCCTTCAACTCCAGTCATCTGACCGGCAAAATGAAGTTTTGGGAATTCTCTGGATGATAAATCAAAATTTAAAAGTTTCTTTGCGTTTAAAAAGCTATTTCTATGAACAGATCCTAAATGAATAAAACTGGCTTCTTCAAAGCCTGGCAGTGTTCTAAGTACTCTAACCTGGTCAGGGTATTTTAGCCTGGTTTGAAAACCAACAAGATTATAGGCACTACCGAGTAGATTTTCTTTTCTAAGCTGAATACAGGCGTAAGGTCTCGAGCCATCTTCTTTTTCAAGTCCAATTGGCTTCATTGGACCAAAACGAGGAGTATCTTCTCCCCTTTCGGCCATAAGATCTATAGGTAGGCATGCTTCAAAGAATTTTTCTTCTTCAAAGTTTTGAGCCGGGACTTTCTCTGCCTCAATTAATTCTTTAATAAATTTTTGATAAGCTTCTTTTTCAAGAGGAATATTTAAATAGTCAGCTTCGCCATCACTCTCGTCATAAGGTTTATGGCGATCTTTAAAGTACATCTTAGAGAAGTCTAATGAGTCTGCGTCTACAACAGGAGCAATAGCATCATAGAAGTAGAAGTCATCACCGCCGATATTATCAGTAATCCACTGACTTAAAGGCTCAGTCGTGAGTGGACCGGAAGCCACTATAATATGATCTGCTCCATGCTTTTGAGCAAACTTTATAGGGTCAACAATTTCTTCGTTGATGATTTCAATATTTCCATGCTCTTCTAATTTTTTTGATACAGCGGCAGAAAATTTTTCTCGATCCACCGCAAGAGCATCTCCTGCAGGTACAGCATGCTCATGACCCGTTTCAAGTATCAGGGACCCAAGTGCTTTCATTTCATGTTTTAGGAGTCCATGACCGCTATCTGGATTTAAAGACTTTAATGAGTTTGTGCATACGAGTTCAGCAAAAGTATCAATCTTTTGAGCGGGGCCTAGTTTTTGTTTTTTAACTTCGGCCAATACAACTTTGACACCCTTGTTGGCCAAATACCACGCAGCGTCTGAACCGGCTAGGCCAGCACCTACGACAAGAACTTTACTATCGAGTGTTTTCATGTGAAAAACGTTTAGTTACAAATGGTTAACTTGAGGCGCACTCTACCGCTACGGGAACGGCTATGCAAATTCATCTTCATCAATGCCATCATATTTTGGCCGATACGGAACAGATATTTAGTTACTTAGATGAACAGTTCTTGGCAGCTAAGCCCTCTTCTGGAATTCATCTCCTTCCTGAACTCTTTCTAACAGGTTATCCCCTTCAAGACCTTTGTCTTCAAAGGACCTATATACAAAAGTTTAATAAGCTTTTAGACCGAATTGACGCGTCGAAAAATACTCATTGGGATGAAGAAACTCTTATTTTAATGAGTGGCCTTGACTACGAACTTGAAGAATCAGGTCTTCCAAGAAAGATCAAGAATGTCATTTACGCTTGGGAAAAAGGTAAGAAACTAAAAAGTATTTATACCAAACGGCTACTACCTAACTACGATATTTTTGATGAAGAAAAATATTTTACACCGGGTGATAAGCCAGGACTTCTAAATTTTGCAGGAAAGTCCTTCGCCCTACTCATCTGCGAGGATATGTGGCATTCCAATTCTCACGAAATAGACCCTGTTAAGGAGCTCTTTGAGTTAAAGCAAAGTAATCATAAGTATGACGGCGTCCTTAACTTATCTGCCTCCCCTTTTCATATTGGTAAAAAAGAAAAAAGAATCGCCAGAGCAAAAGAAATTTCAGAAATACTTGAAGCTCCTTTTTTCTACGTTAATAGAGTTGGCGGTGAGGATGAGATTCTTTTTGATGGAGGGAGTTTTGCCGTTAATGGGAAAAACTTAGTTGGAGCCTCTAAATCTTTTTGTAGTGACTTCCTTACAGTAGACCTAGAAAGCTTTAGCGGTGAAAGCAGAACCCCAAAAGACTCTAAAGAAAACACCTGGGAGTCTCTTTTTGATCCCTCACTTGATTATAGCGATGAGTTACCAAAGCTTTTCTCACTTGATGATGACGATTGTTTTCAAGCTTTTGAGGCCCTAAAGTTTGGCTTTCAAGAGTATTCTAGAAAGTGTGGATTTAATAACTTTACAGTCGCTCTATCCGGGGGCGTAGACTCGGCTCTTGTCCTAACCCTAGTAAAGCTGTTTTTAAAAGAAGGTCAAAAACTAGAAGCTATCTATATGCCCAGTATTTATAGTAGAGAGATCAGTTGGAACCTTTCTGACCAGCTTTGCGATAATCTTGGGGTAAAACTAACTAGTCTTCCCATAAAGTTTTTCCATTCTTCGGTAAAACTTGGTTACAAGGACGCCTTTGGCTTAGAACTTGACGGACTAGCTGACGAGAACATCCAAAGCCGTTTAAGGGGCTCTCTCTTGTATGCTAGAAGTAATCACATAAACAGTATGGTTATTAATACATCTAACAAAAGTGAGTTGGCGGTTGGATACTCAACTTTGTACGGAGATAGCGTTGGTGCGATTTCACTATTAGGAGATTTGTATAAATCTGAAGTCTTTAGACTATGTGAGTTCTTAAACAAGAAGTTCGGTAGTCTTATTCCTCAGGGTATTATTGATCGCCCACCTTCAGCAGAACTAAGGGAGGATCAAGAAGACCAACAAAGCCTTCCCCCATACGAGAGACTGGACGCAATTCTAGAGGGCATTCTTAGCTACAGAATGAGTAGTGAAGATTTAATTAGCTGTGGGTTTGATAAAGACGAAGTTGATAAAACCTATCAACTTTATAAAAGAAGTGAATACAAGAGAACTCAGTTTTGCCCAATCATCAAAGTTAAGCCCAAAAGCTTCGGTTTTGGGTATCGAGTCCCAATTTGTAAAAGATGATTTACTAACCTCAAAAAATGAATGCTATAGTTTACACAACCTATTGGAGTAATTATGGCGAAGAAAACATCTGCATCTATTATCAAGACTTGGACGAATATAAAAAAAGAAGTTAAAAGCTTAGCAAAAAGTAAAAAGCCAATTCAAGATGCACAAAAAATCCTAAAAAAGTTTGTCTCTCAAGCGGAAAAAGATCTTAAGCATGCCGTAGAAAAAGATCTTCCCAAACTTGTTAAAAGGTTCAAAAAAGAAAGAAAAGATTTAGAGAAAACCGTTGAGAAAGTTGTAAAAGGTGAAATCAAGAAAGCTCAAAAGTTTCTAAAGGACTATAAAAAAGACCTCGATAAAATCAATATTCAACTTAAAGTTACCCTCCCAGATAGAAAGAGAAAGAAGACCAAAAAGAAGACGTCAAAAACTTCCTCTGCTGCAAAGAAGAAGAAGAAAACTACTAAGAAAAAGCAAACCAAAAAAAAGACGACTACCCGCAAAAAAGCGACTAAGAAAAAGAGCTGATAAGTTCTATTTTCTTTACCCATCGCAAGTAGGTAGCTAGTCTGTAACCTATGCAAAACATATTAGAGAGAAGACTCGGACTATTCTCCGTAGTTACAATTTGTATTAGCTCCATGCTTGGGTCAGGAATCTTTGTTCTTCCAGGTTTAGGTTTTGCTGTAACTGGTCCCTCGATCTATTTAGCCTACTTATTATCTGCTCTATGTATTTTACCGGCGGCCATGAGTAAGGCGGAATTGGCCACGGCCATGCCCACCAGTGGCGGTACTTATGTCTATCTCGAAAGAACTTTCGGTCCTTTGGCCGGTACGGTTTCAGGATTAGGTCTTTGGCTTTCAATTCTTTTAAAAGCAGCTTTTGCTCTTATCGGTATTGGCGCTTATATGTCGGTCATCTCGGATTTACCTTTAAAACCTACAATTCTTACTTTCTTGGCCGTGATTGCTTTCATCAATATTCTAGGAGTGGGTAAAGTTTCAAGATTTATGACCGTAATTTTATTCGTCTCAATTGCAGGAATGACCGCCGTTGATACTCTTGGTGTGTTTTCTTGGGATGCTAATAACTTAAAACCATTATTTCCAAGAGGTATGATGGGCCTAGGTGAGGCCACGGCACTAGTTTTTGTCTCTTTTGCGGGAGTAACAAAAGTAGCTGCGATTGCCGAGGAAGTTAAAGACCCTGGTAAGAACTTAAGTCGAGGAATTCTTTTATCTCTATCCATTGTGACGGTGCTTTATTGCGCGACTTCCCTCGTTATGGCCGGAAACTTTTCATATTTAGAATTAGCCGGTGATTTAAAGCCGGCCTATACGTTAGCGATTAAAGTTGGAGGACCTATTTTTGGTTCAATAATCGCAGTTATTGCGATTTTAACCATGGTCAATGTTTCTAATGCTGGCTTACTTGCGGGTTCAAGATTTCCCTTTGCTATGAGTAGAGATAACCTGCTACCAAGCTTCCTTGGAAAGCTTCATAAAAAGTTTTTAACTCCAATCTCATCAATCTTTTTATCTTTTATCGTTGTTGCCTTCGTTCTTGTTTCATTTGATGTGACTAAGATTGCTAAAATGGCATCTGCTTTTATGATTGCCATCTACATGATCGAAAATATTTCAGTTGTGGTGCTAAGAGAAAGTAGAACTCAGTGGTATAAGCCTGTATATAAAGCTCCCCTCTACCCTTTCTTACAGGTGTTTGGCATTATTTCTGGTTTAGCCTTACTTATTGGAATGGGTATTTTGGCACTTAAGTCCCTAGCCTTTATCTCGGCACTTGGGCTTATTCTTTATTTTGTATACAGCAGAAGAAAGACTGATCGAAAGGGAGTTATTGGTATTCGTGGAAAGAGGACCGATCTCCTGCAAGAACAATCGGCACCAGGAGTTACAGATGAAAATTATAAAGGCATGGATCTTTCTAGAGATGCCAGATTAGTTGTTTCTCTTTTTGGAAAAGAAAGAAGCCCGGAAATGCTTATTGAAATGGGCGTTGCTCTAGCAGAGCACGGAAACTTAGAAGTTGCCCATATTCTAGAAATTCCTGAACAAGCCTCACTATATGACATTATTGAAGAGCCAGCAGAACTTAGATCACTAAGACGTAGAGTTATTGCCATGGCCATTGAAAAGAAAGAGCCAATAACTTTTGATCCCGTTGTCAGTCACGATATGTCGCGAACAATTTTTGAAATTTCTCAACGTCTCCATTGCCAATGGCTCTTAATTGAATGGAGGGGTCGTAATAGAGGTGCCCTCACCTTTCACAACCCAATTGGTTGGCTAAAGTCACATTTGCATTGCAACCTTGCGGTCTTTAGGGATTCAGGTGTTAGGTATGTTCGAAAAATTATAGCGCTAATTGCGACCGATAAAAATGATGCCCTCGTATTAGAAACTTCCGATCACTTAGCGGAAGTTAATAGGGCCGATATCACCTTGATTCGATTTGCTCCAGAGAATACTAGTGAAGAAAAGAAAAAGTACGAAAAGAGCTTTCTCGATGAACTGGCCTCAACCTTAAAAGCACCAACTCATACTAAAGTCTTAACTGGGAAAGATGAAATCAAGGCCGTTATTGCTGAAACAGTTGAGTTTGATCTTTTAGTTTTAGGAAGTGCTGATCATTCACTAAAAAGAGCATTTCTAGGTTCGAAGGATGATAGGCTTATTGCGAAAGCAGCTTGCTCAGTATTAGCAGTACATAGCTCTTCATTTTAAACTAGAGTTAACACAGTAAACTTCGTAACTTTCGTGATCAGCAGGAAAGATAGAATATCTCAACGTTCTTCCAAATGAATCGTAAAGAACATCATCTATAAACTCCGTTTCTTCGCTCGGTTTACTGCAACCTAGTTGCATAATAAAGTCTTCAAAATCCGCCTCAAGACCAAACAACTCATCAAGATAAATAGTTCTTAGTTTCGGGTAATCACTATTTCTCTCTTGAGAAACATTCATGATACTTCTTT
>JAIBDQ010000131.1 GCA_024686135.1 Halobacteriovorax sp. | reverse complement strand
GTTAGAGTATCTGAAAATTCAGCTACAGCTTCACTTTCCTTTGCTTTAAATAAAGCGAAGAAAAAGATGGAAGACCTACAAATGAAAGGTACTAGCCTGAAGCGGATTACTAGACCATCAGACGACCCTATCGGAAGTGTAGAGTCTCTTAATATTTCATCTAACCAAAGTGATATCAAGCAGTACAAAAGAAATATAGATTATTCTATGACACAACTTTCTGCTACGGATAAGGCTCTTGAGCAACTTGGTGATATTCTCTTGAAGGCGAAGGAAATCGCAATCGCCCAAGCGTCTGATTTTTACGGAGATGGAATTCGTAAAAATGTTGCCAATGAAGTAAACCAGCTAAGAAATCAGGCGTTGAGTATAGCCAATAAAAGAATTGGTCAAAGATATATATTTGCTGGTTTCAAATCACTAGAGCAACCTTTTTCACCTGATGGGAAATATCACGGAGATAAAGGTCATGTAACTGTTGAGGTTGCTAAGGACTTTTTCATTCCGATGAATCTTCATGGTGCGGAAGTCTTTTTCACTACAGATGACACTTCTAATAATATTGAGCATCCCCTCAAAAAATTTCCAGAGCTAGAAAATGCCGGAAAGCACGAAGGCGAAAATGAAAAAGTAAATAATCTTGGATCTGGACGAGATCTTGCGTCTGTAAAAGAACAAGACGAAGGTTTTGTTTCCTATAATAATATGTTCTCTCAACTAGAAGCTCTTGCTACTGCATTAGAAAATGACGATGCTGTTCTTATTCAGGGTCTTCTCGAAAAGTTTGATTCAACTATGGATAGATTAGTTGGCCTAAGAACTAAGGTTGGCTCTCTTGTGAACTCTGCTGAGAGTTCTGAGGTTGCACACGAAGCTGATAATGTAAATTTTGCTGAGCGCAAAAGTAAAGTTCAAGATGCCGACATCGCGGAACTTTTCGCTGATATAACAAAACAACAAGGTATTTTAAAAACTACTTATCAAACGGCCAAGGGCACAATAAATCAAAACCTTTTAGACTTTCTGCGGTAGAATTTGGGTGATTTTAGGCCAATTCCAAGTATTCTTAACAAAATACTAGCTTTTTACTTGCTTTTTACCCTACTAAATAATATTAGATTCGACGCCGACTGAATCAGGAAGGTTTAGAACTCTTCGAGGGAAATAATGCTCGTTTTGACACGGAAGCTAGGTGAAAGTATTGCAATCGATGATCATATCAAGATCGTCGTAGTTCAAATAAAAGGTAAACAGGTCCGTTTAGGCATCAAAGCGCCTAAAGAAACCAAGATACATCGTGAAGAGGTTTATAAGGCCATTCAGGATCAGAACACTGAGGCTTCACAGGCCGATTTAAACTCTATATCTGACCTCGCAAGCGAACTTCATAAGAAGTAGGTAAACTACTGTAATTACAAATTTATTACACCCGATCTGCAAGAAATTCCCGCTTGCTCTTTTGCCCCTACGCCTGATAAAATTACTTTGGAGCTCGCCGGTTCCCTATATGTCTGGAGGCCTATAAGTGAAAATCAATACAACCCGTTTTGGTGAACTTGAAGTTGAAAAGAAAGATATTATTACCTTTAAAGAAGGTCTACTTGGTTTTGAACACCTAAAAAGATTTTTTATTGTTGATCCAGGTGATCAAACATTAATCTTATGGTTTCAATCTATTGATGATGAGAAGACTGCTTTTCCAATTATCGAGCCTAAGATTTTTCAACCAGACTACTCAGTAAAACTTCTTCCAGCAGAACTTCAAAGCCTAAGCCTTGATACTGTAACTGAAGCAAGTGTTTATACAATTTTAACTATTCCAAAAGCTGTAACAGAAATGTCTGCTAACCTTAAGGCTCCTATTATTATTAATAATAAGTCTAAAGAAGCCAGACAAATTGTTCTTCAAGATAGCAAGTTAGAAGTTCGCTACTCAATGTATGCTGAACTTAAAACTTATATTTCAAACTTTAGCTCTGATGATTCTCAAAGAACAACAGCTAAACCTCAGGCCGTCGAGCTTACTGAAGCACAAACTGAAACAACTAAACCTTCAGAACCAAAACGTCCAGAAGCCTAAAACTAAATTACATTTATAATAAAAAGCCCTCTTAATAAGAGGGCTTTTTTATGCCTGAAATTTAAATTATTATTTAAGGTAGAGTTGTTTCCGTAGCTGCTTTAGATAAATTTAAATACATAGCTGCTTCAGAATTAGCGGGATCTCTTGCCATTACATTTTCCCATTCATTTTGTGCTTCTAAGATCTTCCCTGTTCCATAATAAAGAATTCCTAAAGCAACCCTTCCTTCAACATAAGACGGGTGTTCATTTTTAAGTTTCTTTAATTCATCGAAGGCCTTCGCCATAAAGTTCTTTTTGGCATAAACCTTAGCTACTTTGATTCTAGCTTCAAGATTCTCGGGATCAAGAGCTGTTACTTTATTATATTCAAACAGAGCCTCGTCATGCCTGTTATAAGAGCTATACATGTCTGCTAACTCTAGATGCTTCAAAGAGAACTTTTTATTGATATGAGTGTCTTCTACGCCCCCCTGAGGGCCTATATGCTTTACTCTCTGGTTAGCTTTATCAAATACTTTTTTAGCCTCTTCATAATGACCGATATCATTATAAAGTACGGATAAGCTAATGGATGCATCAGTATGACCAGGTTCTAGCTCAAGAACCTTATTAAATCCTTTTATTGCTTTTCCTATATCGCCTTGAATATGAAAGATATTGGCCATATGAAAAAAGGCTTCTATCAGAATAGACTCCGCAGAAGAGGGGTCTTCAATTAATTCGGTAAAGATGCCTTTAGCTTTTTTATATTCGCCTTTTTGAAAGCACTCTTTTCCTCTGTTAACCAAATCCGTTTTTGATAAGTTTTCCAATATTCCCCCTTAAATATTAGTACATTTAGCTAAGATTCCGTCGACCGTTCTTTTTACCGATCCCTTTAGCTCACTAGAAAAGCTTTTAAAATGAGTCTTACACTTCTCTGGCTCTTTTAACTCCAAAGACGCTTTCATCACTCTAACTATTGAGTGGTCTCTCAGATTGCGATTTGAAAAGTTCTTTAAAATATCTAGATAACGATATCTCGCTGCCTGATAAACATCTGTTTTAAAATAAAAGTCTGCAATATAACGCTCTTTCTTTTGCAAAAGCTCTTTACACTCTTCAATTTTTTCTCTTCCACCTTTTGAGTAGTCAGATGAAGAATAAACCCTTAGCAATTCATCATAGTACTTAATGGCTTCGTAAAGCGGAGATAAATCCCTATCGTACGACGGCGGTCTCTGATTATTAAACGATTCTGCGATTCTCCAAACAACATAAGCCATTTTCTTATGCCTCGGATGAAAATCCTTGAACAAAATATAAGCTGACGCAGCCTCCACGTAGCTTTCCTGCTCAAATAGTATGTCTGCCTGTAACAGCTCAGCGTGAGTGGCATAGTAACTATAGGGAAATTGTGATCGTAACGAGTTAAGTTTTTCTGTGGCCATTAAATAGCGACCATCCGTGATCAACATTTCTGCTTCTTTAAATAAAACCTCTGCTTCAGTTTTCCCACTTGGACGCGGAGTGCTACAAGAAGCAATAAAAATAAGACTTAATAAAAGAATAGAAATTAATTTGTCCAAAACAAAACCCTAACCGTCTGAAATCATGAGATATGATCTACAGGGCTAGTCTATCATTTAGAGCCAAAATTAGTAAAGCTATCTAAGTCCTTAGCGATTTCTATCGGAGTAGACGCCATTATAAATCTCGATAATTATGAGCTTTACCGCCGCGGCCAGTGGGATTGATACAACCATACCCAGAATACCCAAATATTGAGAACCCAGGATAACAGACATAACGACGACTACAGGGTGCAAGTCTACTATCTTAGATACGAGTAGTGGAAATACGATGCCTATATCAATAGTATTTGCAATTAAATAAAGAAGAACAATCGCACCTGTCGTAGGTGTGGTCCCATACTCGGCAAAGCCTAAAACAATCGCAGGGATTGTTCCTAAGACTGGACCAACATATGGAATTACATTTGTCATACCCGCAACTAACCCAAGTAGTAACGAAAACTTAATATCCAAAATAAGCAAACCACTTGTAATAATTATTCCGACGATACTAGCTTCAACAAATTTTGCAAATATATAGTCACCCAGTTGTGAATTGAACTTGTGGGAAAGGTAATAAAATCTTTCAAATATAGAGTTAGGAGTAAGTCTTAAAATTGACTTCTTAAAACTAGTAGCATCTTTCAGTAGGAAAAATAAAAATAAAGGGACAAGAAGAATCCACTCAAGAAAAGATGCTAACACTTGGGGGAGATTTAGCAGGAAATTGGCCGTTCCTTTTCTAGCAACTTCAATAACCTCAGAAACATATTTACTTGGGACTTCGTATCCTGTTTTATCTTTGATCACCGCTCGTGTTTTACTATATTGTGTCTCAACATATCTCTCGATTCGAGGGATATTATCTTTAAATTCTTTTGCCTCCCTAGTAATCGTAGGGACGACTTTTACAATTGGATAAATAAAGAAGAATAAAAGTGCTACAAACAAAAGAGCTATTGAAGGTCCTTTGCCTAAGCCAAGTTTTGCCAAAGTAGGAATGGCAGGACTTACGATTAAGTAAATCACATAAGCTATTGTTAGAGGTATCGCTGCTCTAGGTAGGCTTAAGAGCGCACCACCAAAAATAAGAATTACACTAAAAAAGAAGATCAGCCTAAGCCATTCCTTTTTTGAAGAGCTAGCTTTTGCTTCCATCTTTTCCTAATTTTCTTTGAGTTAACTTATATTTTAGAGCTCTCACTTCACGGGTAACTGAAAAAAGTCTATTCGCTATAATTAAAGAAACCGACTGTAAGAGCTTTGCTGCAACAATAGGATGATCCAGAATCAATGCTTCCATATCGGGTTTAAAAATCCCTAAAAGCTCAGTATTTCCTCTCGCGACAACCGTTGCGTTTCTAGCGCTATTATCTTGAAGTAATGCAAGCTCCCCAAAATAGTCATATTTGTCTAATGAAAGTAAATAGTTTGCTGTCTCCTCAGTACCCTTACTCGAGTCAACTGTGACATCTACATTTCCTGAATACACAAAATAAAAACCTACACCTAGGTCATTTTGTTTGAAGATTATTTCTTTATTTTCAAAGCTTCTTAAATGCATTGATTGCGAAAGTAGTCTTAATTCGTTATCTGAAAAATTCTTAAGAACTTCTATCCTTCTAAGAAACTTAGGGATATTTCCACCTTTAGTTGATGAAAACGGATTGGCTTGCCAAAAATATTTAAGCATAGAAATATCTAATTTCTCAGGCAAGGCTTCTTTCTTATCTAATTTATCTGTTATCTCATTTTCGTAGCTCATTTTAAAATCCCTACATTCTTCTTTTTAATCCAGCCGACATAATCAACAGGTTTTTCAATAAAATACCAACCCTCAATGGTTTTACCAACAATAACCTTGGCACCCTTAGGTATCTCCCCCGTTTTTTCAAAAATCCCACTTGGTCCTTCAAAAACTTTTGAGTCATTAAAAAGCACTGCTACATTTAAGTTATCGAGATAAAAGTATTTTAAAGATACAGGTATCATTGAAAACAAAAGTAAAAGAGAAAGGGCCCATGATTTGATAATTTTTTTATTAAATAAAGTGATCGATGTTATAAGGAGGACCAAGGTAATAAAAATATAAAAGTCTGGTCCATAAGAAATAGACTTTGCTAAAAATACATCATCAACGGATTGGGAAGTTGCCAAATCTTTAACTGACAGTTTGTCTGTTACAGTCTTTAAATTATGCTTTGTCGCCGCTGAGTCATAACCTTCAAAAATAGCTTTTTCTAAATGATAACGACCAACAGCATAATTTCCCGTTTTAGAATAAACAGTGCCTAGATTGTAGTGAAACTCCCCCTTATCAAATGCATCTTTATTCTTGATAAGGCTTGTCTTAACAGCTTCAAAGTCGCTGCTTTGATATTGTTCACGTAATGACTTTAGAAGTGATTCCATGCTAATATTCTCCATAACTTAATTATCCTTTCTGGGGTTTATTTAGCAATAAGCAATAATGTCCCACTGCTTCAGGCAGGTTCAAAAATGAGTTTAGGCGTAAGTAATCCAAAAATAGATGACCAAATCAATCATCTTTTTTCTGAAATCCTCGTGGCGCAACACGAGTTTATGAAAACACGTGGTCCCGACCCAGAAAAGTCTAAGTTCGTTAGTGAAAAGCTCGCCGAATATGAAAAGATCAGAGGTAGAGGATTCTTTTATCCACTCTTAGCTACTGGTAGAGGGCATGGACCTTTTACCGAGCTTTTTGATGGGTCTGTTAAATTCGATCTAATCAATAGCATTGGGGTCAACCTTTTGGGTCACTCTCATCCTATTTTTATTAAGTCATGCCTTGAGGCTGCCACCATGGACACTCTCATGACTGGTAATCTACATTTATATGAAGACCCAATTGAGCTATCTAAATCTATAGTCTCTCATGTATCAAAGTCTAGGCTTAAACATTTTTGGTTCGCCGGTTCTGGTAGTTTTGCCAATGACAACGCCATCAAAATGATTTGGCAAAAGTCAGAGGGAAGAACCCGAATACTAGCTGCTCAAAAATGTTTCGCTGGAAGATCAATTGCAACACAAGATATTACTCATAACTTAGACTATAAAAAAGGTATGCCCACTCTTCTTGAAGTCGATCATTTTCCTATTTCTGAAAGTGAAAATCTTAAAGATCAAATAAGTGAAACTATATCCAATCTAGAAGCAACATATTCTGATCAACATTGTGCAATCACTATGGAGCTCGTCCAAGGTGAAGGTGGTTTTAATGTTTATCCTCGTGACCTATACAAAGCAGTTTTTGATTGGGCCAAAGGAAAAAAGCTATTCATCTGGATAGATGAAATTCAATCCTTTGGAAGAACTGGAGAACTATTTGCTTTCCAAAAGCTAGAGCTTGATGAATATCCGGATGTAGTAACAGTTGGTAAGGCCCTTCAGTCTTGCGGCACTTTATTTTCAAGCGAACTAAACCCTAAGCCCGGCTTAATTGCAGGAACATTTCAAGGCTCTCTCTCCTCTATTAAAGCGGGAAGAAAGATATTGAAATATCTATCCATGGGTAACTTTTTTGGAGCTGGCGGAAGAGTTGAAGAAATTAGAAATAAATTTGAAGACAAAATGAATAAGCTTATAAAAACTAGTGATGGTTTTTTTAGTTCGACATCAGGTATTGGACTTATGTTTGCCTTTCAAATAAAGGACGGAAACAAAGATGATACTGCTAAATTTATTAAGAAGCTTTTTGAAAATGGAATAATATGCTTTTCATGTGGTAAGAATCCTTACAAAATTCGATTCTTACTCCCACTATGTTTGAATGAAGAACATATAGATGAAATCTTTCAGATCTTAAATAAAACCGCATCTGAATTTAACGGAAACTAACATGTACTACATACGTTCAGTTCAAGAAAGTGATTTAGAGGACTTATTCAGTCTCAGTCAGCATCTTGCTTTTATAAATCTTCCGCCCGATAAAAGAATGCTATTGAAAAAGATTAACAGTAGCCTCAGAGCATTTAACGACAAGGAAAAAAATCACGAAGATGACTATTTTATTTTCGTGTTAATTGATACCGTCAAAGAAGCACTTATAGGCGTATCTATGATTCACGGCAAGCATGGAACTGAAAAAGAGCCACATTTCTATTTAACCGTAGATCATGAAAAAAAATATAGTGAGTCCATAAACACCGGTTTTATTCATGGAACTTTAAAGCTTGGTATTGAGACAGATGGTTGGACAGAAATTGGTGGACTCATCCTTTCACCCGAATATAGAGGAAGCCCCTATAAATTAGGAAAGCAACTCAGCTTTTGTAGGTTTTTATACATGTCTGAGCATCCTAAGAAATTTACCCCTGTAATTCATAGTGAGCTCATGCCCCCTTTGGATGAAAAAGGGAATAGCCCACTGTGGGAAGCCCTTGGTAGGCGATTTATGAACATGAATTATCAAGAAGCTGACAAATTAAGCCGCGAGAACAAAGAGTTTATTTTAAGCCTTTTTCCACAAGGAACAATTTACGAAACCTTACTAACACCTGAGGCTAGAGACTCTATTGGTCGTGTCGGCAGAGAAACTGAACCCGTAAAAAAGATGCTTGAGTCTATTGGCTTTAATTACACAAATGAAGTAGACCCTTTTGATGGCGGCCCTCATTACCGAGCGGCATTACAAGATATAAAGCTCGTTAAAAACGCTTTTAAAGGTGAAATAGTACTTTCCCCTACAGAT
>JAIBDQ010000220.1 GCA_024686135.1 Halobacteriovorax sp. | reverse complement strand
TTTCGAAAGAATTACATGCCTTGAACTAAGATATGTTCGTCATGACTAATTAGGCTTCTTGCAATAAAAGAAAGATTTCATCTTCTCATTCTCACAGGCCCTATCTTTAAAGGAATTGGCATCATCGACTCTTTTGTTCGCCAATAGAAAGTCGTAATATTGCCTGCACTCATAAGATTCATTTTGATCGCAGCCCATCCTTAAAACTTGACCGGCTTCATCTTTTTGTCCCGTTTCATAAAAATAATGGGAGGCTCGCATACAAGAATGTTTACCGCCGGCTTCGCAGGATTTTAAATAAAACTCACCTGCTCTAGCATCATTGGCCTGATGAAGACTTGAAGCTAAACTATCACAGGTTTTTACGTCTAGCTCACAGCCTTTCTCCCTTAACTTAAAAGCCATTTTGTCTACCTGTCTATCTCCAAAATCAATAATATTCCCTAAACTCACACAGGCCTTGGCATTATTTTTCTTACAGCTTTGCTTTAATTTAGAAGTAATCTTCTTTTTCGTGCTCTTCCCTTCCGATAAATTATAAAGCGAAACACAAGATTCAACCTTCTCCCCGTCGCAGTTAGAGGTTATCAGCTTAAGAAGTTTATCTTTTTGACCGGTCATGCGGTAATACTCTTCAAGTTTCCAGCAAGCGTATTCTTTACCATCTCGGCAATCAATCTTAGCTTCTTCCCTTCCATTTTCCTTCGTTAAAAAATTATATCTCTTCTGATAATACTCATCGTGATCAACTCTTTTCTTCTTTTCTTTCTTTAACGTTTTTCCATCATCGTTTTCAGATCTTTGCGACAAATCATCCTTACTAACTATTTTTTCCTTAAATTTTATGATTTCTTGAGTTTCAATAATTTTTTTTGGAGATACAGAATTTTTACCTGCGTAAAAAGCTAGTCCAAGTGAAACGGTCCAGAATAGACTTAAAAATACTTTTTTCATTTAATCCCTTTTAGCAAGAATAACACTTTTTAAAGATTTTGAAAGATTCGCCCCGCACAAGTTAGGCGATTACCAATTAACTCATTGATACGTTAGGATAGTCGTACACATTATATTTAAAACTAAAAAACAAAACTAGGAGAAGTTTTGAGTCACTTTACTGATGAAGAGGCCGTCAAAAAGAAAATGATAGAAGTAGAAAGAAAGCATTTAATTGGCGAAGCAATCGAAGATGCGATGGAGCTTGAGAAAACTTGAAGCTGTAAATATAAATCTAGCTGCAAATTATATCAAGTAGAGGATGAGCTCTTAGCAAATCCTGTTCCGGCTTCGGCATATAGATTAAAGACTTTATCTATCCCCGCTTCAAATAGAGCCTCTTCATCGTTAGGATATTTCGCGATAGAAGAAATTATGCCCTTGAATCCGTGACTTCGCACAAGTTTAGCTGCGATACAATTCTGACGTACAAGTGGCATAGCTAGTAAAATAAGTTTAACAGAGCTCTTTTTGATTTTAATTTTTTGCCAAAAGTCGGGACTAGTAGCGTTGCCATAAATAGCTTCAATTTCCATTTCTTCTAGTTCTTCTAAAACAGAAGTATCGACTTCTACGGCCAGTGGATCATAGTCCACATTCTCTTTTAAATTAATATAGGCACCTTGTCCAACTCTCCCCATCCCAATAACCAGGACGTCAACTTCTCCTATATCAATATCCTTTTCTAGAGGATGAAGTTCAACTTGCTCAAACTTGTTAAGCTTCTTTGCATAACGAATATAAAGTTCTTCTGAGTACGTATTTAAGAATGCGGAAAGAATGAATGAGAAGGTTAAAACCATAGCTAGAGTTGTAAGCCAGGAGCTTTCAAGATAACCATTTCCTACAGCGAAAGAGCAAACGATAAGCCCAAATTCACTAAAATTAGTCAGCACGGCACTTGAGAGTAAAGAACTACGGTTTCGAAGTCTTGCTCTATTAAAAAGAATAAAATAAATCACAAGTCTCATCGGAAGGAAAAGAGAAATCCCCAGGGCAACACCCACCTGACTCCAGGTTGGAAACCCAATCATACCAATGGAGAGGAAGAAGCCGACTAGGAAAAAATCTTTAAAAGAAATTAACCAACGATTTAATTCTGCGGAACGATGGTGATTTGAAAGTAATATTCCAATAATAAGCGCACCAAGATCACCTTTAACATTTACTAAGTCAAAAAGATAAGCTCCTCCAAATGAAACTGTTAATCCGAAAAGAACGATCATCTCAGATTGCTTTAAGCGAGTAAGGATATAGGAAAGAAAGAGTTTTATAGGCCATAGCCCGGTGATTAAAAGAATAAGCCATGCTGACGGAGTCTTTTGTGCAGTAAATGCCATAAATAGTACGGCGAGAATATCTTGGATAACTAGGACCCCTACTGCGATTCGCCCATAGTTAGTGGCAAAGTCACCTCTTTGCTCGAGAACCTTTACAACAAAAATAGTACTAGAAAAGGTCATTCCAAAGGCAAGTATGCTACTGCTTATAATTTCGCCTGGTCCTAAGATCAAAATTTTAATCATAAGAAGGAAGATAAAACTAATTACTCCTTGTCCAATGGCAACACCTAAAACCTCTGATCTTCCCAAACTTTTTAAGTCAAGTTTCAGGCCAATACTAAATAGTAAAAGGCTAATTCCTAGATCCGATAGTTCTTTAAGGCCAGTGAAGTTCTCAACTCCAAAATAATGAAGAATAAACCCTGCTCCCAAATAGCCAATCATTGGGGGTAATCGCCCTGCAACAGCTAGCAAAGCACAAGCCAAGGAAACACTTATCCATAAAATATCGATCATAGTGACTAATCGGAATCTCGGCCAATAAACTGAGAGAATACAGTGAGTTGAACCTACTCTAAAGAAGTACTAAACTACTTACTATGACTCTTTTAATATTTTTTATTGTTCTATCTGTACTTGTTTCCTTTTTCTGCTCAATGCTTGAAGCGGTGATCTTAAGTGTTACACCAAGTTATTTGGAGTCCTTAAGAAATAGATCACCAAAATTATATAAAAGAGTGGCTTCCTTAAAAGAAGATATTGAAACGCCATTAGCCTCAATCCTTTCCTTTAATACAGTGGCGCATACTATTGGTGCTGCCGGTGCAGGTGCGGAAGCTCAGAGATTATTTGGCAATGAAGTCTTAGCCGTTTTCTCTGCCATATTAACTCTTATTATTCTTATCTTTAGTGAGATTATTCCAAAGTCTATCGGCGCTAGTCGATGGAGAGCTCTACTTCCTTTTTCTGTAAAATTACTTAGGCCTATGGTCGTTGTTTCTTATCCTCTTGTTTGGATGTCTCAAAAACTTTCAAAGTTGATCAAAGGAAAAGAGGGAGCGACCATTTCACGTGAAGAAATAAGTGCCATCGCAGATGTTGGTCTAAATGAAGGAGTCATTGCAGATTCAGAGCATCGCTCTCTTAAAAACCTTTTGCGATTTCAAAAAATTCAAGTGAAGGATATCTTGATTCAAAAGGAAGAAGTCGCCAGCCTAAGTTATGATATGACCTTGGACGACGCCTACTCTTCTGCTATGAAAGTTCCTTTCTCTCGCCTCGTGGTCTTTGGCCGTGATCAAGATGATATTCGCGGTTATGTTATGAAGAATCGTTTACTAGAAACTAAGATCGAGGGTGGTGAGACAGAGTTAGGTCCTTTGGTTGAACCTATTCTCATTCTACCGGATGATACTTTAGTTCATCTGCTGTTTGGACGCCTACTGGATAGAAAAAAACATATCTCTGCCATCGTCGATGAATCCGGAACCTTTCTTGGAATAGTCACTTTAGAGGACTTGATTGAGACCATGCTCGGACTCGATATTATGGACGAATTCGATCCTGCATAATTTTCATTTTAGCAAGTAACCAGGTACCCTATAAGAAAGTATATTCATACTAAAAAAACCACTCGCGGAGCTTTATAGTTCTTAGACATACCTATTTTGATGGACAGGCCTTAGTTTTTAAATAAAGATAAATTACTATTTAAAAACTAAGGGACCATTAATGACTCAAAGCATGGAAAATGAAATAAAATCAGAAGACATAGACCCAAAAATCTTTGACCTCTATGACGAGTTTTGCGAGAGACAGAGCGATTTCATTAAAAAGGTCTATCCTCTGCCCCGCAACCATGTAAAGGCTTCGGTGGATTACATCACCCAGGATCCTAACTGGGTCATCAAGCATCAGCCGATCAGCGGAAT
>JAIBDQ010000243.1 GCA_024686135.1 Halobacteriovorax sp. | reverse complement strand
TGCATGTATGAAAGTTCCAATGGGATCAAATAGTCTGGGCTCACTTGGAACAGCTCTTGGCTTAGGCGGTTTAGGTGCGACAGTCGGCAGCCTTTCAAACGGAAATTCGAACTTTGGGAATTTAAATAACAATGCTATCGGACAACAAGCTGCAAAAAATAGAAAATTAGCTGATCAAACGATTTCGAAAATTAATAAAGATAGGGCTAAACAAGGCTTTCCCCCTATAAATCCTTTCAGTGAAAAAACAGCTGCAGCAGTTTTAAAAAGCTTACAAAAGAAAGGAGTTTTAAAAAATGTAGCACCTTCAGCAGGAAGTCTTGCCGTTTCAGCGAGACCTACTGGTGGAAACTTAGCAGCGGCAATCAACAAAGCTGAAGGTAAGTCTGGAATGACGAAAAAGACCTTTATGAAGGGCGGAAAAGGAAGCAGGAAAAGTGGCGGCGGCGGTGGCGGTGATCAGTTTGCTTTTCTTAATAATGCCGGCAATAGCGGTGGAAATGTGGCCGGTGGTTTTGCATCAAAAAAATATAATTACAAAGACAATGATATCGTTAAAAATAAAGGTGTTTCCATTTGGAAAGTTATCTCTTCTCGTTATGCCACAAGTGGTGTGAGAAGATTATTTGAAGACGAAAAGAAATAAAGGCAAGAATATTGAATCCAAATAAATTAGAAGAGTGCACTGGAAGAACTCAAAGTCACCTGGTCCCCCTGGACCAGGACTATCTTGTGCATCAAGAAGCTCTAATCGCATTTAACTCTCTTAAAGAAGAAGCTTCCTTCGCGGGCTTTGACTTAACGGCCGTAAGCACCTTTCGCCCCTTTGAAGAGCAATTAGAAATCTGGAATAACAAGGCCCTTGGAAAGCGAGCGCTTTTAAGTGATGAGGGTGAGCCTCTAGACTTTAATTCTCTATCTGAAGAGGAAGTTGTTTTTAGAATCTTAAGATGGAGCGCCCTACCTGGGGCCAGTCGCCATCACTGGGGCACAGACATCGATGTCATCGATCGTAAGGGGCTTCCTGGGCCTGACTATAGAGTTCAACTAGTTCCCTCTGAATACGCTGAAAATGGAATCTTTGGCGGACTCTCCTCTTGGCTAGATCAAAGAATTAAAGACCGAGAGGCCTTTGGTTTCTATAGGCCATATGATACAGATCGCGGCGGCGTAGCTCCAGAGATGTGGCATTTAAGTATGCGTCCCGTGGCCAATGAATATCTTAATGATTTTAGCTTTGAAGTTTTTGAAGAGTTTTTAAATAGTGATGCCTATAAAACAATGGAGCTTCGTCATATCGTTTTAAAAAATGCCAAGAAAATCTACGAGCAATTTGTCGCCAATGTTAATCTAAACTTTTAACACCAACAGCAGTTAACCACTCTTCATTGGGCTTAATAAGACTTCTTTCTTTTAAATCAAAGACCCCAATATCTAGTTCAAGCTCTGAGGCCACAGTCCCATCTTCTTTTAGCATCTGCTGAAATAAGACCATGACTTTAGAGTTCTTCATTTCTTTAAAAACACTTGTGATCGTGATCTTCTCGCGGTTCTTAAGCTCTCTTTTAAACTTAAGATTTAGTTCCAAGATGACCGGTCCAATTCCTGTTGCCTGAATCTTTTTAAGCCCCCAGCCATTTTTTTCAATAAAGTCCCATCTAGCTTCTTCATATAATTCTAAATAAGTTGCATTATTCACATGCCCGAAAGTATCAAGGTGTTTTTCGATAATCAGCATAGGGTATTGAAAAGTGGTAACTTCCATAGTCTTAGATCCTAACGGGTTTTCGGCTTTTTACGCCCAATCTGCCATCAATTTAAGGCAAATAGACCTCACCTGTAAACACCCTCTTGCCTTCCCCTTTTCTCCTAAAGTCAGATACTTAGCACTATAAAAACTCAAAAAACAGGCTAATTCGCCATTACTAAAGTTTTTCACTCAAGTAACCGTTAAGTAGACGTAAAATAGTAAAAGAAACAAAAACCTTTTGGTGATGTGATGAAAAAGAGAACTATAAAAAATTATTTACTTCTATTGGCCACCTTGCTGGTAGTGCTTCCTCTATCTGGTTACTCAAGAATTGTTGAGTCACAGCTCCAGCAAGCATGTCAAAGTAAATTTCCAGGTTATGTTACATTTAATTTTACAGATGGAACTCTTACCTGCTTAGGTGAAAATAACACCACACTTGGATCTGGTTCATATAATCACCTTAATGGGAATTTTAATACTGGTCCCGATATCGTTACTCCTAGCTTAGATACTCTAGCAGAACAAGGAGTCATGTTTCAAAATCATCAGGGAGTATCTCCTAATGGTTCACCAAGTAGGGCATCTCTTTTGACCGGTCAAGGAACTCCTTCAACTGTCGTAGACCCAGGATCTAATTCAGCCCCTGAGGATGAGCAATTAGTTGGAACTATGGGTGTCGGAGGACCTCAAGTTTTTAGAAACGGCGAAGGTCAGATTTATACAAAAAACACTAGTGGCGGAATTGAATTAGTTCCCGCTTTCAGACAAGGACAACTCATTCGAAATGAGGATGCAAGTGATCAGATCGTCGGAAGACTAGGTGATGATGGAGCATTTGTTTACGAAGATTCAAATGGAAGACTTTATACAAAGTATGCCAATGGTGGAACACGTACTATTCCTAGTACTGAAGAAGAGCAAATTGTAGCAATTACTGACCCCTCCACTGCCGTTTCAGGCTCAGATACAAGTACCGCAGAAGTTGGAGCCGGCGTAAGTGCTGAGGATGCTCTTGCCCAGGCAAATGCAGCGGCTGCCGCTGCTGATAATAGGGACCTTGATGGTAAG
>JAIBDQ010000059.1 GCA_024686135.1 Halobacteriovorax sp. | reverse complement strand
TCCGCTTTCGCCATTGATGGCGGTGAACTCGAATTATTCTCATATGTCTCTACATAGGTTTGCCAATCAAAGTCATCCCCTTCTTTTTTCATTAAAGGGTCTTCTTTAATTGAATCTGGTGATGACTCTTGGTTTTGTCCCTCTAGAGTTTCGACTTTATAGTCCGCTTCATTTTTAGCGTCTGATCCATCGACTCCGAGTTCTTCCAACATCGGATTCTCAACCATTTCCTCAGAGATGAGGTTAGTCATTTCCATGTGGGTTAGAGTAAGAAGTTTGATCGCCTGCTGAAGCTGCGGAGTCATCATAAGACTCTGCGTCTGCTTCATGTGTTGACCTAATTTAACCGCCATAATTTACTCGCTTGGCGAATTACATCCTGAATTCTTCTCCTAGGTAGAACTTCCGTGCTCTATCGTTATTAATAATTTCGTCCGGTGTTCCACTAACAAGCAGTTCACCGCTATTCATAATATAGGCTCGATCTACAATGCCGAGAGTTTCTCTCACATTATGATCGGTAATAAGGACGCCGATGTTTCTTGATTTAAGTCCTGTAATAATAGACTGGATATCACTAACAGCTAATGGATCAACGCCAGCAAAAGGCTCATCGAGTAAAACAAACTTTGGTTCAAGGGCAAGAGCTCTAGCAATTTCAACTCTTCTTCTTTCACCACCAGAAAGGGCATTCCCCTTACTTTCTCGAATATGATCCAGACCGAAGTCCTTAATAAGTGCATTAAGTAGAGTCTTCTTTTTTGTCTTCGGAAGGTCTCTATTCTCAAGCACTGAAAAAATATTTTCTTCTACTGAAAGGTCTCTAAAGACACTAGCCTCTTGCGGAAGATAGCCAACACCCTTTAGCGCTCTTTCATGAATCGGAAGAGGTGTTAAATCTTCTCCCGATAAATTAATCATTCCTTCATCGGCCTTAACAAGGCCAACCATCATATAAAACGACGTGGTCTTTCCCGCACCATTTGGACCAAGTAAACCTACAACTTCACCTTGGTGAACTTTTAGGCCCACATTACTCACGACAGTTCTATTGCCATAAGTTTTCTTTAAGTTTTTAGCCTCTAAATAGCTTGTTGTTTCCATAGCCTCACTTCAAATCGAATTTGGTATTGGCATCATCTACCTCTACCACTTCGTTATTTTCTCTAAGGACAATTTTATTGCCCTTAATCACATCCTTATGCTGGTAAACCTTTGGTGCTCCAGTCAGGACTATCTTACCTTCACTTACGATTCCCTCCAATTTTTCGGAGAAGGCCCGCCTAGTGAATGAAGAACTTCCATCACTTGGAACTACAGTTTCCACTATCTTCACATCGTCATAAAGAACGAAATACTTGAGTCTTTTATTATAGTTTTCGAGAAATATTTCTCCCTTTAAAGATTCCGCCGTAAACGACTGTTTCTTAAGCCTTACATCATCAATAAGGTCTATTTGGTGCTTTTTCATATCCAGATCTAACTTACCGGAATTAAAGTAAACACTCTCTTCATAGGCCCTTTTCCTAAGAATCTTACCTCGCACCTTTCCCAAGTACTGAGACTTTTCGGATTTTGGATAACTTACAGCGGACTCAGAGAATATTTCGATCTCATCTCCGGTTTTCCGAGACTTAGAGAATGTGTGCACATTTCCCGTGGATATGAGCTTATCGGAGACAATATTATAATCAAGCTTATCAGAGCTGTACCTGGCCAGATCCACCGTCATCGTAACCTCACCCTCAAGCATGAGCTCTTCTTTACCTTCCTTTAACAGACCAGTCTTACCTTTATAGTTGATTGGCTCTCCAGAACCTGTATAGGCCACACCTCTAGGGGTTAAAAAAACAGTTCTTCCTGTATTACTATCTAAAGCTAATTGAGAGGCTATTAGGGTTAATGAATTTTTATTATTCTTAACCAGAAAATATTCCGCCTCTTTAAAGAAGCTTTCCTCATTTTGTTTAGTTGGAGCGGATGCGGACTTTAAGTTTCTAAACTCACCTCCATCCCAATTACCAATCAGAGATAAGGCAATAATCCCAAAGCAAAGACCCACGAAAACAAAAATAGATAACCACTGAACTCGTTTCACTAGAACATTCTAACACAAGGAAAAGATCCTATTATCAAACGCAACGCAAAATCATTTTTACCATGGCACCTTCGTAAATTTTTCGGTATTCTTGAGTCACCAAGTCAAATAAACAGGAAGACAACTTTGGCCGTGACCACACTAACGGAGCTTCTATCAGCTGATGTGAAGCTAACTCCAATGATGGAGCAATACACCTCTCTAAAGAAAAACCATATGGAAGATATTGTTTTCTTTCGCATGGGTGACTTCTACGAAGTCTTTTTCGAAGATGCTGAGAAATGCTCAAAGATATTAAATATTGCAATGACTCACAGAGGAAAAGTCGGGGGAGTTCCAATCCCCATGGCAGGTATCCCTCATCACGCCGCCTCAGCATATATAGATAGAATTACTGAAGCCGGTCTTAAGGTTGCAGTATGCGAGCAGATTCAAGACCCAAAGGATGCTGTAGGAATTGTAAAAAGGGCCATCGTTCAAGTCGTCAGTCCTGGTATGCCTTATGATATTGAGAGAACCGGCGCCGCTGAACATCGCTATATGGCCGTAGCTCACTTTGCAGGCGGAACTTATTTTTTAACGGCCTTAGATTTTACTACCGGTGAATTCTTCGGACAAAAATTCCAAACAGCAGAAGATTTTCTAGAGGGACTTAGACTCGTTCACCCAAGTGAGTTCATTACTTATATGGGTCAATGGGAAGAGACTCCTGAAGTTGAAAAGCTTCTTGAAGTTATGGGAACACTTAAAACTCGTTTAAGCGATGATTACTTTAATCCTAAAGTAAGTAATATCTATACTGAAAAATTAATACCAGGCCATAAAAGAGATAAAATCTTAAAGCTGAATCCTGAAGTCCTAGCTCCAATAGGAGCTCTTGCTTACTATGTATGCTCTACTCAGCAACTCGATGACTTCTTTCATATTCGTCCTTTTCAATTAAGAAATGATGAAAATAAATTGAGAGTCACTCTTCCAACTTTGGTTGGATTAGAGATCCTACCAAAAAGTAGAGAAACTTATAAAGATTCTGTCCTTGGATTTTTTGATAAAACAAAAACCGCCATAGGCTCAAGGTCTTTGAAAAAACAGTTTATTTCTCCCTCGAGATCTAAAGAAACGATTCTTCAAAGACAGAACTTAATAAAGTTCTTACTTAAAGATACAGAAAAGCTTGAGGCCATACGCGAAGACTTATCTGAAGTTAGGGACCTTGAAAGAATTTTAGCGAAAACCGGCACAAATAGGGCCACGGCTGGTGATCTTCTCAATATTGCTGCCTCTTACCGCGCCTATGAAAAGCTATCCACATTAATTGGTAAAAATAAGTTCAAAGTCTGGAAAGAGCTTACAAAGAAAGAACAGGACTCATTAGAGGGCCTAACTGCTGCCATTGAAAAGACGATCAATGATGAAATTGGCGCTGCTCTTGAAAAAGGCAACCTTATCAAAAAAGGCGCCAGTAAAAAACGTGACCGTCTGGCAAAACTCTCTAAGAACGCTCATGAAGAAATGGTAGAGATGGAAGAGCGCTACCGAGAAGAAACAGGAATTCCTAAGCTTAAGATTAAACATAATAATGTTGCTGGATACTTTATTGAAATTAGTAAGACTCATACTGATAAAGTCCCCAAAAGCTTCAACAGAAGACAAACTCTAGTTAATAGCGAACGCTATACAACTCCAGAGTTAGATGCATTTGAAAAAGAGATGCTTTCAGCAAAAGAAAAATTAGAAAGACTTGAAAGAGAAATCTTCAAGACGTTAGTTTCTGATATTAATGAGAATTCTGGATTGATTCAAAATCTTTCAGATCTATTATCACTTATTGATGTTTTTCAAAGTTTTACTTGGATGGCCTTACAAGAAAATCTATCTTGCCCAGTTATGTATGAAGATAAGAAAATAGTAAATCTCAATAGTGCCTGGCATCCGCTAATCAAATCTGTTTTATCTGAAAAGTTTGTTCCTCATAATATCCTGTTAAATGAAGACTGCTTCTTTGGTCTTATCACTGGTCCAAACATGGCCGGTAAAACGACAGTTATGAGAGAAGTGGCCATCGTTCAATTATTGGCCCAGTTAGGAAGCTTTGTTCCGGCCAAGAGTGCGGAGCTTGGGCTTTGTGATCACCTTTTCTCAAGACTTGGAGCCAGCGACGATATCTTAAAAGGGCAATCGACCTTTATGGTTGAAATGGCGGAAACCGCAGAGATTATCAGACATGCAACAGACCGATCCTTGATCATATTAGACGAAGTAGGTAGAGGAACTTCCACTTACGATGGACTCTCTATTGCTTGGTCCCTTTGTGAGCATTTCCTAGCAGAAACAAAGGCCATAACTTTATTCGCAACTCACTACCACGAGCTAATCGATCTGGCCGATAAGGAAGAGTTCTCCAAAAACCTTACGGTTGAAACCTTAAATAATAATGGTGATGTTCAATTTCTCTATAACTTAGTTGAAAAAGCTGCCAGTCAAAGCTTTGGTATTTATGTGGCAAAGATGGCCGGACTACCTAAAAAGGTTCTTTTAAGATCTCAAGAACTTTTAATGCAACTTGAAAGTGATGATAAGTCTGAAATTGATACTGAAGTTAAGAAAAAGGGAAGCCAACTAGATATGTTCCCTATGGAAGAAAAGATTGTTATCCCTGATCATTTAAAGAAAATTGATAGTGAACTGCAGGACATCGATATCATGAATATGACCCCCATAGAGGCCATGAAAAAGCTTCATGACCTGCAACAGACATCTATCGATTCACTACATTAGTTTCCGCATTTAGCGTCAATAAACTCAAGCATCGTTATATCTTTTGCCCTTTGAACTGTTTCAGAAATGGCACCGATTCCAACTCTAAGAGACTGGAAAAATCTTCCAAGTCCGGTCTTACCTTCAGAATCTCTTTTTACTTCTTCAATCACTTGTTGCATCTTTTTAGAATATGTAACCTGAGTCTGGTTACCTACTAAAATGGCACCTAACTTAATATTTGATCTCAAGTCCTTATAAAGTTCTTTATAGGCTTCCACACAGCTGGAAACAGAAGGATTTTCAAAGGCCAGACATGCCGTTCGAACTGCTCCTACACCAGTAGAGTTTGTGGTCACAAAGGCCGAGAATTCAAAACGATTGAACGATCCTTCATTAAACCAACCAATAGATTCTTCAAGGTTTAGATAGCCGCTTCTATAAGCATCAATACAGTCCTGATTAGAAAGAAACTCATCACCTGCAAAACTTTGCGATGAAAATACCAATAGCAGAATTAGAAAGAACTTCTTCATATAAACTCCATAAGTTAATTTTCTTTTATTATGGAGAATCAATAGAAAAAGGGGATTAAATCCCCTTTTTTAACTAAATTTTACATGTTTAAAAATTTGACAGTTAAATCAGCTTTAATGATTTAAAGCTCTTATGACAGGACTTTCCATCTTTTAGCTTGGAGCACTCCTCTAGCAATATGGCCTTGATCCTAAGATTGAAGGTTTTGTCTTTTAATTTTGCTAGGGACTTTTGAAGTCTTTCTAATCTCTTTTTGTTTCGGCCACTAAAGGCATCCGGCTGCTTAAGCAACTCTCCAATTATTGATTTAAAGTCCTTAGCAAAGTTCTTCTTCTTATTTTGGTCTATCATAGTCCTAAGATAGGAAGTTCCCCATTGAAAGCGAGTACTCCCCCCTTTAGCTCCTTCCCAAGCCTTCTTACTCCAAGAAAGTTGTCCTTCAAGATTACCTAAATCTTTTTCAATTGAAGCTAAATAACTCATAAAATAATAAGGAGCTATTGATTTTGATAATTCCTTTTGGGCATATGACTTGGCTTCCTTTAGGAGTTTAGACTTCTTAAGAATCCATATGGCGGTGCTCATAGCGTCCTGTCTGGTATATCCATCTTTAGCTTCTTTATCAGTTTCTTTTACCTTAAGAAGAAGTTTCTTTTGAAAAGCAGGTAAGAGTTTCTCATCTTCTAGAGCGAGGTTCATTTCATAGGCCAAAGAGAACAACCTCTCTTCAACGGTTATGCTCTTATCATTAGAGAGTTCATCTAATAATTTCTTAAGTTTGCTATGATGCCTTATTCGACTTTCTATATCGTCGTAAAGAAAATCAATATAACTCCCGCCGCTATACGCTAAGGTAGAGACAAACTTTCTTGCCAATACTTTTTGATTTATAATCTTTTCGAAATCTTTTCCAAGAGGAGTCTTAAGGCGTTTCGATTTTTTATCTTTGGATAGTTTCCCAATATAGCTTAGAAGTAATGCTGCTCTCTCTTCTTTAAGTCTTAATGGTATTTTATTATAGAGCTTCTCGTATAGACCGAGTTTATCTTTAATCCCTTTATTTTGCCCCCAAGAATAAAAAGCTAACTGAGACCATTCTTCGTCCGTTGGTCTTTTCTTTTTTAATAGATCCTCTATTGAAATTTTTCTTTTTTTGCTGGTCCTAAGGAGTTCCGTATACTTCTTAGCATTTACGGAAGTTGGAAAACGCATCAACTCTTTGCCATCCGGAGACATCACTAACATCGTTGGATAACCACTCGCTTTCAGTTTCTCCCCCCAGATTTGAGCTCTGTCCGTATCACCATCAAGATATACTGCTAAGAAATTTTTAACCTCTTTTTGAAAGGACGGATTAGTAAAAACTTTCTTCTTAATATGATTACAAGGTGGACACCAAATAGCTCCCCAATACAAAAAGAGATGCTTATTCTGCTCCTTGGCCAATTTAAAAGCACTCTCTATGCTTCCTTTATGCCAATCAACTCCCTTAGGAACTCCTGCAATGCTAAGGGAACTAGTGAAAAGTAAAAATAGGATTAGTGTTTTCATAGGGACAATTTATCAGGATAAAGGGTTTTTCGGCAATATTAACACGTCTCGCAAACTCTAAAGCTTAGACATGGCATAGATTGGAGTATAGGGGACCACAACTTCTCCCTCTACCCCATTCTTCAGCCTTAGAGTCGTTCTGATAACCACATCATGAATACCCATCAACTCTGAAAGCTCTTCTCTAGAGAATTCTTCAAGCTTTACTAGACCAATCCCTGGAAGAAACTTATCCCAGGATTTTTTATATCCTTCGATAAACTCTTCATTTAAATTTACCCCAAAAGCAAAACTTGATTCGTTAAAAATAGAATACACATCGATTGCCCCTCTCGATTCAGACAAAAATTGTCCGAACTTCATAAGGTCAGTTGCGATAAGTTCGACTTTAGTTTCATTTGCAATATGGTCTTCATAAATTGTTCTTAAGATTGGAATACTATAAGCGGTACGATGAAATTTCGCTTCTCCCCCAAGTGTTTTAAATTTTTTTTCGAGAGAAACGCCCCCCTTTATGACTTCAAAAAGCGGCTTTGAATTATTTTTCACTTGGTCTAGATAGTACTTTAATTTTGGAATCGTTTCCGATTTAATCTCAGCAACCTCAGACTCTCTATCTAATACCTTCTCTATTAAGTTTAGATTCAATTCAGATTTGGCTTCAAAAAGGTTTTTAACTTCTTTTAATTGAAATCCTGTCTCCTGAAGCTCTTTTATTGTCTCTGCAATTTCAATTTGCCCTTCAGTGTAGCTACGGTAATTATTCTCTCCGCGACTTGGAATCAGTAAACCAATTTCCTCGAGATACCTAAGCATTCTTATGGAAAAGTTGGTCTTTTTGGAAAAGTCTTTTATTTGAATCATATGTCCTCCATTCTACTCAGATTTATATCTTGCCTCAATATTCGAGGATGACAGCATGTGAGGGTAAAGTTATTTTCCAAGAAACTAGTAAATCACTGAAATCACAGGTCCTTTTTCATTTAGTTAATAACTCGGTTATTGTCAGTATTTGGATTTATCACCCGATAAGTAACTAATGGATCTTCAAGACCTTTCACCAAATTCAGATTGGCTAAAATCACCTAGACAGGGTGGAAGTCTACGTCGAAGAACGTTTTCTTTTTTCTTAGATCTGTTTTGCGTACTTTTAACGACAAAACTTTTGATGGCCTCTTACATAAGCTATTTAAAAACTTTTATGTTTATGATGGGAGACAAGTCTCATTCATTATTAACAAACCAAATGTATAAAGTTGAGTTCTCAGTTATCACAGTAGTTTTCTTTGGTTATTTTTTCCTAAGCTATTATATGGGCGCAGGGAAAACTCCAGGTAAAATTCTTTTTAGACTAAGAGTTGTTCCAAATAGAAAAGAAACAGATCTTCTCACTTTTAAAGAGAGTCTTAAGCGAACAAGCGCTTATCTATTTTGCTATATTACGGGATTTGTCCTTTTTGCCATTCCATATTTTAATAAAAATAAAGCAGGTCTTCCTGATATGTTCTCTGACTCTAAAGTCATGACTGAAGAGGATTATCAGTTAATGCTTAAAATCGAAAAAGAAGAAAGCAAGAAAGAACAAATCTCTAGTGAACAACTTGAACTAGACTTCACTCTACAAGTTGTTTCTCAAGAGAATATTATTTATCTTCCTGGTCCAGAGTTCTACAAAGACCAAGACAAAAAAGATGACGAAGATAAAGCCGCCTAAACTTTAAGGCGATCATCCAGCACGTCCATCATATGAAGAACTTTGCTCTCCTGAACGGACTCACGCATTTTCTCTCTCGCAACTAACTCTTCTTCCGTGTATGGGAATTCACCATCTCCAAAATAAGTATCTTCATCCGGCCACTGAGCATAAGCAACGTAAGTATTTTTAGTTTTTGTTGTATGAAGGCGAGAGCCTTTAGAGCCACGGCAACGATAGATGGCATCTGTGAAGAGCGCCCAGTTCTTCTCGAACTGGGCATTCATATGTTCTTTTATTTTGAATTCATAAAGGGCAACCAGCATTACTTCTTCTGCCAATTCATATGCAGCTCATCTAATTGCGCTTGAGCCGGAACAGATGGAGAGGCACTCATTAAATCCGTGGCAGAATTGGTTTTTGGGAAAGCAATCACATCACGAATTGATTCTGTCTTACACATAATCATGATGATTCTGTCTAAACCAAAAGCAAGTCCTCCATGAGGTGGAACTCCGTACTTTAAAGCTTCGAGAAAGAAGCCAAATTGTTTTTGAGTATCTTCTTCACTCATCTCTAATGCTTTAAACATTGTTGATTGAATATCATTTCTATGGATACGGATTGATCCGCCCCCTAGCTCATACCCATTACAAACAACGTCATAGGCGTTGGCCAAACATTTCTTCCAGTTATCGACTCCGCCTTCAAGATACATATCCAAATGCTCTTCTTTTGGCATAGTGAAAGGATGGTGACGAGCTGCTAGCCTTCCCTCTTTTTGTGAATATTCAAAAAGTGGAAAGTCATAGACCCATAAAAACTTATTTTCATCTCCTAGTAAATCAAGGGAATGACCTAAATGTCTTCTAAGTGCATCGGCACAAGAGTGAACTGTGTCTTCATCTGTATCAGCAAAAAAGAGCCAAGTTCCATCACCCTTCTCATTTCCAGCGGCACGTTCTTCAATTTTGGCGAAGATTTCATCTGTTATAAATTTAGAAATTCCCGCTGAGCGCTGACCATCTTTAACTTTAAAGAAGGCCACTCCTTTTCCGCCATGAGGCTTCACAACATCGACAAAAGCATCTGTCTCTTTTCTAGAAAAAGACTTCACATCTTCTGGAACGAAGAATGCCTTAACCATTCCTCCTTCTTTAGCTGGCTTACTTAAAACGGCAAACTCACTATCAACAAAGAGATCAGTTAAAATTATATGCTCTAACCCAAAACGAACATCTGGCTTATCAGAACCATAGCGACTCATGGCCTCTTGAAAACTCATTGAAGGAATCTTTAGGTTATCAATTTCAAACAAACTTCCAAGAGTCTTTTCGACAAGGGCCTTAATATACTCAGGAGTTGCAAACGAAACTTCTATATCAATTTGTGTGAACTCTGGTTGACGATCATGACGTAGATCTTCATCTCTAAAACACCGACAAAGTTGAAAATACTTATCCGTACCTCCAATCATTAGAAGCTGCTTTAAGGTCTGAGGTGACTGCGGAAGTGCATAAACATGATTGGGGTGAACCCTAGAAGGAACGACATAATCCCGAGCTCCTTCTGGTGTTGATTTATAAAGTATGGGTGTTTCAACTTCAGTAAAGCCTTCATCGTAAAGAGCATTACGAGTATCATGCATGACCTTACTTCTCATCTTTAAAACATTTTGAAGTTTTTCGGTTCTTAAGTCTAAATAACGATACTTAAGTTTTAAGTCTTCAGTCGATTCAACTTGTCCGTGTGGAAGAAATGGCAGATTATCAATATCACATCTTGATAAAACTTCTAGTTCAACAACTTGAACTTCAACTTCACCAGTTTCCATATTCTTATTTAAAGCATCGGAAGGTCTTTCTCTAACGATTCCTTTCGCTTTAATGACCGACTCAAGGGCACATTGCTTTAATATAGTGAGATCACCTTTAAATTGCTCAAAGCCAAGTTGGGTTAGACCATAGCGGTCACGAATATCAATAAAGTGGAGTGAGCCTAAATCTCGGTACTTATTTACCCAACCACAAAGTGTTACTTCATTTCCAACATGTTCTTTTCGGAGTTCCCCGCAGGTATGGCTCCGCAATAATCCAGCACTCATTTGCCACCTCTTTTTAATTCCCTTAGTCTTTTAAAGGATGACCCTATTTATAACGCAAATGCGCCGATGCCTCATTAAAAATCTTCTGCTCTTGGCCGTTTTCAGCCTTATTGGCTGCCGCGGCGAAGCCGGAATCCCCCATGGACGCCTTGCCACAAATGACGGGAAGCTCATAAAGGTAGAGTTGGCCCTAACTGAGAAGACTCAAAAACAAGGCCTAAGTGGCAGAAAAGCTGGAAGTCTAAAAGCAAATCAGGGAATGCTTTTTATTTACGACAATACTGAGCCTAGAAGTTTTTGGATGCCGGATACGTATTTTGATTTGGATATTTTCTTTTTAAGTAAAGATCTCATTATCCTTCACGTGGAAAGGAATGTTCCTCACCATCCGGGCAGATCAGAACCACCGGCAATTGCCAGAACTAAATCTATAAATTGTCGATATGTGCTTGAGTTAGATGCAGCTTCTCCTCTCTCAAAGAAGCTGCTCGTGGGTCATAAACTTAAATGGCTTGGGTCTTCTTCCCTTTCGAAAATAAAATCAAAAACTCATCCTTAGCAATAAATCCGAGATGATCCCTTACTAGTTTTCTTTGATACTTATCAGAGTTTTGAATAAGTTCAATTTCTCCCACTAAGTTTTCATTTTCTACGCCAATAGAAACGAACTCATCTTCTTTATTATCTACAAGTTCTTTTCTTTCATAATAATCCAGGACCCCGCCTCCTGAAAAAACTAATCTCACTAATAAAACTCCTGCAAAAGCCCATCCGAGCTTGAGAAGGAAGCCTTGTCCTTTTGTATTTTTTTTCTTTTTGGCCCTACGTTTTACCGGCGAAGTTTTAACAACTGACCTGCTAGTCGCATATCCAACATTGGCCGGTGCTTTACGTGGAGATTTTCTAATACTTGTTGTGAATTCTACGTCATCGGCTCTAGCCACAGTTCTTCTGCTCGCCGCTGGTCTGGCCGCAGGCTTTGTGGCCCTTGAGCTATAACCGCTAGCTGGTGCTTGTGATGATGAGGTAGATCTTCGAGACTGCTTAGCTCGATTTCTTTCGATGGCCTTACGTAGCCTATCGCTATGTACACTTGTTGATTCCATACAAACTTCCTGTTTGTTTAACGCCAAGCAAAGACTAAAAAGCCGTTTGCTTGAAACATCCTGTCAATTCATTATAAATCAAGAAGTTAGCTCACCCTAGAAAAAAAGTGAGTTACTCGGCTATATCTTTTTCAATTTGAAGCCAAAATTCGCGAAGAACAGAAACTTCCTTAAAGTAGAAATAGAGGGTCTTTCCATCGCCGGTTGATGGAAAAGTCGCCGGTGTGGTCGTATTTTTACCCGTTAGGAAAAAGTTTTTTAACATTAAAAAATTTGGATTTGTCGGGTCTGTCGTACTAATCGCGAAGCCTTTGTCAGTTGCAACAAATTCACCAACTGGAAAAGCTCCTCTAAAAATATTTTCTGATTTTAAAATTCTATTACTAGCGATAGTTGAATCACCAAGTGGACCAAGTCTTATATAGTCATCGGCTCTATGAATCCCATGGGATTTAAAGAAGACCTGAAAATGATCATCATCCTCATCCATCCACCAGCTAAAACCTGGATCACTTAAGTTACATAGTATGTCTTCTTCAATAGGGAAACGACGATTAACCAGCTCATCTAAAATGACTTCCGCGAGCTCTTTATTTTCGGTTGGAAAAAAACGAACGCTATTGATTTGTTCTTCTTCAGTGATCTTCAAAGATTCAATAATTGAAGACTCGCCTTCGCCTAATTCTTCAAAACTCTCTGATAAGTCACTAGAAACAAAACCTCTAATACAGAAAGTACTAATGCCCTTCTCTAAAATATAAAGCAGTCCTGCACCACTAGGTGCAACAATTTCTTTTTCTTTAGGATGATGAAATTCATCTTCAAAGGAAAATTCGGAATTTTTAAAATCCCTGCTGAGTTCCATAGTCTCTCTAGCAAGAGCTTCAAAACTTAGTTGGCTGTCGTCCATAACAATCCTTTTAAGTGTTTCTTACACTAAATTTTATAAAGAATTCGTACTAAATGACAAGTAATGTCCAAGAATCACTGAACGACGCTCTACCAAAGGGCCTCAAGGATTTTGATCAATAAAATCACAACAAATGGAGAGAAATCGAAGGGAAAATCCTGCGGAACAAGCTGAGCCAGAAGCTTTCGGATTGGCTTACAGGTAAAATTAGCGGCTTTTCTTACATAAATAACGGCCGGATAATTTCTAAATTGGGGCAGATAAGAAAGGATCACATCGGCCACTAAAACGAAAATATATATATTTAAAATAGATCTAATCATTAGGTTTATTATCCTCAATGGGGAGACCTATGTCGAGTGGATACTTCTGAAATTGATAGGACAGGCATGCTCCAAAGAAAAACAAACACATGACGAGGAAAATCCAGGTACAAGCTAAAATAAAAGTATAGTAGTCACCATAATTTGCGACCAAGGTTGTTCTGGCATTAGTAAAATAAATCCAAAATAAGTTCTTTGCTAAAAGTAAAAAGAAAACAAAAGTAAACGAGCTAAAGAATGACTCTCTCCAAGTAATTTTAAATCTAAAAAACCATCTATATAAAAATGTAAAATACCCAAGGATTAATAGGCCTACAAACATATTAGATCTAAGAAACTTAAAGCTCGTTAAATTGATGGTATTTAGCCAATCGACAAATCCGCCTAGTGCTTGAACAGACTGCATATAATCAATGGCTCCGGACTTTTTTAAAAATGTAAGTGCTCCCATAAGAATAGGTGGAAGTGCGAGCAAGAAGATAAGAGAGCTAATACTTATAGCAATTATTCCCATTCCCTGTAGATACTTCCACTTAGAAGTATGAGATTTATCATCAGTCATTAAATAGAGTCCATTCCAAATTGAATTGAAAAGACCAAAACCCGTAATTAATAAAATGACAGTATTGATAACGGTAAAGGTTCCTCCACCAAAGAGAGGTCCTGCTAGCAAACGCTTAAACTGCATTAACATCTCTGGGGCAGCATTTGGGAAAAGGCCCCCGGCCAGAACAAAGATCTCCTTCTCACTTTTCCCCAGATCACCTAAAGCGATTCCGACCATCCTAATAAATAGAAGAGAAAGAGGTACGATAGATAAGATCACATAAAAAGAAGAAGACGCTGCTAAAGAGCTCCCTTTTTTCTTATTAAAAAGAAGGATCGCTTCTTTGAACCTTTTAGGAATTCTTTTCACTTATTTGCCCCAAAAGTCCGTGAGCTTAAGTGAAAAAATAAGGTGAGAAAAACCTTTTTCATATTCCTTTCCAGTTTTTAAGTAATTTTACTAAATTTTGAGGTGCTAGCCCCTATTAGTCAAAGCTTTGTAGGCTTAATTCCGCTGCAAGATCGCCAAATTTAGTTTTAGGTGTAAGACCTAAAGATTCAGCTCTACTGGTGTTCATAAACCAGTCTTTTTCAATTCCATAGGGACTATGCTCGCCACCAGAATTGTCTGCTGCCAAAATAAGTTTCTTACCAACACCTTCTTCCATATGGGCAATAATCTCACTTAGCTTAGGGTTTGCAGACATATAATTAAGAGGACCTTCAACTCGCTGTTCTCCCATATGACAAAGCGCCCTTCCCGCATCTTCGGAAGAGAGAACACAAAAGTATGCTTCACTATTGGGGAAGAAAATGGCTTCGCCCTTAGATATTTTTTTTAAATGCCAATTCCAGCGCTCAGATGTATCTCCTTTTCCAATAACAACAGGTGGCCTAAAGCATCCAACTTTGAATGGTGCTTTTTGAAGATAATAAGCTTCGGCCTGCCTCTTTCCTTCAGCGTAATCAAAGTCTTCCCTTGAACCCATCTTAAGTTCCATTTTTAAAGTGTCGACTTCTTCCTCTTTTAAGTCTATTCCGTAGTCATAAACACTCTTGGAGGAAGTGAAAATCAGGTGTTCGATCTTCCCTTTTAAAACTTTAGTTAAGGTTTCAGCTTCACCGGAACAAAACCCTAATTGATCATAGGCCACATCAAAATGACGATCTTTCAAAAGCTCCTCTAGAGATCTTAAGTCATTTCTATCTGCGACAAGTTTTTCTAAGTTTTCATGTTCAGGAAACTCACGTTTTCCTCTAGTCACCATCGTGACATGGTGCCCCTTAGACAATAAGATTTCGATAAGTTCCCTTCCAAAGAATCCTGATCCACCAAAAACAATTGTCCTCATGCCCTCTCCAAAGTTAAGATATCTCAAATTTTAAGGAGAATCGTATGCGAAGCAATATAGAAAAACTAGTTATACTTTTAGTGGGGTCAATTCTACTCATGAGCTCTGGTAGTCATAGTGGAAATAAGGTTAAAGAAGCGCCTTTTTATGGATCAGATATAAAAGAAAAAAAATCAATTAGTTTAGATAGCCTTACTAAAAATTTTTCAAAGCATGATGGAAAAGAAATTGTCTTTGACGCTAAGGTTGGAAAAGTTTGCGTGAAGAAAGGTTGCTGGATGACTCTAGAGAACAAGTCTGGCTCCACGAGAGTAAAATTTAAAGATTATAAGTTCTTTGTTCCTATTTCACTCGTCGGAAAGAAGGTAAGAGTTAAAGGAATTGTTTCGAGAAAAATTTTAAGCAAAGAAGAAGCTAAACATTATCTAGAAGATGCGGGAATTAAAAACCCAAAGGTAACCGGTGAAGTTGCTGAATATTTAGTGATGGCAAGTGGAGTAAAGCAGCTTTAATTTTTTTTACAGGCAGGCTTGTGCCCTAGTTCACAAGCCTTTTTTAAAGTAGCTTCATCCCTTAAAAAATTTCCAAGCTCAAAACATCCCAAAGCATAGTTACCACTGCAAGACTTTCTTAAGTACTTTTCGCCCATTATTTTATTTTCATTATCAAAATATATTCTGGAAGCCAGAAGACAGGACCCCGTATTGGCCTCTGAATCACAAGACCATACATATAAGTCTTGTTCATAAAGCTTATAACCTATGGCCAGAGCGATTACGACGAAAGCCACATAGGCCCATTTTTGCAAATATTTGTTTAGATTAGTTTTCAAAATAGTTTTAGCTGATCCCCAGTAATGATATCGTCAAAGCTCTTATCTTTTAACCATAGCACATCTTCCGCGAGTGGCCTAATCTGCTTATCAATATAGTGCTGATAATCGATATCCGAATGATCTAGCTCAATTGGCACTGGACCTCTTCGAGTAATGATATAAGAGATTCGCCTCAAGTTCTTTTGATCTTCCTTAGGCAACTGCAGAGCCGCTTTTACGTGGGGAGGAATGGACTTGATGTATTCATCAGGAGCTTTAGTTAACCTTTTAGAATATTCAAGTTTACTATCAAAAGCTCCAGACTTTAGCTCTTCTACAAAATCCCTAATATAATTCTCCATCTCTTCGTTCGAAAAAAGCTTTTCATAAAGGCCATACTGAAAAGTTTTAGCCAACTTAGTCGAATCTGATCTTACATATTCCATACCAGCAAATTGAAGTTTGTCAGAGTCTCCATCATAGACTAATCCAACATATTTCTTTTTAGCGCCTTCTCCAGTTCCTCTTGAAGCCGGAAGAAAAAATTTCTTATAGTATT
>JAIBDQ010000211.1 GCA_024686135.1 Halobacteriovorax sp. | reverse complement strand
AATAAATTTAAAATTTCCTATTATTATACCTAAAACTAGGAAAAATCTATAGTTGTAAACAATGATAGATATTTGATTTTATTTAGATTTTTCGAACATAATCAGCTTTGGGTGCTAAAGGCTCCGCAGATGGTGCCTTAGGGCCCATCAGCATTCCAGCTAGAAGCTGAAACATCCAAATCATAATAATGGTTTGCAGCAATAAGCTTATTTTAAACTGCATAGGAAGGCCTTTTAAACGCCAAGTGAACATTCTAAAGTTATAGGAAAAAGGACGTCCCTGCTCCCAAGTAAAAAGCTCACTTAAGGGGCTTTTGAATGAAAGCTGAATCTGACCACTACATCTTGAGCAGGTCACCATGAGGATCTTGCCCGGCTTTATTGGCACTCTAAGCTGCTTAGAGCAGCTTGGGCAGGCGAAAACTTTCTTAGTGAATTTATCTTTGAACTTTTTAGCTATTGTAGTCATGCCCCACTTTCGAATAAGTAGGGCAATCAGTCAAATATGAATTTAAGGATGAAAATTTCTATGGAATTTCGAATTCTTAGGCTTTTGTTCATACCTAGCAAAGTCTTCCTCCCGATAATCTTCTAAAATTTTAAAAATTTCTCTAGGAGTCATTGGCTTTCCATATTCCTCTTGGACTAAGTCAATTCTATCTTGAAGTTTAATCCCCACCTCATCAAGAAGCAAAAAAAGTCTTAACTGATCTCTCGTCATATATTTAGGGAACTTTCCCCTTAGGGCCAATGACACAAGAGGTGTTCTTCTAAGCACCCAACTGAACCAAGCTTTTCTCTTGATTTTTCCAGGAGGGTGAAATCTGTATCCATCTTTCTCCATCCATTCAAATAGCTTAGTTAAAACTAAGTCTTTTGTTCGAGTATCACGCATACGAGCTGGATTTCGCCACTCTGCCACGAGATCAAATCTCGAATCAAATTCAATATCCCCCGGACCAAAGGTATCAAAACTATCGACATTCGTTTCATCAATATTAATTCCTAGCTTCTGTAAAAATGGTATCAGTCCTTTATTAAATTTAGTTTTAAAGACTGGAACATCAAGTTCCCCATCTGAGGCCTGACGATATCCATCATAAATAATCTCTGAACAAAATAGATCTGTGTTATCGGCATAGTTCATTCCAAAATCATATTTAATATTTTTCTTTTGTTCTTGTTTAGCTCGAACCTTCTTATACATGATCTCGCCAGCTCTCTTTGCAATTAATGGGTCCCTAAAGCGAAAGACCACAGTTCTTGCATTCCCTTGATCGATATGCGCCTGGATTGGCTCGCCCACAGAACCTATTTCGATATGGGCCTCAGAAGTAAAAAGGTTTCCCTTCTCATCTTCATGAACAAGAGAGAGGTGAGAGAACTGAGCATCTGCAGTACCGATTCTAGCAATGGCCGCGGAGCTGTAGGCATTCCCTCTCGAGAGAATAACGTCTCCTCCCCTTAGATCATCGACACCTTTGAAGTTAAAATCTTTGTTAACTAAAAAGTAAGGGGCTTCACCTTTTAAAGTTGTATAGCCAACCTCTACCTTTTCTTTATGTGAAAACTCTGTGACCTCTACCATATAATCTTCTACATATCTAAGGGCCCTAACCGTCGCTCTGACATTATGTAAACACTTTTGATCTGTTTCAGTTTTAAGTACTAGATCCTTGAGCTTCTTTCTCATTTCAATTCTCGTTTCAAAGGACGATTGAACAAGAGAGTGCACTTTTATTTTATCAAACTTTTCTAAGTCGACTTCTGCACTTGTAAGAGAAAATAAAGCACCATAATATTTTTCTAGTTCCTCAGAGCAAACTGTTGAACTATTTACTGGAGTTGACACTGCCTTACCTAGGGAATCTATAATATTCTCAAGATTACTAAGTCCTTCGCCAGATGCCGGTAAACGATATTTTAAATCAGGGCTTTTACTACAGCCAATTAATCCAATTACCAAAATACATAAGATAAATTTATTCATAACTCTCTCCTACAGTCCTTGTCGGAATCTAAACAATAAAACCGTAGCTCCTGAGTGTTTTACTTGGTGAAATTTTCTAAAAAACTATGTTAAAATTTTCTTAATGAAGTTAACTATTTATCTACTATTGTGCTTATTTACTGGGGTAGCTCATGCTGCTCTTTTTAATAACCCCCCTACTCATATTAAAGCGGAAGCAGGTATCGCAGCTCTGACTGTTGATGATCAACAAACAGAGGCAAGGGTTGTTAGCTTTTCAATGTTTGGAAATATAAAGCAAACTGTTCTAACTGATCTTGAGGCCCAGGTAATTGCCGGTGCTATTCTAGAAACGGGAAGCAATGAGAGTTTATTTGTAGATGAGTTTAAGCCGAGACAAGACCTGGTTCTTAAAGAAGCCTCATTAAATTATTCTCCAATAGAACAAATTGTCCTAAAAGCTGGGGCCTTAAATCAAGGTGAGTATAACTCGCCTCTACTTCTCACTGATAGTGCTTTTGTCGGCGCCAAAGAATCACTAAATTTTGAGATAGCTGATTACCGCTTTGGTTTTTTTCTAGCGCAGTCAGTACCATCAAATCATTTTTTAACTAATAGATTAGGAAGCGTTGATGAAGGAGCTCCTTCACTTCTCATGGAAGGGATTTCTATGCACCTTGGTGGCGACGTTATGTTCTTCAAAGCTCAGGCCATGCGCTTTAAGTATAATAACCTTAGTGCCAATGTCGCCTATAACTCACAATTCCTAGGTAATAGTACAGGAGGCTCATCAACTTCGACGACGTTCTTTCTTTATGACTTTCAAGGATATAATGCCAATTTTAATTTAGGCTTTAATTTAGGGGAAGAGCTTTCCATAGGTTTCAAAGGACAATACCTCTACAATGACAAGGCACCAGACAATAGAAATACTGGATACCTCTTAGGCTTTAACTTTGAATATGGTGGGTTTAAGCTAGATTTGGAATATTTTGATAATCAGTCTGACTCAGCACCTGCATTTTATAATTCTGCTCTATATGGTCATAACGATAGAGATGGTTATGGTGGAGGTCTAACCTGGACTCTTTCAAAAGAAGCCACTCAAATCTACATCAGGGCCTATAAGTTAAACACAAATCAGAAAATACTAATGTCAGATAGCACCAGAGCTTTTGCTGGTTTAAAAAGAAGTTTTAGTTTTGACTAACCCTAGTCGAACCAAGGTTAACCATTCTGGCTCCTTTTGAGTTTATCTCTATATCTTTTAAGAAAACATTTTTAGCATTTTTAATCATAAAACCGATATTTTTAGACTTAACAGTAAGGGATTGGAATTCACCTATATAATCAGCAAGATTTGATAAGTATACAGCTGCTCCTGCACCATTTTGCTCTATAACTCCCGTACTAAAATAAAGTCCTGATTCAACTAACTCAATTGCCGGTCCTGTCTCATTTGATATGAAAACGGACTTTTCTAGGATATTTGTAAAGCTTCCCATATCAGTTTTCAAGGCCATGGAAGATTCACCATTAACGACAAGAGAGGCCCATCTTAATTCAAGTAGACCAAGGCTAGAGAAAATAGCTTTTGAATTAGCAGCAAGTGTTTTAATCTTAACTCGATCCCCATCTATTGTGCAGCCAAAGCAGTGAATACCTTCTCCGCCCTCATTAGAAACGAGTATCTTTAAGTTGTCTGCGCCTAAATACGACCCTACTCCAAGAGTTAAACCATGATTTTTAGCAAGTCCTGCTTCTAGTTTTAAATTATAAAGAAATAAGGTCTTATTCTCATTTTTAAATACGGGAAAGTCCCCTGTGCTTCTAATGATTGGTGAGTTAGCATGGGTTCCGATGATCGCCATATCTCTATTGATAACTAATGGCCCTTCATTTAATTCGATTACCTGTTTGGAATCAAGACAGACTATCTTCATCCCATCTTTATTTTTATCATGTATATTTCTGATGGCATTTCTTAGTGAGAGCTCGCTTGTGTTTTTCTTTAAAAAGCGATCGCAAGAATGAAAACTAATATTGGGATTATGCTTTCGAGGTGAAAAACGAACCTTGGCCCCATATTGATTTTTAACAATAAAGCTAAAATCACTTCTATATGCTCCTTTGCTCCAATTGATGACTTCATTATTTGAACAGTTTTTAAAAACGCGACCTGCTGAGAAACTACACTTTAATTTTTCTGAATTAGAGGCCACAAGCTTTATACTCCGGGCCGTCTCATCGTACTCATGAGCGTGGAAACTATCTTTTAAAACTAAAGGTTTTATCCCAAGCTTCATTTTTGGGGTTTTTATATAACTCGTTGTACCAATATTAGGTTGTTGATCTTCTTTTAAGTACAAAAAGACAGATAGGATAATTAGTAGACCTAAAATGTAGGGATTGTTTCTCATGTTCACTCCTTGAACTTTAAAACCATGAAGGCTAGACCACCCGACTTCCTTGGGTGATAAATAATAATAACGCGCCAAACCATTTCTGTCAAGAATTCAGGACTATTTTAAAAATCCCCTCATACTGGCATCTATATTCCAAAAAAGGCCCTAAGAATGGAAATACGAAGAAATTCTATTATTTCATATACTTATAGCTATATTAACACCTATAATATGTATTATACGCAATTTTAAATACAAATTTTATAGAATCATCAAGGAAGATGATATGCGAAAAAAAAATTCAATCTGGCTAAAAATCTATTT